>JBNMNV010000115.1:0-9013 GCA_051278125.1 Polaribacter sp. | reverse complement strand
GCTTCGGCAAATGTAAAAGAGGAATTAAAACGTAAAATTAGAATTTCTGCAGGTGGTATTCAGTCTGTTGTAAGATTGCGATCTTTGCTTAATATCTTTAAATACGGAACCTTATCCTTTCAATATATTTCGCATCGAGTTTTACGCTGGACGTTAACCCCTTTATGTCTTTTATTGTTAATTCCTATTTTATCTGTACTTGGCGTGCATGACGGTTTATTCTCTTTTAAATTGTATTCCGTATTGTTTTGGTTGCAAGTGCTGTTTTATGCAGCAGCTTTATTAGGTTGGTTTTTAGAAAATAGAGAAACGAGCGTTAAAATTCTATTTATTCCTTATTATTTCTTTATTATGAATTTATCTGTGGTTTTAGGGTTTTTCAGATATATGAAAAACACACAATCTGTGAACTGGGAACGATCAAAAAGAGCTCTTTAATCAAAAAAAATAAAATTATGAATAGAAGAAAAGCTATTGGTGGAATTTTAGCCTTCGTAGGAATTGGAGTTGCATCCGTTACTAGTTTTAACTTTTTTTATGGAACATCCAACAGAGGTAAACTTAAAAATTATTTAAATTTACTTTCAGAAATAGTAGATGTTATCATCCCTGCAACAGATACTCCTGGTGCAAAAGAAGCAAATGTTCATGAATATATTATTGATTATATGGAATCTTGTTCTTCAAACAAAGAATTCAATAGTTTTTATAATGGATTAAATGATTTACAAGATACTTGTTTAAGCAACTATAATTCTTCTTTTGAAAACTGCACAAAAGAACAAAAAACAGAAGTTCTAGAAAGCCTAGATGAAACCTTTGATACTAAAAGTTTTTTTGCTAAAGTTGATAAAAAAATAAGAGGCCGTTCGTTTTTTAACATCCTAAAATCATTAACCATAGAAGGCTATTGCACGTCAGAACTTGGCGCAACAAAATTCTTAGCCTATGCTCCTGTTCCTGCCAGTTATAAAGCAATAACCACTTTACAACCAAATCAAAAAGCTTGGGCTACAAAATAAATTAATTATGAAAAACCAAACAAAAATAAACACGTTTGATGCCATTGTTGTAGGGTCTGGAATTAGTGGAGGTTGGGCTGCTAAAGAACTCACAGAAGGAGGTTTAAAAACATTGGTGTTAGAAAGAGGTGGTGAGGCAGAATTTACAACTTCATCTAAACATCCTTGGGAGTTTACACATAGAACGCACTTAACGAAAGAAGAATTAGCGGAAAGACCCATACAAAGTAGTCACTGCGATGCTACAGACAAACATTTTTATGTAAAAGACACAGAACATCCCTACATTCAAGAAAAACCATTTAAATGGATAAGAGGCTATCAAGTTGGGGGTCGCTCTATAACTTGGGGGCGTCAAAGTTATCGATTTTCAGATTTAGATTTTGATGCAAATAAAAAAGATGGTTTTGGTGTTGATTGGCCTATTAGATACGCAGATTTAAAAGAATGGTATGATTATGTAGAGGATTATGTAGGTATTAGTGGAAGTTCAGAATCGATTCCACATTTACCTGATGGTGTATTTTTACCACCAATACCCATGAATGCTGTAGAGAAACATTTAAAAGAAAGTGTTGCCAAGCAATATGCAGATCGTGTTATTATAAATGGTAGAGTAGCAAACCTAACAGAATATAAAAAAGGAAGAGGTCAATGTATGTACCGCAATTTATGCAGCAGAGGATGCCCATTTTCAGGTTATTTTAGCAGCAATTCATCAACACTTGTAGATGCCTATAATAGTGGTAAATTAACGTTGAGAGAACATTCAATTGTAAAAGAAGTTCTGTATGATAAAGAAACAAAAAAAGCTATAGGTGTTACAATAATTGATACCATCACTAAAAAAGAAATGAACTACTATGCAAGCATCATTTTCTTAAACGCATCAGCGATTGCAACCGCCTCTATTTTGTTAAATTCGGTGTCTGAAACGTTTCCTAATGGACTAGGGAATTCTAGCTTACAAGTTGGACATAATTTGATGGATCATGTTGTAAACGAAGGTACTTACGGCACATTTAATGGCTTGCTAGATAAGTATTATGAAGGTAGATCTCCGGGAACTATTTACATCCCTAGATTTCAAAATTTAAATCCAAAAACAGAAAATAACGATTTTATAAGAGGTTATGGAATTCAAGGAAAAGGAACAAGAGAAAACTGGGAATCTAAGACTACAACCGGAATTGGCATCTCATTAAAAGCACAATTACAAACACCTGGAAAATGGAAAATATCTTTAGGTGGCCGTGGTGAAGTATTGCCTAATTATGACAATAAAATTTCACTAGAACACAACAACCTTGATCAATGGGGATTGCCTTTGGTAAAAGTACATTTTGAATATGGTGATAACGAAAAGGCAATCATGGAACACATGACAAAAACAAGCGAAGAATTATTAAAAAAAGCTGGATTTGAAAATGTTGGGAGTTATAGAAATAGTCCTCCTCCAGGATCTGCTGTTCATGAAATGGGAACTGCAAGAATGGGTAATGATCCTAAAACATCTGTTTTAAACAAATACAACCAAATGCACGATGTTAAAAATGTATTTATAACAGATGGTAGTTGTATGACCTCTTCAGCATGTCAAAATCCGTCATTAACTTATATGGCGATTACTGCAAGAGCTTGTAAGTTTGCCATCGATCAATTTAAAACAAATCAGTTATGAAAAATTTAAAAAAAGTAGCCATCTTTTTTGGTTTGATTTTTTTATCATTAGTGGCATTTTATTTTATAAAACAACCTTCCTATTCAATTCAGACAGAAGGTACGTTATACGTTGTTAATAAAGCGAGCCAAAGCGTTACTATTTTTGATTTGTTTAAAGGTAAGCAAATAAAAGAACTTTCTATGGATATAGAGCCTCATGAAGCAACAGTAGTAAAGAGTCCAAATAGAATCGTTGTTACCAATTATGGTTCACCAGATGCTGATGGTAAAAGTATCACTGTTATTAATGCCGAGAATAACACCATAGTAAAAAAAATAGACCTTGGTGAAAGTTTAAGGCCTCATGGAATTATTACACTTCCAGAAGCTAATAAGGTAGGTGTTGTTGCAGATATAGGGAATCATTTATCTATCGTAAATATAGAAACTGGTGTTTTAGAGAAGCAAATATCAACACAACAAGACTTTAGTCACTTGTTAGTGCATCATCCTAAAAAACCATTGATGTACGTTTCAAATATTAATTCGGGCTCTGTAAGTGTCATTGATATTGAATTAGATTCTGTTGTTAAAATTATTCCTTTTAGTAATAAAGCTGAGGGTATAGATATAACTCCTGATGGTTCTGAAATTTGGGTAACAAACATTGAAGAAAATTTTATATCGGTTATGGATACAGAAACCTATCAGATTACAGATCGAATAAATACAGGAAAAACACCTTTACGATTAAAGTTTTCGGTTAATGGAAGCTATTGTTTAGTCTCTAATACAGGTGATGGAACTGTTTCTGTGTATGATCGTAAAACAAAAAAACAAATTACGAGTATCATTATTCCCGGTAAAAAAAATATTCTAGAAAAAGTGTTGTATCGCACTCCTCGTCCCGTTGGTATTTTAATGCATCCCAATGGAAAGTATGCTTTTGTCTCTAATTATACAGCTGGTAGAGTTGAGGTAATTGATATGCGTGATTTTACCATAGTTAGCAGTATTAAAGTAGGAGATATGCCAGATGGGCTAGCTTTGATTAATTAATTAATTTATTTTTAAGATGTTTATAAAGCGCTATAAATATGTATTCATATCATTTGCAGTAATATACGCAGTACTTCTACTTTTCGTTTTTATAATTAGGTTACCATCTTACTCCATACAAACTACTGGGAAGTTGTACATTATGAATAAAGTAAGCAGAGATATTACAGTCTTTGACTTGTTTACCGGCACCGAAATAGCAGAAATACCCATTAACATAGAAGCGCATGAAGCCATCACTACTTTAGACAATAACAAGATTATTTTAACAGATTTTGGAGCGCTCAATAGCAAAGGAAACCGCCTTACTTTTATAAATACAAAAACCAACAAAGTTGAAAAAACAATAGATTTAAAAGGAAAAATAAAAGTAAATGGTATTGTAGTTATTCCTAAAACAAATAAACTTGCGCTTGCTGACTATGCTCGTAATCGTTTATGTATCCTAAACATAAAAACCGAACGTATTGAAAAGGAAATAGAAACGAAACAAAAAAAGAGTCATCTCGTTGCACTTCACCCAAGTAAATCCATTGCTTATGTTACCAATATGAAGTCGAACTCAGTAAGTGTTATTGACCTAAAAAAAGACGAAGTCGTTAAAATTATTCCTTGCGGATTAACAACTGAAAGTATTGACATTACTCCCGATGGTTCAGAAATTTGGGTCACTAATAAAAGTGAGAATTCAATTACGGTTATAAATACCTTAACCTATAAAGTGGTTGCCATGGTACCCACTGAAAAAGAGCCTTTAAAACTGAAGTTTACTACTAACGGTGCCTATTGTTTAGTTGCCAATGCAAGCGGTGGCAGTATTACTGTTTATGACCAAGTTTCTAAAAAGAGGATAAAAACCATTCGTATTCCTGGACGAAATGAAATAGTAGAGAGAATTCTTTACCATACGCCTCGCCCCGTTAATATATTAATGCACCCCAATGGTTTATATGCATTTGTATCGAATTCCAACGCAAATAAAATTGAAGTAATTGACATGAAAACGTTTACAATTGTAAGCACTATTGGTACCGGTAAAGTTCCGGATGCATTGGCGTTTATCAAGTAGCATGCATCGCACGGATTAACGAGAAAATCGTTCAAGTATAAAATAGTTGCTATGAATCGTTAGACGCCTTCATTAAAATCAATGAGCATACTTCATAAGGAAATCTATAAAAACTTAAAAATAACAAAAGACCATATTTGCATCTTAAAATGAAAATAACTATATTTATACATAGTAAGCATTTGTAAAATTAAATGCTTTTGATAAATCTTTTTTTAATAAAACAAACAACCTATTGTACCCCAACCCAAAACTCTAAAACCAAACACTTAATTATGAAAGGAATCATATTAGCCGGAGGATCTGGAACCAGATTGTATCCTTTAACCAAAGGAACCTCTAAACAGCTTCTTCCTATCAACGATAAACCGATGATTTATTATCCATTATCCGTTTTAATGTTAGCAGGAATTAAAGAAATCTTAATTATTTCAACCCCTATTGATCTGCCCAGATTTGAACAGTTATTGGGTGATGGAAGTGATATCGGAATGCAATTTTCATATAAAGAACAACCCTCGCCAGATGGATTAGCACAAGCGTTTATTATCGGAGAAGAATTTATAGGAAATGATAATGTTTGCTTGGTACTTGGCGATAATATTTTTTATGGCTACGGATTTTCTAAAATGTTAGCGAATGCAGTTAAAACAGTTGAAGATGCTAAAAAAGCTACGGTTTTTGGGTATTATGTAAAAGACCCTGAACGCTATGGAGTGGTAGAGTTTGATGCTGCTGGAAATGCTTTAAGTATTGAAGAAAAACCTGCAAACCCGAAAAGTAATTTCGCTGTCGTTGGTTTGTATTTTTATCCTAATAGTGTTGTTGAGATTGCCAAAAATGTAAAACCTAGTCATCGTGGTGAATTAGAAATAACAACCGTAAACCAAGAATACCTTCAACAAGAAAACTTAAAAGTAGAACTCATGGGCAGAGGCTACGCTTGGTTAGATACAGGAACGCATGAAAGTTTATTGGAAGCTTCTAATTATATACAAACTATAGAAAATAGACAAGGATTAAAAGTTGCTTGTCTTGAAGAAATAGCTTTTGAAAAAAAGTATATTTCAAGAGAACAATTACTAAAATTAGCAGAACCTTTAAAAAAGAATGGTTACGGACAATATTTAATAGAAAGAGCAAACGAAAAAGGAACCTATGAACTTTAGCAGAGCATTAATACCAGATGTAATTATTTGTGAACCTACTGTCTTTGGCGATGACCGAGGCTATTTTGTAGAAACTTTCCGACAAGATAAACTGGAAGAGTTTTTAGGATTTAAAATTGATTTTTGTCAGGATAATGAGTCTAAATCTTCTTACGGAGTTTTAAGAGGGTTGCATTACCAATTACCACCCTTTGCGCAAACCAAATTGGTAAGAGTATTAAAAGGTCGTGTTTTAGATGTTGCTGTAGATATTAGAAAGGGTTCTAAAACTTTTGGACAGCACGTTACCGTTGAATTAACAGGGGAAAATAAAAAGCAAGTATTGGTTCCTAGAGGATTTGCTCATGGATTTGTAGTATTGAGTGATGAAGCTACCTTTGCGTATAAAGTAGATAATTATTATAGTCCTCAATGTGATCGTGGACTTGCATTTAATGATCCGTCATTAAATATTGATTGGAAGTTACCCGTTGAAAAAATGCAATTATCAGCTAAAGACACCAAACAACCTCTTTTTAAAGATGCAACGCATTTTGAAAATTTAATATCACACTATGAATAATCTATTAGTAACCGGTGGCAACGGGCAATTAGGTTCTGAAATTAAAGCATTGGCACACCTATATCCAGCCTATCATTTTCATTTCACAGATTTTAAAGAATTAGATATTACGAATCATGCTGGTGTTTATGAGTTTATAAAAACAAATAATATTTCGGTCATTATAAATTGTGCAGCACATACAGCTGTTGATAAAGCTGAAAGTGACCAAGAAATGGCAACAAAACTAAACCATTTAGCGGTTGAAAATTTTGCAAAAATAGCCAAGGATCATAACATTCAATGCATCCATATTTCAACAGATTATGTATTTGATGGCACCAATCATATACCGTATACGGAAAATGAAAAGACCAACCCACAAAGTGTGTACGGTAGCACAAAATTAGCAGGCGAACAAGCCTTACAACAAATTAACCCTGCCAATTCCATGATTGTGCGCACCTCATGGGTGTACTCAAGTTTTGGAAATAATTTTGTAAAAACAATGCTCCGTTTGGGCAGTGAAAGAGAGGAATTAGGTGTCATTGTAGATCAAATAGGAACACCAACCTATGCAAGAGACTTGGCAAAGGCACTGTTAGATATCATTCCTCAATTAAATACTGAAACGGTAGAAGTCTATCATTTTTCAAATAAAGGGGTGGCTAGTTGGTATGATTTTGCGAAAGCTATTTTCGATATCAAAGAAATTGAAGTTACCTTAAATGCAATTGAAACATCACAATACCCAACTGCCGCAAAAAGACCTTTTTACAGTGTATTAAACAAAAACAAAATAGAAAACACATTTCAAATAGAAATTCCTAATTGGAGAGATTCTTTGAAAGAATGTTTACAGAAATTATAAAAACATCAACTGAAACCAATCTTAAGATTTATTATACTTAAAATACCCAAAAAACAATGGAGAAGAAAAACATTTTAGTAACCGGAGGAGCAGGTTTTATAGGCTCTCATTTAGTACGTTTATTAGTTCATAAATACCCTCATTACCATATTATAAATATGGATTTATTAACCTATGCCGGTAATTTAGCCAATTTAAAGGATATAGAGGACATGCCAAATTACACCTTTGTAAAATGTGATATTTGTGATTTTGAAAAAGTAAAGGAAGTATTTACGACCTACAAAATAGACAATGTAATTCATTTGGCTGCAGAATCTCATGTAGACCGTTCTATTTTAGATCCGTTTTCATTTGCCCAAACCAATATTATGGGTACTTTAAGTTTGTTGCAAAATGCAAAGTTTGCTTGGGAAGGCAATTTTGAGGGTAAATTATTTTACCATGTTTCTACTGACGAAGTTTACGGCTCTTTAGGTGAAGAAGGTTTCTTTTTGGAAACCACAGCCTACGATCCGCATTCGCCATACTCAGCATCTAAAGCATCCTCTGACCACTTTGTAAGAGCTTTTCATGACACCTACGGACTGCCAACAGTGATCTCTAACTGCTCTAATAATTATGGTTCTTACCAATTTCCAGAAAAATTAATTCCGCTATTTATCAATAATATATGCAACAACAAACCCTTACCTGTTTATGGAAAAGGAGAAAATATTCGCGATTGGTTATTTGTAAATGATCATGCAAGTGCTATTGATGTTATCTTTAGCAAAGGAAAATTGGGAGATACTTATAACATTGGTGGTTTTAACGAATGGAAGAACATTGATTTAATCAAAGTATTAATTGAAACCACAGACCGATTGTTAGGCAGACCAAAAGGTGCTTCAGATCAATTAATTACCTATGTAACCGACCGTGCTGGTCATGATTTACGGTATGCTATTGATGCCACAAAACTAAAAAATGAACTAGGCTGGGAACCTTCTTTACAATTTGAAGAAGGGATTGAAAAAACAGTAAAATGGTATTTAGAAAATAAAGAGTGGATGGACGACATTACTTCTGGCGCTTATGAAAAGTATTATGCAGATATGTATACACAGTAAATGTGTTACTTGCCCTTATAGCAGTCCTCCTTTTTAGTTCATACCCTATTCCAATTAGTTCTTTGCTCCTTCTAAGGAGAGAAATCAACTAAACGGAATGGGGTTTTTAGTACTTTTTAAAATGCACAGACGCTCTCCATTTTAAGATATAATACCTCGTAAAACAGGTTCTTTTTCGATTACTTTTTATCAAAAAATAATTTTAGAGGTCATAGATACACATGTACAAATTTTAATCTTTAGACAACTTAAAGTTCGTTATTTCATAAGATATTAGTTGTCAGTTTGAACGCAGTCAAGAACTAATCGAATGCTTTCAATAGGTTTCTACTGCCTTCAACCAGACATGCGTTAAACATGTATATTTAATGCTAACCTCTATTCATATAGGGATACCACATGATAAAATTGTAGTAGTTTAAGAAGCACTTCTTTACTTCTGATTAAAACTATCTATACTTTTGAATAAAAGTATCTTTACTTCTGATTAAAACTATCTATACTTTTG
>JBNMNV010000114.1:0-9042 GCA_051278125.1 Polaribacter sp. | reverse complement strand
GAATCAAAAAATGTTTTTCATTTAAATGCCATCCTCTTGGTCTCACCAATAAAGTTGCAGTTTCTTTGTTTAATTGATACGTCTTCTCTTTTTTCTCATTGTAGAATGAAATGGTTTTATTGATGGCATCTCTTAAATTAACTTGACCCTGCAAATTATTATTGATGTTCGGGGAATTACTATCTTCAAAATCCGCCATAAAAGTTTTGGCGCCAGAATTTAAAGCATTGATCACCATTTTACGATCTACAGGCCCTGTAATTTCTACTCTTCGGTCTAATAAATCTTCTGGTAACGGTGCACAAACCCATTCAGATGTTCTAATATTTTTAGTTTCTTCTGGAAAAGAAGGATAATTGCCTGCATCAAAATAAGCTTGTTCAACTTCTCTTTCTTCGAGTAACTTTAGTCTTCTTTCGTTAAATTTTTCGTGTAATTCTAACAAAAATAATTGAGCTTCATTTGTTAAAACATCTTGATAATCATCAATTTTAAACCCTTTAAAACTGATTTCTTTCGTACTAATATTTTCCTGCATAATTAGATTGATTTAATTTCTACACTGCAATAGTATAAAATATTTTTAAACTCCACAAGCGAACGTTCGCTAAATTACAAAAAAACTTTATTTTTATTAATTCGCTATTTATTCATATCTTTGATTTTATGATAATAGAGGACGAATACATTCGATTAATCTTTGGTTTAAAACTGAAACAAATTAGAACAGAAAAGAATCTTTCTCTTTTTGGTTTGGCAAAATTATCTGGACTTTCTAAGTCTTATTTAAATGAAATTGAAAAAGGAAAAAAATACCCTAAAACAGATAAAATTTTATTACTTTCTGAAAGCTTAGAAGTTCCTTATGACCATTTTGTTTCCTTAAAATTAGATAAAAACCTTGCGCCAATTGGCGAAATTTTACAATCTAAAATTTTAAAAGAAATTCCATTAGAGCTCTTTGGCATTAAAGAAAACAACTTAATTGATATTATTTCAAATGCCCCTGCAAAAGTAAATGCATTTATAAGCACCATTATAAAGATTGCTCAAAACTACAATCTAACGAGAGAAAGTTTCTTTTTAGCGTCTTTGCGTTCTTACCAAGAAGCGCACAACAATTATTTTGAGGACATTGAAGTAGCTGTTGAGAAATTTGCTAATTCGTATCATATAGACTTATCAAAAAAAATAAAATCTGTTGATTTAGAAGAAATTCTAATCGAAGAATTTGGCTATACTATTGATGATTATGAACTTTCTAAATATGATAATTTAACTGTTTTAAGGAATATTTATATCCAAAAAAAGAAAACACTTTTAATAGACAAAAATATTTCTGAAGCGCAAAAAACATTTATTTTCGCCAAAGAATTGGCGTATAATCATCTAAAAATTGAAGATAGACTTTATACCTTTCCTTGGATTAAATTTGAGAATTTTGATCAGGTTTTAAATAATTTTATAGCCTCTTATTTCGCTGGTGCTTTAATTATTCCCAGAGAAATTCTAACAGAAAAACTCACAAATTTCTTTGAGCTGAAAGACTGGAAACCTTTAAAATTACATCAAATAATAAAGCATTTTAATTGTTCTCAAGAAACTTTTTATCAGCGATTAACCAATATTTTGCCCAAGTTTTTCAAAATAAAAAATTTATTTTTCCTGCGTTTTACGCACAAAGAGAATCAACCTGAATACAAATTAAGCAAAGAACTTCATATTACACAGCAACAAGCTCCGCATGCAAATAGAAACAATGAACATTATTGCAGACGTTGGGTCGCTATTAAGATAATTCAAGATTTAGAAAACTCATCAAAAGAAAGAGCCACTTTTGGCATTCAAATTTCGTCCTATGAAGATCAAAAAAACGAATATTTGGTGCTTTCTTCTGCAACACCAGATCCTTTTAAAAAAGACATTAACAGAAGTGTAACCATCGGAATGTTGCTTTCACCTCATTTAAAAAATAAACTTAAGTTTTTAAAGGAAAACACTTTTCAGAAAAATATTGTTGGCGTAACTTGCGAGTCGTGTGGGGTAAAAAATTGCGCAGAAAGAATTGCAGAACCCATCCGTTTAGAAAAAGAAAATCAACATAGAGAAATTGCCGAAACAGTTGACAATATTATTAATTCTTACAATTAAAATTTTCTTATTTTAGCCTATAATTACAAATATTTTTTATGGATATCAACTTCAATAAAAACGAAGATTACAATAAACTTTTAGTGTCTGATTTAAAAAGACGTTTTGCCAAAGTAAAATTAGGCGGTGGTCAAAAAAGAATAGACAAACATCACGAAAAAGGAAAAATGACTGCTCGAGAAAGAGTTGATTATTTATTAGATAGCAAAGCTAAATCGATTGAAATCGGTGCTTTTGCAGGTCAAAACATGTATGCTGAACATGGCGGCTGCCCTTCTGGAGGTGTTGTTGTGAAAATGGGGTATGTTAAAGGTAAACAGTGTATTGTAGTTGCAAATGATGCTACTGTAAAAGCAGGCGCTTGGTTCCCTATTACTGGAAAAAAGAATTTACGGGCACAAGAAATATCCATAGAAAACAGATTACCAATTATTTACTTAGTAGATTCTGCCGGAGTGTACTTACCCATGCAAGATGAAATTTTTCCTGACAAAGAACATTTTGGTCGCATTTTTAGAAACAACGCTGTAATGAGCAGTATGGGAATTACACAAATTTCTGCTGTTATGGGAAGTTGTGTTGCTGGTGGCGCGTATTTACCAATTATGAGCGACGAGGCTTTAATTGTGGATAAAACCGCTAGTATTTTTCTTGCTGGAAGTTACCTTGTAAAAGCCGCCATTGGCGAATCTATTGACAATGAAACTTTAGGAGGCGCAACGACACATTGCGAAATTTCTGGAGTTACAGATTACAAGGCAAAAGATGACAAAGATGCGCTTGATAAAATAAAATTTATCGTTGATAAAATCGGCGATTATGACAAGGCTGGTTTTAGTAAAACCCAATCTTTTGCGCCAAAAGAGAAAGAGGATGATATTTTTGGAATTCTACCAAAAGAACGAAATGCGCAATATGATATGTTAGAAATCATTAAGCGTTTGGTCGATAATTCTGAATTTGAACAATACAAAGAAGGCTATGGAAAAACCATTTTAACAGGGTATGCACGGATCGATGGTTGGGCAGTGGGGATTATTGCCAACCAACGAAAATTAGTAAAAACTAAAAAAGGAGAAATGCAATTTGGAGGAGTTATTTACAACGATTCTGCTGATAAGTCAACCCGATTTATTGCCAATTGTAATCAGAAAAAAATACCTTTAGTTTTCTTACAAGATGTTACTGGTTTTATGGTGGGGTCTAAATCGGAACATGGCGGGATTATAAAAGACGGAGCCAAAATGGTCAACGCAGTAAGTAATTCTGTGGTTCCAAAATTCACTATTATTATTGGTAACTCTTATGGTGCAGGAAATTATGCCATGTGCGGTAAGGCCTATGACCCAAGATTAATTGTTGCTTGGCCAAGTGCAGAACTCGCTGTAATGAGTGGTAATTCTGCTGCGAAAGTATTATTACAGATAGAAACAGCATCACTTAAAAAACGTGGAGAAGAAATTACTCCTGAAAAAGAAGCTGAACTTTTTGATAAAATAAAATCACGTTATGATGATCAAGTATCTCCGTATTACGCAGCGGCAAGAATTTGGACCGATGGCATTATCAATCCGCTAGACACCCGAACTTGGATTTCTATGGGGATTGAAGCTGCAAACCACGCTCCTATTGAAAAGAAATTTAATATGGGCGTTTTACAGGTCTAAAAAAATATTGCTATGAAAAAGAAAATGCTATTATTTTTTGTTTTCATTAGTTTGAATTCTTTGGGCCAGAAAAAAATTCATCCGCTAGAAACAGAAAACAAGTACGTTAAACTTTCTATTTATAAGAAAATATCTAGCGAGAAACTCACTAAAAAAGATTCTGCTAACTTTAAATTTATCGAAGGAGATACTTTAGTTTTTGTAAAGAATTTTAAAAAACTAATTCGAAAAAGCTCGAGAAATAAAAATGCATCCCTTATGCATGAAAGCCGAGCTTATATGCCTTTAAATCAATACAAAAAAAGGCACTCAGCGATGATTACCAAACAAGACTCCTTAAACTTTAGGTTTAAAGACAAAGACACTTTAATTTTGATAAGCAACAAAAATTTTTATCAAAATAGGCAAGGTGTTTCCATTCCGTACGAACCTAAAGGTGCTACATTTTTGAAGGTGTACACCGATATCGTGTATAAAAAACATCAAAACACGAACAGAACTAGTAATAAAGCTAAAGAATATATGCGCTTATGGAAAAAACCTATCAAAATATATTTTGCACCTGGGTTACATACTTATTACAAAAAGGCTATCAAACAAGAAGTAAAAGAACTATCGAGTATAGATTCTTTACAAATACTTTATACCAAGAACATCAAAGAATCAAACTATATGATTTATCAAATTGACGATGAAAATTCAACAAAATATGCAAAGGAAATAAAAGGCAATAATGCGCTAAATTATTATCTTTTTTGGAATAATGGACGAATTTATGATGCAAAACTAGAAATCAATCTAAGAAATACTGACAATGACAAAGCAATAATTGCCAATCATTTAATTCAATATTTTTACCAGACTTTAGGAAGATTCTTTACAACCTCCGCACTGCCTTGTAAAAGTATATTTTCCAGTTGTATATCAGACAGCAAACAACTTAAAAAACAAGATTTAGAACTTCTTAAATATCATTATTCTTATGGAATTTGCAAGTTTACAGACCTTAAAACTTTTGAAGAAAATCATGCAAAAGCAAAAGAAGTTTTAAAAAAAGGTGGTCAAATGTTATTCACTCACCTTGATTAAAATTCAACATTAATTTATGACTATTATCACAATTAGTCATTTTTTTATATCTTATTTTTGCCATAAATTTTCATAAAATGAGTAAAGCCATTTATATAAGCACCATAGAGTCTAACAGCGGTAAATCTTTAATTTCTCTAGGAATTTTAAGAATGATGTTAAATCAATCTTCTAAAGTTGGCTATTTTAGACCCATCATTTTCAAAGGCGAAAATAGTGAATACGACAACCATACAAATACAGCTTTAAAATTCTTTAATTTAGACATCGATTATGAAGATTGTTATGCCTATGAACAACATGAAGTTGTAGCATTATTAAGTGAAGGAAAAACCGAAGATGTTATTCACAACATTATTAAAAAATACAAATATTTAGAGACTAAATTCGATTATGTTGTAATTGAAGGAACCGATTTTTCTGGTGAAGGAGGTTTTACAGAACTAGATGTAAACCTAATGATTGCAAAAAATTTAGGCGTTCCTGTGCTAATTGTGGGTGCTGGAAATGGCAAAAAGAAGAAAGATTTTATCAACTCAATACAACTTTCATATAAATCTTTTATTCAAAAAGAAGTGGATGTTATTGGTGTTATTGCAAATAAAGTAGAAATTGATGAACTTGAGTATATCGAGGATGAATTAAAAAAAGTAATCCCAGCCAAAATCCATATAGATGTTGTTCCGAAAGTTAATTTTTTATCCTATCCTACTGTAAAAGAAGTTACTCAAGAATTAAATGGCCGTGTTCTTTTTGGTGAACATTTTTTAGATAATGCCATTGGAAGCTATAGCACGGGTGCCATGCAACTCCGAAATTATTTAACAAGAATCAAAGAAAATGCATTGGTGATTACACCAGGAGATAGAGCTGACATTATTTTAGGGGCATTGCAGGCAAATGCCTCAAGTAATTACCCTAAAATTTCTGGAATTATTTTAACAGGAAGCTTAATACCTGAAGAATCTATTTTAAAGTTGATTGAAGGTGTACAATCTTCCATTCCAATTATTGCTGTAGATGGTGATACTTTTGGAGTCTCAAATCAAATTGGTGCTATTAGACCTAAAATTTACGCAACCAATACTAAAAAAATATTGCTGGCTTTAGATACTTTTGATACTTATGTAAATGTGCAAGGTTTAAAAAATATTTTAAGGAATTTTAATTCAGAAAAATTAACGCCAAGTATGTTTCAATATAATTTGTTACAAAAGGCTAAAATGAATAGAAACCATATTGTTTTACCAGAAGGAACTGATGAGAGAATTATTGCAGCTGCAGCCAGATTGCAACTATTAAATATTGTCGATTTAACATTATTAGGTGATAAAATAGCAATCCAATCTAAATCAGACGCACTAGGTTTGCAATTAGATTTAAGCAAGTTAAACATACTAAACCCTGAAGATTCCATACATAATGCTGCATTTGCAAAGACTTTATATGAAGCTCGTAAGCATAAAGGAATGACGGAAACAACTGCGAGAGATTTAACCAAAGATGTTTCCTATTATGGTACCTTAATGATTTTAAATGGTTTAGCAGATGGTATGGTTTCAGGAGCTGTTCACACCACCATGCATACCATAAAACCAGCCTTGCAAATTATCAAAACAAAACCAGGCGTTTCTGTAGTATCCTCTGTATTTTTTATGTGTTTATCTGATAGAGTTTCCGTTATGGGAGACTGCGCTGTAAATCCGAATCCGAATGCAGAACAATTAGCAGAAATTGCTATTTCTTCTGCTAAATCGGCAGAAGCCTTTGGTATCAAAGCAAAAGTAGCGATGTTATCCTATTCATCTGGAAGTTCTGGTAAAGGGGAAGAAGTAGAAAAAGTAAGAAAAGCAACAGAAATTGTAAGACAACTGCAACCTGATTTATTAATTGAAGGACCTATTCAGTATGATGCTGCTGTAGATATGTCTGTAGCAAAAACCAAACTACCAGATTCTAAAGTTGCGGGTCAGGCATCTGTATTAATTTTTCCTGATTTAAATACAGGTAACAACACCTACAAGGCCATTCAACGAGAAACAGGTGCTTTGGCAATTGGACCGATGTTGCAAGGTTTAAATAAACCAGTAAACGATTTAAGCAGAGGTTGCACCGTAGATGATATTTTTAACACGGTTTTATTAACAGCTATTCAGGCAAATCAAGAATAAATATGAATATTTTAGTTTTAAATGCAGGTTCTTCATCCTTAAAATATCAAGTAATCAACATGCCTTCTCAAGAAGTAAAATGTGTGGGGTTAATTGAAAGAATTGGTTTAGATGATGCCATTTTTACACATGAAAAAGAAAGTGAAAAATATTCAGAAATACAAGCGATTAAAAGCCATACAATAGGTTTAGAAAAAATTGCAGCAATTCTTTTAGATCCTAAAAAAGGTGTTTTAAATTCTGTGGATGATATAAAGGCTGTTGGGCACCGTGTAGTTCATGGAGGTAATAAATTTAGCAAACCAACCCTTATAAATCAAGAGGTTAAAGATAATATTCGGAATTTATTTGATTTAGCGCCTTTACACAACCCTGCAAATTTAATGGGTATTGAAGTCGCAGAAACTATTTTTACAGCTGCAAAACAAATTGCAATTTTTGACACTGCATTTCATCAAACCATGCCTAAAATTGCCTATCAATATGCCATTCCGAATATCTATTTAGAAAAACATAAAATTAGAGCCTATGGGTTTCATGGCACAAGTCATAAATATGTTTCTGAAAAAGCCATCGAATTTTTAAATAAAAAATCTTCAAAAATCATTACCATACACCTAGGAAACGGTTGCAGCATGTCTGCCATTAAAAACGGAGAAAGTATCGAGAACTCTTTAGGTTTTGGCCCAATGAATGGCTTGGTGATGGGAACGCGTTCGGGAGATATCGATCAATCTGTGATTTTCTTTTTGATGAAAAACTTAAAAATGACGCTAGAAGAAGCTAATAATTTAGTGCAGAAAGAGTCTGGAATGAAGGGTTTAACCGGGTATTCTGACTTGCGTGAAATCTCTGAAAAAGCAGCAAATGGAAATCAGAAATGTAAAGATGCTTTAAATTTAGCTGGCTATAGAATTCGTAAATATATTGGAAGTTATGCCGCTATTTTAAATGGTTTGGATGCCATTGTTTTTACAGCAGGAATCGGAGAGAATTCAGCAATTACAAGGCAATTGGCTTGTGAAGATTTAGAATTTTTAGGAATTGAATTAGATTCAGAAAAAAATAAAATTCGTTCTAAAGAAATTAGAGAAATTCAATCGGAAACCTCTAAAGTTAAAATTTTAGTAATTCCGACAAACGAGGAAATAGAGATTGCGAAACAATCATACCAGCTTTTAAAATAAAAAATGCCCACGAGTTCAAAAATTTTAAATTTTTGAACTCGTGGGCAAATCTTTTCTTTTCTTTTCTTAATTTTTTACAATTCTTTTTGTAGCAAATTTACCGCTTGGATTTGGGTGCACAGAAAATGCTATCAAATTAAAATCTTTATTACTTGCAGTTGCCTCACCATAGTTATACGTTGTTCTGTCAGAATCGCCACCTGATTTAGTTAGTATTTTGTTTACAATACCATTTGGATCTATTAAATAATCGATTCCTGTCTTATCTTTAAAAGGATGTATATAACTAGACATTAATTCAGCAGTATCAAAAGTAGCTGTTGCTTCAGAACCCGTTACAAAACTTCCATTCGTCACATAAAATTCTTTGTTTGTAATTAAATTACCATTGGTATCGTAGGTGTATTCCATTTTATAATCAGGTATCCAAGCATTACCATTCCAAGATTCTCCATCCTGTAAAATTAGATTGTTGTTTCCGTTATAACTATATGCTGTTTTATCGCTATTTTGCTAAGTGCTGCCATTATAACTTTCTATTAAACTAGAAGTTAATTTTGTTTGGCTTGCTAAGGACAAGCTCATAAACGTACAAAGTAAAAGCGTAATTTTTTTCATAAGAATCTATTTTAAATTTTGTGACAATATAAGAACTACATCTACCCATAGCAATACCTACTTATAAGTGTTTTTTAAGCAAAATGAATTTTTAAATAATTGCAAGGCATCGAACTAATTTTTACATTTGTAAGCATTTAAAAAAATCAACAGAAATGG
>JBNMNV010000113.1:0-9051 GCA_051278125.1 Polaribacter sp. | reverse complement strand
ATAAAGTACAAATAGATGCGAGCTTCGATAAAAGTAAAGTAGCCGTGCAAGATATCAAGAACTTTTATAATGAATTAAGTGGTAATGATATTATTAGTATGATAGGTGATTTTTCAGGAAAACTAAACAACTTCGATTTAAAAAAATTAAAACTATCTTCAAAAAAAGGTTTAAAAATATCTGGCGATTTATCTTTTGTAAATGCCGTTAACAAAGAAAGAGGCTTTATTTTTGAAGGCAATCTTACAAACTTAACAGCCACCTACAGAGGGCTTAAAAATATATTGCCTAATGTTTTAGGAAGCAGGTTACCTTCTGAATTTGAAAAATTGGGCAAGTTCAATTTAGAAGGCCATATTAAGGTAACACCCACACAAATGGAAGCTACTACTTCTGTGAATTCTGAAATTGGTTCTTTAGTTTCAGATTTGTTAATTTCTAATATTGACAATATTGATCATGCCAATTATTATGGCGAACTAGCCTTGAATAATTTTAATATTGGTACTTTTTTTAATAACACTTTATTTAGTGAAATTTCTTTAAAAGGAGATGTAAATGGAAGTGGTTTCACGCTAGATAATGTGAATACCTCCTTTATAGGCAAGGTTTCAGAATTACAATTTAAATCATATAGTTATCATGATATTGTGGCAAATGGCCAATATCAAAATAATAAGTTTGACGGTGAGTTAACCATTAATGACGAGAATTTTAAAATGAATTTTAGTGGTTTAGCCGATTTATCCTCTGAAGTGCATAAGTTTGATTTTAAGTCAGATATTGCCTATCTAAATTTAAAAAAAACTAATCTTTTTGTAAGAGATAGCATTGCTCACTTAAAAGGCATCATAAAACTAGATGTAGAAGGTAATACTTTTGATGATATTGTTGGAAATGCTATTTTTAAAGATGTTTTTTATACCAATCAAAAACAAGAATTTAGTTTTAAAGAGTTTAAAGTTTCTTCTTCTTTAAAAGATAGTATTAAAAGCGTCGAATTAATATCAGAAGACATCGCAAAAGGATATTTAAAAGGTAAGTTTACATTCTATGAAGTATCTAAAGTTGCACAAAACGCTTTAGGGAGTATTTATACCAATTATGAACCTTATCAAGTAGCACCCAATCAGTTTTTAGATTTTAACTTTACCATTTATAATCAAATTGTAAATGTTTTTTTTCCAGAAATTTATATTGATGATAACACGAAGATAAAAGCGAAAATTCAATCGGATACGAATCTGTTAAAATTAATGTTTTCATCGCCTAGAATAGATGCTTATGGTACTGAGCTAAAAGACATGCTGTTACGAACAGACAATCAAAATCCGCTTTATAACTCGCATTTAACCGCATCAGAAGTAAATACAAAGTATTACAACATTTCAAAATTAAATCTTTTAAATAGGACTGAAAATGATACCTTATATTTCAAGTCAGAATTTAATGGAGGTTTAAAGAATAATGAAAATTTCAATTTAGATTTTTTCTATACTATTAATGAGGATACAAAATCTGTATTAGGTTTTGAGAAATCTACTTTTGTATTTAAAAATACGGCTTGGAATATTAATCCTGATGAAAATAACACGGACAAAATTACCTTCGACTTAAAAAACAATGATTATGCGTTTAGTCAATTTAAATTGGTTTCAGGAGAACAAAAAATTGAATTTACTGGAAATTTTCATGGCGATACAGAAAAAATACTATTAGCAGATTTAACAAAGGTAAAACTTCAAAGTTTTTTGCCAGAAATAGATAGTTTGTTATTAAAAGGTAGTGTTTCTGGTCATCTAGATTTTATTCAAAAAGAAAATGTATACAAACCAGAAGCGGCATTAGTAATTCAAGATTTTCAAGTCAATAAATTTAAGCAAGGAAAATTGGACATCAATATTATTGGCGATAATTCTTATGAAAAGTACAAGGTAGATTTATCAATCAATAATGATAAAGTAAAAAGTATTGACGCCACTGGAGTGTTAGATTTTTCGAAAAAAAGACCCTTAATAGATTTACAAGTTTTTTTGGAAGATTACGATTTACAAGCATTTAGCCCATTAGGCAAAGATGTGATTTCGAAATTAAGAGGCAGTGTTTCTGGTGATTTTAAGCTCAGAGGATTTTTAAGAAATCCGGACATGCAAGGCACTTTAACATTGCAAAATGCAGGTTTAAAATTCCCGTATTTAAATGTTGATTATGATTTTGAAGGCAAATCTACCATTTTATTAGATCAACAATCTTTTATTATTGAAGATGTAAAATTATCAGATACAAAATACAATACGAAAGGAAGGTTATTAGGAGCAATTACACATCAAAATTTAGAACTTTGGTCTTTAGATTTAGAAATAGTTACGGATAATTTAGTAGCTTTAGATACTGAAGACACCGACGAAGCTTTGTATTATGGAACTGCTTTTATGGATGGTACTGTTAGTATTTCTGGTTTAACAGAGAAATTAACCATCAATATCAATGCTAAAACAAACCCCGGGACAAAATTTGTAGTACCCTTAAAAGATGTAGAAACTGTAGATAGCTATCGATTAATTCATTTTCAATTGGATAAACTGAAAACTGAAGATCGGCAAAGAGAAATTGCGCAAGAAGCCCTAAAGGGTTTGTCCTTAGATATTGATTTAGAAGTTACAAATGATGCCGAAGCGCAGGTAGTTATTGACGAAGTTAGTGGAAGTCAATTAACAGGCAGAGGTTCAGGAAATCTTCAAATAAAAATTAATACTAGAGGTAAGTTTGATATGTTTGGAGATTATAGAATTAATAGTGGTGTCTATGATTTTAAATACGGAGGCATTATTAACAAACCTTTTATTATTCAAAAAGGAGGTACCGTTGCTTGGGGAGGAAATCCGTACGAAGCTAATTTAGATGTAACAGCAATTTATAAGGCAAAAGCAAATCCTGGCGTTTTATTGCAAAATTTTAATTCTAATAGAAAAGAAGAAATAGATTTAGTTACAAGAATTACAGGAGGTTTATTTAATTCTAAACAAGAGTTGGATATTCAACTTACAAACGTAGATCCTACTATTGCTAGTGAGTTAGAGTTTATTTTAAATGATAACAATATAAATGAAAAAACAACACAATTTATTTCATTATTAGCATTTGGTTCTTTTAGAAATCCGGATAGGGTAAGTTTTGATGTAAATAATACACTAACAGGAACCGCGTCGAGCGCAATTGCAGGTGCTTTTTCTAATTTATTAAATACACCTGATAGTAAGTTTCAGTTAGGAGTAGATTATCAACAGGGAGAAAGTGGGAATGATATTGATCGATTAAATATTGATAATCAAGTGGATGTATCGGTAAGTACGCAGGTTAGCGACCGTGTCATTATAAACGGTAAAGTAGGTGTACCTGTTGGCGCACAAACGCAGTCTAGTGTTGTTGGTGAGGTAAAAGTAGAAGTATTATTAAATACTGAAGGTAGTTTTAGAGGTGTTATTTTTAATCGTCAAAATGAAATTCAATATTCTCAACAAGAAGAAGGTTACACCCAAGGCGTAGGTTTGTCTTACCAAGTGAATTTTAATTCGTTTGCAGATTTACTTTTTAAAATTGGCCTAAAAAAAGCTATTAAAAATAATAAAGAGTACATTAAAAAAGATACCATAAAGCCGAAAATTAAAAATTTAATTAATTTTTCAGGCGATTAAAATATTCTTGTTTTGGTGTTTTTTGCATTGAATAAAGTAAAAATATTTTAGCACCAGAAACATTATTATTTCCTTTTAAAATTAGGAGGTTTAAGTCTAAAACGATTTCGTAATTTTATTATGTTTAATCATTAAAAAGAATTATTTTTACGCTAGAAATATGGAGAAAATTAAAAAAATAGGTGTTATGACTTCTGGAGGTGATGCTCCAGGCATGAACGCGGCAATAAGGGCTGTTGTAAGAACTTGTGCTTATTATAAAATAGAGTGTGCAGGAATTTATAGAGGCTATCAAGGAATGATTGAAGGCGATTTTGTAAATTTAGATGCACGTAGTGTAAAAGGAATCATCAATAAAGGAGGTACTTTTTTAAAATCTGCAAGGTCTGTAGATTTTATGACTAAAGAAGGAAGACAAAAAGCTCATGAATCTTTAAAAGCAGCGGGAATAGATGCTCTTGTGACGATAGGTGGAGATGGAACCTTTACGGGTGCATTGATTTTTAGTCAGGAATTTGGTTTTCCAATAATGGGAATTCCAGGAACTATTGATAACGATATTGCTGGTACTTCCCATACTTTAGGGTATGATACTGCTCTAAACACCGTGGTTGAGGTTATTGATAAGATTAGAGATACAGCATCCTCACACAATCGATTATTTTTTATCGAAGTAATGGGAAGAGATGCGGGGCATATTGCATTAAATGTAGGTGTTGGTGCAGGTGCAGAAGAAATTTTAATTCCTGAAGAAGACTTAGGTTTAGAGCGCTTATTAGATTCTTTAAAAAGAAGTAGAGAATCTGGAAAATCATCGAGTATTGTAATTGTTGCAGAAGGTGATAAAACAGGTAAAAATGTTTTTGAATTAAAAGATTATGTAAATGAGCACTTACCTGCATATGATGTGCGCGTTTCTGTGCTAGGACATATGCAAAGAGGAGGTTCTCCTTCTTGTTTTGATAGAGTTTTAGCAAGTAGAATGGGCGTTAAGGCAGTTGAATGCTTATTGGAAGGGAAATCTAATTTTATGGTTGGCTTATTGAACGATAAAATAGCGATTACACCTCTTGAGAAAGCCATTAAAGGTCAATCAAAAATAAATAAAGAATTAATTCGTGTGTCAGATATTATGACCACATAATAGTTTAAATTAAGATAAAATGATAAAAGTAGGAATTAACGGATTTGGAAGAATAGGAAGATTAGCATTTAGATCGTCAGTATTAAGAGATAATGTGCAAGTAGTTGCAATTAACGATTTATTAGATGTTGATTACTTAGCATATATGCTTAAATATGATTCAGTTCATGGAGCTTTTAATGGCACTGTAGAAGTGAAAGATGGTATGTTAGTTGTAAATGGAAATGAAATCAGAATTACTGCAGAAAGAGATCCAGCAAATTTAAAGTGGGATGAAGTAGAAGCTGAATATGTAATAGAATCTACTGGATTTTTCTTAACGGAAGAAACTGCAGGAAAACACTTATTAGCAGGTGCTAAAAAAGTAGTATTATCTGCTCCTTCTAAAGATCATACACCAATGTTTGTAATGGGTGTAAACAACAAAGAACTAAAAGCAGATCAGCAAATTTTTTCTAACGCATCTTGTACAACAAATTGTTTAGCGCCAATTACAAAAGTTTTAAATGATAACTTTGGTATCGTTGAAGGTTTAATGACAACTGTGCATGCAGCAACCGCTACTCAAAAAACAGTAGATGGTCCTTCTATGAAAGATTGGAGAGGTGGCCGTTCTGCAATTCATAATGTAATTCCTTCTTCTACAGGTGCTGCTAAAGCAGTAGGGAAAGTAATTCCTGCAATGAATGGTAAATTAACCGGTATGGCATTCAGAATTCCTACAATGGATGTTTCTGTAGTAGATTTAACTGTAAAGTTAGAAAAAGGAGCAACTTATGAAGAAATTTGTGCGGCTATGAAAACAGCTTCAGAAAGCGAAGAAATGAAAGGTGTTCTTGGTTATACTGAAGATATGGTGGTTTCTCAAGACTTTGTTGGAGATACAAGAACTTCAATTTTTGATGCTAAAGCAGGAATTGCTTTAAATGATAATTTTGTAAAAGTTGTTGCTTGGTATGATAACGAAATGGGATATTCAACTAAAATTGTAGATTTAATTGAATATGCAGCTACTTTGTAATAAAAGAGTAGCCTTTTAAAATATAAAACCTGATAGCATTTATTGCTATCAGGTTTTTTGATTTGTATCTCAATTAAGTTTATCATATTGTGTACTTAAATTGAATTCGCTTATACCATTTATGATTTGAATTTACCGTAAAATAAAATGGTAATTTTTTAAACTAAAGTAAGCGAAAAAGAAACGATGTATTATGGCGTTATATGTCTAAAATGGTATACTATTACTTAGAACTTAACGGCAATCATGCTAATTTCTACATTAACAAATTTTGGCAAGTTTGCAACTTCTACAGTTTCTCTTGCAGGTGCGTTTTCTTCATTAAAATAGTTTGCATAAATGCTATTAATTTCTGAAAAATTATTCATGTCAGAAATAAAGATAGATGCTTTTACAACATTTTTAAAAGTCATTTCAGCAGCCGCCAAAACTTCTTTCATATTTTCCATTACCTGTTTTGTTTCTGCTTTAATAGACTCTAAAACTAGTTCTCCAGTTTCTGGATGCAAGGCAATTTGTCCAGAAGTGTATAAAGTATTTCCGCTTAAAATTGCCTGATTATAAGGTCCAATAGGAGCAGGAGCCTTTGATGTTCTGATTATTTTTTTCATGTTTTATTAAATTTTAAATTTTCAAAAGCTTTAACGTTGATAAATTTTAAAGGATTATCAACGAATTTATTATAATTCAACAACCAATTAACCATTAAAACAACCTTCTGTCTGGTGGCTTATTTTTATCCCATTTTAAATCTGCCAACGTAGAAGATTTTACACCAATAAAAAATGTATATGAAGAATTTGTACCAAAAGGCACCCAATTAAAGTTGAATTGCCAACTATCTAAATCTCTATTAAAATTAAATCGTGAAAACGACAATGCCCCATTTTTTATATCATAACCAGAAGAATAACCAACTTTCCATTTGGGTGACAATTCTATATTACCACTAAAACCTAAAGTATGCACACCAATACTACCTGGATTTAATCCATTGTTAGTATAATTAGCAGAATAAACTAAGTTTAAAGTCCAAGGTATTTTTGCCCTGTATAAGTCAGTTTTTGTAGTTTTATTATCAGTATTAGATTGATTTTGTCCGCCCCTTCTATTGGTAGGATCTATGTCTGCTCCCATAGTATCCGTTGGGTTATTCGCACCATTTCCGTTTTTATTTTCGTTCTCTTCTTTGGTATCTTCTTTGCTTTTATCAAAATCAGTGCTAGCAATAGAGTAATTAGCCGTTAAATTTGCATTGGTTAATCTAAAAATATTTGGATTAAATTTATCGATTCTAACAGCACTTCCATTTACATCTATAACTTGGTATGGATCTAAAGATCCATTAAAATTCAACGCTAATTTGTCCTTAAATAATCTTGTTCCGGCATTAAAAGAAACATTAGACCATCTTAAACTATCTCTTGTAATATCATAAGAACTGCTAAAATTTAAATTGTTTAAAAGTGTAATTTTTTCGTCCTCTTCATCACTATCAGGGTCTTTAGGAGCCATTTTTGCTTCTAAAACATTATTTATCGAAATACCAATAGAGTTACTTAAACCGGTAGAAGGTGCTCTGTATAAACTTTGATCAAAAATTGTGTAGTTTGCTAGGTTCAAAGGGTTTTCACTCTGTTGCACCTGTCTTATATATTTTGTGCCAAAATCGGGTCTATAGCTGTAAGATATTGTTGGTCTTAAAGTATGTCTAATGGCTTTTAATCTACCTTTTTTAAAGTTGAAGCTTCCGTAGATATTTGTAGACAAACTAACACCCATATTATAAGTTCTATAGGTTTTAAGACCAGTTAAAGTATCTGTAACAACTGTATTGGTATCCTCGTCATAGTTTTTTTCAATATAATTAAAGTTCCAGGTTTCTTCGTAATTAGCACTTGGCGATAACGTAAAATATTTAAATGCTTTAATATTTGTATTTGTGCCTGTTTTGTGGCGAGCACCAGATTTTGCTGTTGCAAACATTCTACTGGTCATAAAATCATCATCTGTAGTATTTATTAAATATTGCCCTTGCATATTATAGTTAAAACCTAATTTTTGAATTGGGTTGTTTTTAACACCTCCTTTTGCAAAAGGATAAATTCTATTCATATTCACCGTTAAAGATGGTAATGTCATTGATATGCTTTGCGTATTTGTATTTTGTTGATGCGAGGCCGTAACAGCCATATTAAAAGGAGTACCCACAAAAGTTTTACTGTAATTTACAGAGGAGTTAAATGTATTGTTTTGCGTTTGAGCAACATTAAATTGGTTTAAAGATTCTCTAAAAAAACGACTACTACCTAAATTTACAGAAGCCGTAAATCTTGAATTAGGACTTGCTTTGGCATCTTGACTATGACTCCATCTTACGTTAAAATTATTAGATTTAGAAAAATTATCGAAACCTCGAATTCCATTAATAATGTTTTCAAAATTGAAACTAAAATTACCATTAAATCGGTAGCGTTTGCTGTAGTTTGAATTTGTTCTTAATCCCCAACTTCCATTAGACCATGCATCGCCAGTAAGGGTTAAATCGGCATAATCACTTAATGCAAAATAATATCCTCCGTTTTGAAAACCAATTCCTCGGTCGCTACTTCCTGTGTCAAAAGCAGGAATTAAAAAACCAGAGACACTAGTTTCTGTCATCGGAAAATAGGCAAAAGGCAAAAATAATGGAGTGGGTACATCTGCTAAAACCAAATTACTTAAACCTACAATAATTTTTTTACCGGGAACTAATTTCGCTTTATCTGTTCTAATATAATAATCAGGTACTTCTTTTTCTGATGTTGTAAATCGTATATTTCGAATGTAGATCGTAGAGTCATTTACCTGTTTTGTTTTTTCGCCAAACGTAAACATTTCTCCTTGTTTTGTTTTTAAACCATAAATTAAAGCACGCTTACTTTTAAAGTTATAGATGATAGAATCCTGTTCTGATTCCTGTCCTCCTTGTTTAAAAATAGGTCTTTGTGTATACCCTGTGCTATCAATAATTCCTTTTGCAAACAATCTGTTTTTCTTGTAGTCAATAATTATAACTCCAGCTTGTAAATCAATATCAGTATAAGTAATATTTGCTTCATTATATAACGTTACCGTTTTGTTTTTAGCATCTTGAATTGTGTAGTCTTTTGCAGTATGAACAATAAGGTCTTCAAGAGTTTCTTTGGGCT
>JBNMNV010000112.1:0-9080 GCA_051278125.1 Polaribacter sp. | reverse complement strand
TAATAGAACACTTTAAAGAACTAAAAGAAGAAGGAGTTACAGATATCGAAGAACGTATAAAACGAGGAACATCCGAACGTTTAAGACCTGTTTTATTAACGGCTGCCGCTGCCGCCTTAGGCTTTTTACCCATGGCAATTTCTACCAATGCAGGCGCAGAAGTACAACGCCCATTGGCAACTGTAGTTATTGGTGGTTTAATTACGGCAACCATTTTAACCTTAGTGGTTTTACCTGTTTTATATGCTTGGTTTGAAGAAAAAAGAGAACTAAAAATGAACAAAACCATTCTAATAACCATTATAGGTTTCTTTTCTATAGTGAACGTAAATGCACAATCTAAACTAACTCTTGATGAAACGTTGGCTTTGGCACTCAAAAATAATGCGGGTTTAAAAGCATCAAGCTTAAAGGTTGATGAAAGCAACGCTTTCGTTGGAAGCGCGTTTAGTTTTGATAAAACGTCTATTTATTATAGTTATGATGAGAATAATATCGCGCTAAACAACCTCCCTTTAAGGGTCTTCGGAATTGCACAAGATTTTAAATTTCCAACGGTTTATTTTACAGATAAAAAGCTAAATGAAGTAAAATCGAGTTTAGAAGAAACGAACTACAACATACAATTTCAGCAAGTTCAAAAAGCAGTATACACCAATTATTATAAATTAAGTTATGCGAAAAACAAGGCTGAAACGTATCGATTTTTAGATAGTTTGTATCAAGATTTTGCAAGCAAATCTGAACGTAGATTTGAATTGGGTGAAACCAATTATTTAGAAATGATTACTGCAAAATCAAAACAAAAACAATTGGAAACACTCTACAAACAAGCTTTGCAAGAGATCAACTTTTCAAAAGAACAATTAAAGAGTGTAGTGCAAATTGATACTTTAGAAACGGTTAATGAACCTCTAAAAAAGTTGGCATTGCAAAATATTTCGACTAAAAATAATTTAGGAATGCAATATTTTGAGAATGCCAAAAACTATCAAAATATATTGTATGAGAAGGAAAAACAAAGCTTGTTGCCAGATATTAGTGTCGAATATTTTCAAGGAACCAACAATCAACTGAATACCAGTTTAAGAGGCTATCAATTTGGATTGAAAATTCCGTTCTTATTTTCTGGAAATGCTTCAAAGATTAAGGCTTCAAAAATAGCAAGAGAAGTTGTTTCTGAACAGCAACAAGATTATAAAGTAAAACTAGAAGCGCAATATAATTCGCTTTTAGCGATACTAAAACAATATGAAGAAGCCGTAAATTATTACGAAACACAAGGTAAAAATCTAAAAAACGAAATTTTAAAAACTGTAAACCTTACGTTTAAAGAAGGAGAAATCGACTTTTTCCAATATATTCAAAGTTTGGAAACTGCGAAAGACATTGAGTTGTCTTACCTCAACAATTTAAATGCATACAATCAAACAGTTATCAATATCAATCATCTTATTTTAAATATTTTTTAAAAATGAAAAATCTATATATCCTTTTATTTGCAACGCTATTTTTTGCTTGTGGAAACAAAGAACAAACAACAGCATCTACGACTGAAGTATCAGAAAAAAGTACTAAAATAGAAATTACCAAACAACAATTTGAAAGTGAAAATATGCAGTTTGGACAATTAACAGAACAATCTTTTAATACCGTTGTAAAAGCGAATGGCATGATCGATGTTCCGCCAGAAAACAGAGCGAGTGTAAGCACATTTATTGGTGGGTATGTTAGTGAAATTCCTTTATTGGTTGGAAACAAAGTGAAAAAAGGGCAGTTTGTAGCCAGTTTAACCAATACAGATATTGTAGAAATTCAGCAACAATACTTAGAAGTTTCAGCACAATTAGACTATTTTAAAAATGAATATACAAGACAAAAAACCTTGTTTGAAGAGAAAATTACTTCACAAAAAAACTACCTAAAAGCAGAAAGCACTTACAAAAGTAGTTTGGCAAGTTACAACGGTTTGCGTCAAAAATTACAAATGATGAGCATCAATCCGAAAGATGTTGAGCAGGGCAAAATATCATCAAGTATTAATTTGTATGCGCCAATCAATGGTTATGTAACCAAAGTAAATGTAAGTAATGGTTCTTTTGTATCTTCCTCAAGTGAACTGTTAGAAATTGTAAATACAGACCATATTCATTTAGAATTAAACGTTTTTGAAAAGGATATTCTAAACATTAAAAAAGAGCAAGAAATACTATTTAGAGTGCCAGAAGCCTCTGACCAAAGTTACGAGGCAGAAGTTCATTTAGTGGGGACATCTATCAATAACGATAGAACTATAAAAGTTCACGGGCATTTAAAAGATGAAAGCGTACGTTTTATTACAGGAATGTTTGTAGAAGCAGATATTATTACGCAATCTAATAAAGCGATTTCTTTACCCAAAAGTGCGATCATAAAAACTGATGAAAACTTTTTTGTTTTTGCGCTCGATAATTTTGAAAATGAAACGTATTATTTGGATAAAATAAAATTAGAGACAGGGTTAGAAAATGAAAAATTCACAGAAGTATTAAACGCTGCGCAATTGAAAGATAAAAAAATTATTACAAGTGGTATTTTTATGCTCTCTGGCATGTAAACTTGTGCTCGTACT
Source organism: Polaribacter sp. (assembly GCA_051278125.1). Taxonomy (GTDB): domain Bacteria; phylum Bacteroidota; class Bacteroidia; order Flavobacteriales; family Flavobacteriaceae; genus Polaribacter. Next base: position 6,469 of record JBNMNV010000112.1, on the reverse strand, counting down.
TACAAAAGGATAAAAAATACTGTACTATTTTTAACCCATAAATTAAAATATTTTTGAGCATTCAGTGGTAGAACTTTACATATATTTGCGCAAAAAATAGAGTATTATGAAAACACAAATTGTATTATTTTTAGTTGCTGTATTTAGTTTAAGTTCGATAGCGCAACAAAATGAAGGAAAAGTGTACGAGCAAGATGTAGATAAAAAATATGAGCTCAAAATTAATGCTTTTAACCTCATCGCTTTTGCATCCATAGATGTTTCTTATGAAAAATTAATAAATGCAAATTCATCGTACGGTCTTTCTGTATTTTATAATTTTTCTGGAAACAATGACAATGTCAATTTTCCTAAAAAATTCTCTGCAACACCTTACTACAGGTGGTTTTTTAGTGAAACTACGTTTGCTAGAGGTTTTTTTGTTGAAGGTTTTGGTATGTTAAATACGTATGAAGATGAAATTTACTCATTTACAAATGGGTCTTCCCAATATTTGGTTGATACTATTAGTGAAACAAGTTTTGCATTAGGGATTTCTGTAGGTGGAAAATTTGTAACAAAATATGGTTTTACAGCAGAAGTTCTATTGGGTGTAGGACGAAATCTTATTGGAGAATCTGATGCAGAAAGTTTTTTGGATAACGATGTTGTTGGTAGATTCGGTATTTCATTAGGATATAGATTTTAATTTCAGATAAATAGAATTTTGTACTTTTGATACAATACAAATAAATACGTATTTAACAAGTATTCTATGAAAAAAATAATAGTAATTTTTACGCTATTTCTAAGCACATATGCTTTTTCTCAAAAAGAAATAAAGTTAGATATCGCAGATGCTTTAGTAATTAAAAGTTTAGAGCTTTCTTATGAAAATTACGTAACGGATGATTCTTCTTTAGGTATCTCTGCATTGTTTAATTTGGCAGAGCGAGATATTGATTTTCGATACAATGAAAACATTATGATTACGCCGTATTATCGTCATTACTTTTCTACAGATAAGCAATGGAATTTCTTTGGGGAAGGATTTGTAGGTATCAATTTTGGTGAAAAAGAAACGGTAAAAAATTCTGGAGATTACGATATTAAGTATACCGATGGTGCTTTAGGAGTTGGTGTCGGCACAAAATACAGATCTGAAAGTGGTTTAGTTATTGACGCTCATGCAGGCGTTGGACGTAATTTATTTGGTTCTGACGCACCAGTTTTAGTCCCTAGAATAGGTTTAAATATTGGATGGAGGCTATAAAAATACTTCAATCTATAAAATTAAAAAACCTAAAAGTTAGTCTTTTAGGTTTTTTTTATTAACTTTAATCATTCATATTTTAAAATTAGCATCATGAAAAAAAACATGGGTTCTATTGATAAGATTGTAAGAATTCTTATCGCTGTTGTCATTGGTATTCTATTTTATACAAATGTAATAGCTGGTACTTTAGGCATTATTCTTCTAGTTGTCGCCGGCATATTTGTAGCAACAAGCTTTATAAGTTTCTGCCCTCTTTACGCACCATTCGGATTCAGTACTTGTGCTATTAAGGATAAAAAATAAACAATAAGTCCTCATCAAATTGATGAGGACTTATTGTTTTAAAAAACCAAGTTTCTACATTTTCTGCAACCAAGTTTTTACAGCAACTTCTGCTTTAATAATATCTTTTAAATCTGCAATAGCAACACGTTTTTGCTCCATGGTATCTCTATGTCTTATGGTAACAGAATTGTCCGTTAAAGAATCATGATCTACCGTAATACAAAAAGGAGTTCCTGCTGCATCTTGTCTTCTATAACGTTTACCAACAGCATCCTTTTCATCGTAAAAAACATTAAAATCCCATTTTAAATCATCCATAATTTTACGAGCAACTTCTGGCAAACCATCTTTTTTAACCAAAGGAAAAATAGCTGCTTTAAAAGGTGCTAAAACTGCGGGTAATTTTAAAACTGTTCTTGTTGTTCCGTTTTCTAATTCTTCTTCTTGTAAAGAATTACTAAATACAGCCAAAAACATACGATCTAAACCAATAGAAGTTTCTACCACATAAGGCACATAACTTTTATTTTCTTCATGATCAAAATACTGCAATTTCTTTCCGGAATATTCTTGGTGTGCTTTTAAATCGAAATCGGTTCTAGAATGAATTCCTTCTAATTCCTTAAAGCCAAAAGGAAAATTAAATTCGATATCTGCTGCTGCATCTGCATAGTGTGCTAGTTTATCATGATCATGAAAACGGTAATTTTCCGCACCCAAACCTAAACTTAAATGCCATTTTAAGCGGTTTTCTTTCCATTGTTCATACCATTCTTTTTGCGTTCCTGGTTTTACAAAAAATTGCATTTCCATTTGTTCAAACTCGCGCATTCTAAAAATAAATTGTCGTGCCACAATTTCATTTCTAAAAGCTTTCCCAGTTTGTGCAATTCCGAAAGGAATTTTCATTCTTCCCGTTTTTTGCACATTCAAAAAGTTCACAAAAATTCCTTGCGCAGTTTCTGGGCGCAAATAAACTTGTGTAGAATTTTCTGCAGATGCACCAATTTGGGTTCCAAACATCAAGTTGAATTGCTTTACTTCTGTCCAATTTTTAGAGCCAGAAACAGGGCAAACAATCCCTAAATCAATGATCAATTGTCTAAACCCTTCTAAATCATCTTCTTCTTGAACCCTGGTTAATTCCGCAGTAATTTCATCCATTTGTTCTTGACGACGCAACACATTTGTATTTGTTTTTACAAACTCATTTTCATCAAAAGACGCTCCAAAACGTTTTTGTGCCTTCGCAATATCTTTCTTAATTTTATCTAGAATTTTTTCTCTAAAATCCTCTACCAAAACATCTGCCCGGTAGCGCTTTTTAGAATCTTTATTATCAATCAAAGGATCGTTAAACGCATCTACATGTCCAGAAGCTTTCCAGGTAGTTGGGTGCATTAAAATGGCAGCGTCAATACCTACAATGTTTTCATGCATTTGCACCATTGCTTTCCACCAATAATCTCTAATATTTTTCTTGAGCTCAACTCCGTTTTGAGCATAGTCATACACAGCGCTTAAACCGTCATAAATTTCAGAGGATTGAAATACATAACCGTATTCTTTTGCGTGCGATAAAACTTTTTTAAATTGATCTTCTTGTTTTGCCATAATTACGGCAAATATAAAGGTTTGCTACATTTTTTCAAGCAAAAATTACTCGACTTTTTTACATCGATAAATAAAAGCAGGAGGAATATTTAAAGGCTCGAATCCAAGTGAAATAGACTCTTTAAACACTTCTTTTAATTTTTTAAAATAACTTAAACTATATTGATATTGAATATAGGTTCCGTTTATGTGCAAAGCTTCAAAAGATTTTTCTAAAATTACATCAGAAATTTCTTCTGGAATAATAGCTAAAGGCAAACTAGAAATAATATAATTTACTTTGTCGATTTTTAGTTTTTTTAACTCGAAAAGAATTTTTTCTGCAGATACTTTTAAAACAACTAGCTGCGGATGCTTTAATTCTTTTAATTGGCAATAAAAATTGTCATTAATCTCAAAACAAATTAAGATCGCATTTGATGCCAAATTATTTAAAATGTATTTGGTAATCGCTCCATTTCCTGGACCTAATTCTACCAAAACTTCTGCTTTCGTAAAATCAATTTCTTTTAACATCCTTTTGGATAAAAAACGAGAACTTGGAGCAACCGTTCCTAATGTTTTGATATTTTTTACAGCTTCTTGAAAAAATTTTATTTTACTAGACAATTGATTTCTCTTATTTATTAAGTATCTTTCTGAAAAAAGTTTTGTAAAGATGACACTTTTAAAAGATATATTCCATCTTTTTTATCCAAATTTATGTACAATTTGTAATGAGCATTTAGTTGAAAATGAAACCGTGATTTGCACGTTTTGCAGACATGACTTACCAATGACTAATTTTATTGATTTTAAAAATAATAAAGTTACCCAAACTTTTTATGGTAGTATTCTATTAGAAAAAGCATTCTCTTTACTTTACTACAGAAAAAAAGGAAGTACGCAAAAATTAATTCATGACTTAAAATACAAGGGGAATGAGGAAGTTGGTCTTTTTTTTGGAAATTGGATTGGTGAAATTTTAAAAGAAAATCAAGAATTTAAAACCGTAGATTTTATAATTCCTGTGCCCTTGCATCCTAAGAAATTAAGAGAAAGAAGCTATAATCAGGTAACGAAATTCGGGGAACGGCTATGTCATCATCTGAAAATTCCATTTAAAGAAAATAATTTAATTAGAATTTCTGCTACTAAAACCCAAACTTTTAAAGCTCGTTTTGAACGTTTTAAAAATTTAGAAACTAAATTTTTATTACAAAACCCTTCTTTTTTTAATGATAAACATGTTTTGTTAATTGACGATGTAATTACTACCGGAGCAACTTTAGAGGCTTGTGCCAAAGAATTCGAGAAATCTAAAAATTGTAAAATAAGTATTCTAACAATGGCGTATACAGAATAAGTTTTATGATTTTATATTCAAAAATTAATTGTTAATTTGTACTAAATTTATTTTTTTGTGAAAACCTTTTACAGATTTTTCTTTTTTATCATCCTACTCGTTTTTATTTCTAATTGCGCTAGAACTGGCAGACCAGAAGGTGGTCCGAAAGATGAAGACGCACCTATATTTGTAACTGCAAATCCGCCTTATGAAAGCATCAATTTTAATAAAAAAGAAATTAAACTATTTTTTGATGAATTTATAAAATTAAAAGATCTTAATAAGCAGCTCGTGATTTCCCCGCCCTTAAAATACCCTGCTTTAATAACACCTCAAGGAACTGCAAGTAAGCAACTTACAATAGAACTTTTAGACACTTTGTTTCTGAACACTACCTATATTTTCAATTTCGGAAACGCAGTTGAAGATAATAATGAAAATAACAAACTTGAGAATTTTAAATATATTTTTTCCACGGGCAGCTATATCGACTCCTTAACAACTTCTGGTTTTATTAAAGATGCTAAACTGCTTGAAACTCCAAAAAGAAATAATATTTTATTGTACAGAATAGATAGTACGTTTAATGACTCAATTGTATATAATAAGAAACCAAATTATATTACAAGTACCTTAGATACCACAATTTTTAAATTTACAAATTTAAAAAAAGGCAACTATTTAATGATTGCTTTAAACGAGTCTATAAACGATTATATTTTTGATCCTAAAAACGATAAAATTGGTTTTGTTTCAGATACCATTCAATTGCCTAGAGACAGCATAATTACCCAACCCATCATTATCTTTAAAGAAGAACAACCTTATGAATTTAAAAGAGGGAAAGAAGTTTTCAGAGGAAAAATAGAATTTGGCTTTGAAGGCGATGGAAAAGACATGAAAATAAACATGCTTTCTGAGGTACCTACTGATTTTAAAAGCATTTCGAAATTTGAGGTTGACAAAGACACTTTAAACTATTGGTTTACACCTTTTGAGGCAGACTCCCTAAATTTTACCGTTGCAAACAACCAAATTATAGATACTTTAACGGTAAGGTTACGCAAGAATAAAATAGATTCTTTAATAATGAACGCTACGGTAAAAGAAACTTTTCATTTTAGAGACACTTTCTTTTTAACGAGTAATACTCCTATTATAAAGATAGATACTAGTAAAATTAGTTTATTTGACAAAGATACTATTGCTGTTAATTACAAAATACTTTCGTCTAAAAAAGAAAATAAAATAGGTTTTATTTTTAAAAAAGACCCTGAACAGAAATACAATTTAAAATTTTTACCGAATTCATTTACAGATATTTATGATGTAAAAAACGATACTTTAACGTATAAGCTAAACACAAAAAAGATTGATGATTATGGTAGGATAACAATCAATATAGAGAACATAAATTCTAAAAATTTAATCATTGAAATCTTATCTGGAAAAGATCAAGATCAACTTGTAGAGCGTCAATTTATAACGACCTCTACAAAATTAGTTTTCGATTTATTAGAGCCCAAAAAATATACTATTAGAGCCATTATTGATGAAAATAAAAACAATAAATGGGATACTGGGAGTTATCTAAAAAAACAATTAGCTGAAAGAATCATTTATTACGAAGAAATTAATAATTATGATTTACGAGCCAATTTCTTTTTAGATCAAAACTTTACTGTAGAATAAAAACACAAAGCAATCTTGGGGAATTTTATGCTTTATGGTTTAATTGGATTGATTACAATTTTATGGTTGCAAGCAATTATTGATATTTCAAAAACAAGATTTAAATATAAAATTTACAATATCCTTTGGATTTGTATTGTTTTCTTTTTTCCGATAATTGGGTGTCTTGTTTATTTTCAAATAAAAAGAAAATTTATAACATTTTATAGAAGGGAATTTAAACCAAATTTTGATAAAATTGAAAGACCTGACAGGTTTTAAAAACCTATCAGGTCTGAAAAATATTCTTTTTTACA
>JBNMNV010000111.1:0-9085 GCA_051278125.1 Polaribacter sp. | reverse complement strand
TAAGGGTTTTTAAAATATTCTAAATTTTACATAGATCCTTTCGTTTCGATGGCTGCTTAAAGTATTGATTAGGTAAATAGTAGGTGATTCCGAAGCGCAGACCTTTCAACGTAGAAGAACATTTAAACAGGCCATAAGTTTTAATAGTATCACTATCTTGACCATTTTCAATGTACACTGTTTAAAAGCGTAATTCCTTTATTCCATATATTTTACTTTTAAACGCTATTCAATTCATCTAACAATGCTTTGCGCTTTGGATACTTCTTTCTGAAATTATCTACCAATTTATTTATTCTTTTGTTTCCTCCAAGTTTCTAAATGAAACACGAACTTAGAAATTTCATGGAAATTTCTGAACTGAGTTAGCTTTATCTTAATATCAATAATTAGAAGTAGTGTAAAAGGTCTGCTTGCGTTCGTAATATTGGCAATCAAAAATTTCGAAATTTATAACAATTGAACTCTCAATTGATGGATTAAAAATTTGATATATTTTTTGAGATGATATCATAATAAATTTAATCAGTGATTTTGATGTTTATTTGGTATTCTTTGAATGTTAAATTTTAATGCTTATCAATATAATAAGGCGTGTAAAGAAATTTATCAATGAATAGTAGCCATAGGAAAGTGTGAAAAATTAAGTGTTATTCGCTTATTTTTCAACACGGTAATTTAGGCAGTGTAATTTATTCTGTGCAGGCTTCTTTCACTTCAATGTTTTTTCTTGTTGTGAAATAAAACGCTCTATAGTTGTTTTGTTTAATTTACTTCCTATTGGATTTTTATTTTAATCTAATCCTATCACATTTTCATTAGAAATCATCTTTCCAGATTCAGAAATACCCTCAATAAAAACGCGAATTTTATCTTGATATTTTTTAGGAATCCGGATTTCTGTTGTACTATTTGGTTTAATCGTTATATTAGATTTCCAATATATTGCACCATATTTTTCATAAGTTTCCTTAATTATTAAAGAATATTTCGGCTGGTAATATTCTTTATTTTTTTGAAAGCCTACATCTAATTTTATTTTAGTAGATTTTACTTGAACTTTAGAAAATTCTTTTAATGAATACGTGTAAATATGCATTTCTCTGCATCGACCAATTATGCAGGTACCCAATCTAATCTCTCTTACTTCTTCCATTTCTATATCTATTAAGGCATAGAGTTTTCCTGTAATGTTTTCATTGTTTAAATAAAAGGTATTCAAAGGAGATAATGTCCTGATGTATCTCGCATATATTGGTGTTATAAAATCTACTAAGCTATTTTGGTTAAAAGCCATATTCTTAAAATTTAGTTTTTTAAAAGCTGTGGCTTTTCCTCTGGTTTCATTTTTATACTTTTTTTCACCAATTATAATAATTTCATTTAAAACTTCCGTTCCATTTATCAATTTTGTATAATCAGAACTTAGTACTTCTTTTTGTTTAAAAATTACATCTCTATTTTTTAATGTATCTAAATTGATAGTTTCTAAAATTTTACCATTAGAAAATGATAAAATAGGTACTACTTCTAGATATCTAATATTATTTTTGAGAGAAAACTGAATTTCAGAATTTTTTGTGATAAATGAATTTTTAATAGTGTCTGTTTTTTGATTCGGTAGTATTTCTCTAATTAAATTATTTTCAACTGAATAAATTAAAATTTTTTCTTTTTTTCCAAGACGTTTATTTAAATTTACTTTAACATCGATACCATTTTCAAAATCAAAATTTATAGTAGGTGGTTTATTAAAAATATTGCTCCAACTATATTTACTCCAACCTTGTGTAAGTAAAAGAAGATCCAGGTCGTTCAACTTTCTTCTGTTGATGTTCTCAAAATAATAAGCTGCATTTTGAATACTACCTTTAATAAAAGGTTTTAAAAGAAAATTAGATATTATATTATTATCAGGTTTGTAAGCATTTGTATTTGTTGGTAAAAAAGAAGCGCTTACATATATTTTTTTATTGGTAGGGTTGCTAATTGTTGTGGAGATGGAATCTTGAGAGATAGTTTTAGAAGTTATTTTTGGTTCAAAAAATAAATCAGCAGTATGGTTGTATATCAAACGTTCTAACAAAGGGTTATTGTCTTGATCAAAAACAGTGATAATATTAACGCCTTTTGATAATTTGCTATTTTTTATGAAGAGCGTTTTTGCAAGTTCATCTTTATTGATGGAAATAGTGTTTTTGTAGTACGTATTTGTATTATGAATCCAAATTTTGAAATCTAAATTTTTGAGACCTGTAAATGTTTCTTTATTTGCAATTAGCGTTATTTCTAGGAATTTAGTATTCTGATTATCTACCTGCATTGTAATTCCTTTTTTTTCTGCAATAGGAAGAATTTCATTAATTACAGAGCCGTTATCTAAAGTGGCTTCTAAAATATACCTTCTATTTTTTTGATGTAAGAAACTAAATTTTCCTAAACCAAAGTTGTTTGTGGAAAAATCTCCTATGACTCTATCTGAATCAATTTCCTTAAGTATTCCTTTTATAATTTTTTGTCCCTTTCCGTTTTTATCTTTGATAAGAACTCCTGCAGTATTTATAATATCTTCTAAGAAATAGCCACTTTCAGGCAATACTTGAAAATCGAAAAACGCATCTTCTGTATTCGTTTTTATGATTGTTTTTCTTTTATTTGAAAGCAGTTTTATTTCTTGAGTGTAAGAATTATCTTCTTTAAAATTTTTCATCCAATTTGTAGACGCTTTTAAATAGTAGGTTTCTTTTGTATACGTAGAATCTAAATAAATGCTTCCAGCACCTTTACCCTCTGTTATATGAATTAACTGTTGGTCTTTAAGTTCTCCTTTATCATTAAAAATAGATACATATAAATTTGAAGTTGTCGGATGAGGTTTTTTGGAGTTTTGTTCTAAAATATACGCTTGAAACCAAATTTCTTCGCCCTCTAAAAAAGTTGTTTTGTTAAGATGTAAATAAGGAATTTCTCTAGTATTTTCAAAGTAACTGGAATAAAGAAATTCTATACTTTCAGTTTCTTGTGAGTTGGTGCTTACATAAAAAAATAAAGCAATTAATACAATTAAGTATTTTTTAGTTTCCATAACTTTTTTAGTAGAGGTTTTCTAAAAACTATCAAGATTGATGCCAAAGTGTTAAAGTTTTATTTTTCAAGATTGCAGGTAATTACTTTTTAATTATTCTCGAAAATAAAAAATATTTACGCTTAAAAAACACCTACAAATAGTTTTTTTTAAGAAAAATTACCAAATTAATTTTTTTAAAAAGCTAGATTCAAGAAATTAAAAATCCGTTAGAAAATTAATTCTAACGGACTTTTATAATTCTAAAAAGAAGATTAACTTACGGTCAAAAAACAAGAGTAAGCTAATTATCTATGATGATTCGATATTACATCATCCCTGGCATTCCACCACCCATTGAAGGCATTCCACCACCAGAAGCATCTTCTTTAATGTCGATTAAAGCACATTCTGTAGTTAAAATCATACCAGCAACCGAAGCTGCATTTTCTAAAGCAACTCTAGTTACTTTTTTAGGATCTATAATTCCAGCTTCAAGCATATCTACATATTCGTCTGTCTTAGCATTATAACCAAAATTATTTTTACCCTCTAAAACCTTGTTTAATACTACAGATCCTTCACCACCAGCATTTTCAACTATAATTCGCAAAGGTGCTTCAATTGCTTTATTAATGATTTGTACGCCTGTTGTTTCATCTAAATTATCTGTAACTAATTTTTCTAGTACTTTTTTAGCACGAATAAAAGCAACACCACCACCAGCAACAATACCTTCTTCAACTGCAGCTCTTGTAGCATTTAAAGCATCATCAACTCTATCTTTCTTTTCTTTCATTTCTACTTCAGAAGCAGCACCTACATATAAAACGGCAACACCACCAGCTAATTTAGCCAAACGTTCTTGTAGTTTTTCTTTATCGTAATCTGAAGTTGTTGTTTCTATTTGGGCTTTAATTTGGTTTACTCTTGCTTTAATAGCCTCTGCATCACCAGCACCATTTACGATAGTTGTGTTGTCTTTATCAATTGTAATTCCTTCTGCAGTTCCTAATAAATCTAATGTTGCATTTTCTAAAGAGAATCCTCTTTCTTCAGAAATTACAGTACCTCCAGTTAAAATTGCGATGTCTTCTAGCATTGCTTTTCTTCTGTCTCCAAAACCAGGAGCTTTTACAGCAGCAATTTTTAAACCACCTCTTAATTTATTCACGACTAAAGTGGCTAATGCTTGGCCATCTACATCTTCAGCAATAATTAATAAAGGTCTACCAGATTGAGAGACTGGTTCTAAAATTGGTAAAATTTCTTGTAAGTTAGAAATCTTTTTGTCGAATAACAAGACATAAGGATTTTCTAAATCTGCAATCATTTTATCTGCATCTGTAACAAAATAAGGCGATAAATAACCTCTGTCAAATTGCATACCTTCTACAACATCCACATACGTTTCCATTCCTTTAGCCTCTTCAACAGTAATAACACCTTCTTTACCTACTTTGGTAAAAGCAGTTGCAATTAAGTCGCCAATAACATCATCATTATTTGCAGAAATTGCTGCAACTTGTTTTATTTTTTCTGATGAATTACCAACTTCTTGGGCTTGTTTTTCTAAATCGGCAACAATTGCAGCTACAGCTTTATCAATCCCTCTTTTTAAATCCATAGGATTTGCACCTGCAGCAACGTTTTTCAATCCTTCTTTTACAATTGCTTGTGCTAAAACAGTTGCAGTTGTTGTTCCATCACCAGCTAAATCGTTGGTTTTAGAAGCAACTTCTTTTACCATTTGAGCGCCCATGTTTTCTAATGGGTTCTCTAGCTCAATTTCTTTTGCAACAGAAACACCATCTTTGGTTACTGTAGGTGCTCCAAAAGACTTAGAAATAATTACATTTCTACCTTTAGGTCCTAAAGTTACTTTTACTGCATTTGCAAGTGCATCAACTCCTCTTTTTAAGCCATCTCTAGCTTCTATATCAAATTTTATATCTTTTGCCATTTGTTTTTTAATTTTGTGTATTCGTTTAATTGTTTAAAAGTTTAATCGTTACAACTGCTGCCTGCAAGTGTAAACTGAATACTTTAAATAATCGCTAAAATATCAGATTCACGCATCATTAAATAATCCGTTCCTTCTAATTTTAAGTCTGTACCTCCGTATTTGCTATATAACACAGTATCACCGACTTTAACCGTTAATGGCTCATCTATTTTACCACTTCCTACGGCTACAACAGTTCCTTTCTGAGGCTTTTCTTTTGCGTTGTCTGGTATTATTAATCCAGATGCTGTTTTTGTTTCTGCTGGAGCAGGTTCTACAAGAACTCTGTCTGCTAAAGGCTTAATGTTTAATCCCATGTTTATTTATAAATTTTAACCTATCTGAAATAGGTTGGTTAAGTATTAATTTACTAACCTATATCTAGTCAGAAATTATGCCAATAGTTTAAAACTGACAATTTTTCTTTCATTGATTTTTTAAGCTAAAATTACTGCATAAAAAAATGCCAACGTGTCATTTACGTTGGCATTTTGTAGTTTGTATAATGTTGTATTATTGAATGCTATCGTTTCCAGCAGGAACTGTGTTTTCTATCGGAGCTGTTCCTTCTAAAGTGTTCTCTAAATTAACATTGTTATCACCTGCTCTAGGAATTGCAAAATTTGCTAATAAAATTAAAGCAAACATAGCAATAGCCAATGTCCATGTGGTTCTGTCTAAAAAATTGTTTGTGTTCTGAACACCCCCTAAAGATTGTGCTCCACCACCTCCAAATGAAGAAGATAACCCTCCGCCTTTTGGGTTTTGTACCATAACGATTAATATTAAAGCGACTGCTACAACTAAGATTAGAATTAAAAATGCTGTATAACTCATAATTTATTTTTTTGTAAAATTTGTATTCTTTTAATTTGGTCTGCAAAGAAACCACTTTTTTCTGGATATTTCAAACTTAATATTCGGTATGCTTGCTTGGCGTTTTCGTACTTCTTTTGCTCCAGATACACTTTGGCTAAAGTCTCTGTCATTAAAGAGGAATCTTGTTTGTTTTTGGTAATTGAAATAGCAACACTTTTGTCTTTAGAAAGCGGTTTTATTTTGGGGTTATTTTGAATAAACTTTTCAATAATTTCTAAAGAATCATTAACTTTTTCTTCTTTATTTTCTTGCGATACTTTTCTGTTGATTGGTTTTTTTGTGGATAATTGCAACCATTGATTAAAAGAATAATTTTCTGATTCTGAAAAAGGAAGAGGTTTGCCAACTTCTAAAACTTGTTCAATTTCTTCAGTCTTTTTAATAGGTTTTAAAATTGGTTCAGTTTCTTTCTCAACACCAGTTTCTTTTTCTTTAGAAACGGTTTGCGCAGTAGGTTCTTGAATTATTTCTGAATTCTTAAATTCTTTGGAGGTAATAAAATCAAATAAAACAGCTCTGTCTGTGGTGTAAGCAGCTGTTACTTTTAATTCTTTATTGTATTTAAAACTATCTTGATTGTTTAATCCTTTTAGATACAGGGCTCTCGCGCTCTGGAAATATGGAAAATTTTCAACAATCGATTTCAATTCAGCAGTAGTTGCCTGCTCAATTTTAGATTCGTTTTTTAATAGATTTATAAAATTAGCTGTTTTCAACTTTTAATTTTAAATAATGAATTTTGAACTATTTTACCACTTTGCAACCGATGCATTAAAAATATCTTGCGTAAGCCGTTCTACAATTTCATCTAAAGCAGCGTCTAAAATACCACCTGTTAATTGAGCATTGGCATCATAATCAGAATAGAAAGAAAATGTTTTTTCAAAATCATCTTTTTCTACTAACTTGTTTATAAAACGAACATTTACAGTAACTGTTAATCTGTTTTGCGCAGCAGTTTGATCAGCTGTTCCACTCATTGGTGTTACTCTAAAACCTGTTATTTCTCCGCTGAAATATAAATCGCCATTAGAAGAGGTTAAGGTTAAGTTGGTTTGACGTGTAAATAAATCTTGTAAATCATTTGTAAAACGTTGCGTTAAAACAGGTTCTACTAAGGGTGCTTGGTTCGGGAAAAAATCAATTTGAATTGTTTTTGCATCGCCTGTATTCCCGCCTGTAAAGGAATATGCTCCGCAGGCTATTAAAAATAGAGAGCTGATTGAAAATAAGGCTATAAATAATATTTTTTTCATAATTTTAAGAGTTTTCGATATAATTTCGATGAAAAATCGAAATTACACGAACTGACACTATGGTTAATAATTAAACAAATAAACCTTTAAACAATTACACACTTTTACAAATCATATTGTTTAATTTTTCGATATAAAGTTCTTTCAGAAATTCCTAATTCTTTTGCCGCTAATTTGCGTTTATTATTATTTTTTTCGAGCGACTTTTTAATCATTTCAATTTCCTTGTCTTGCAAAGATAAAGATTCATCTTCTTCAATGGTTTCAATAAAATCGTATTCTTTTTCTGCGGATGAATTTTGTGGAATTTTTAAAACTTCAATATCGTTATCTTTTAATTCTTGATTGCTATAAATTTTTTCTAACAACTGATGATTTTCTTCTTGAACTTCTTCGGTATTTCCGCTTTTCATTAAATCTAATGTCAACTTCTTTAGATCGTTAATGTCATTTCTCATATCAAATAAAATTTTATACATGATATCACGCTCTGTAGAAAAATCATTTTCTTTTTTACCACCAATTACTGCCGGAAAATTTCCTTTATTATTTGGTAAATATTGTTGCAGTTTTATTGCGGAAACTACTCTCGTTTCTTCAATCACAGAAATTTGTTCTGCTAAATTCTTTAATTGACGAATATTTCCTGGAAAACGATACTTTAATAGGATGCTAACAGCATTTTCATCTAATCTAATAGAAGGCATTCTGTATTTTTGAGCAAAATCTGATGCGAATTTTCGAAACAATAAATGAATATCTTCATTTCGATCTCTTAAAGGAGGTAAATGAATTTCTATAGTACTTAATCTGTAGTATAAATCTTCTCTAAATTTTTCCTTTTCAATGGCAGTTTGCATATTTACATTGGTTGCGGCTACAATTCTAACATTTGTTTTGATAACTTTTGATGAACCTACCTTTATAAATTCTCCATTTTCTAACACACGCAATAAACGCACTTGGGTTGTTAAAGGTAATTCGCCTACTTCATCTAAAAAAATGGTTCCACCATCTGTAACTTCAAAATATCCTTTTCGGTCTTGGGTTGCTCCCGTAAAAGCGCCTTTTTCGTGGCCAAATAATTCACTATCAATTGTTCCTTCAGGAATGGCTCCACAATTTACAGCAATATATTTTGCATGTTTTCTGTGAGATAAAGAATGTATAATTTTAGGAATGCTTTCTTTACCAACACCACTTTCTCCAGTAACTAACACAGAAATATCTGTAGGAGCAACCCTTACCGCTTTTTCTAAAGCTCTATTAAGTTGAATATCGTTACCGATAATTCCGAAACGTTGTTTTATTGCTTGTATGTTTTCCATATTGCCCTTTTAATTTCCCCAAAGGGGAAAACTCTCTTGTGTGATTTACTTTATATTTTAATTTTTCCTAAATTAAAACGTCGTCTTGCCTCTTTTTTTATTTTATTTCATAATCGTTTCCTTCCCTTGGGTAAGGATTAAGGATGGGCTTTTTAATTATTATCCGAATACCCAATAACAGTTCCTTTTAAAGTAGCAGAAGTACAATCTTCAACTTTTACCAATACAAAATCTCCTAATTGATAATCGTCTTTTGCAAAAACAGCAACTGTATTTTGTGTATTTCTACCTTTCCATTCATTCGGATTTTTCTTTGAAGTACCTTCGATTAAAAATTCTTCTGTTTTTCCTAAATGTTGCTGTGTTCTATACAAAGCATGTTCTTGTTGCAAATCAATAACTTCTTGCAGTCTGCGTTTTTTTACCGCAAAAGGAACATCATCTTCCATCTTTTTTCCGGCTAAAGTTCCGGGTCTTTCAGAATAGGCAAACATAAAACCGAAATCATATTTTACATACTTCATCAACTCTAAAGTATCTTGATGATCTTCTT
>JBNMNV010000110.1:0-9271 GCA_051278125.1 Polaribacter sp. | reverse complement strand
AAAAATCAAGTAAAAGCTTATAAAGAGTCTTTTCGTGTTAACGAAGTGAGATTTAATAACGGTGTTTCTAATATTGTAGAATATATCACTAGTAAAAATAATATGGACTCCTCTAAATTGAAACTCAACATCACTATATATGAGTATTTATTGAGAGTAAAAATATTAGATTACTATAGAGGTATTTAAAAACAGTATACCTTCAATAACAAACCCAATATTTCGAATTTTCTAACAAGACTATTTCATTTAGTGATGGGGAAGTTCGTTTAGCTCTTTTTATCATTTTTCTACCTGGAAACATGATGTCTTTTTCAGCTGCTATAATTGTAAGTGGAGTTTTTATATTTTTCGCTGACTGCTTAAAGATCATTGGCAATGGAGAAAAGTCTATATTACAATTTTGAAAAGTAGTTGCCATAAATGCTAATCCAAAATCATCATGTTCTGCAAACAACGTTTGTATTACTTTTTTTATACATTTTTGTTTTCCGTTTTTTAAAAACTTTTTAGTGGTATAAAAACATTAATTAAATTCTTTATTGAATTTCTATTGACACTATAAACTGGCGCTATTAAAAAAACATGTAATTTTTAATTGATGATTAATAATTGTTGTGTTTAGGACTTTATGATGAATAATGAGTATGATTGTTACACTGGAGTATCAGTGTAGGTAAATGGGCAAATTTTTTATATAACGTGTTACCGGATATATTCTGTTCATTATTTAATATGTTCTAAAAGCCAATTTGATATTTCTTTCAAAGCTGTTGGAGAAAATGTCTGTTCTATTTTACTATACTCATCCATTTTACCCGTTTTACTTTCTTGAAAAAAATGATTTAAACCCTCTAATTTCATCACCTTATAATCTCTATTTTTTCCTTTTATCAATGCGTCTTTAATTCCTTTTTGATTTATTTCTGCAATTACTTGAGTATCATTTGTCCCATTTAAAGACAATACAGGTATGCTTAGTTTTTCAATTTCAGTTGCAGGATTGTAATTATAAAAATAACGAACCCAAGGTGTAGTTCTCGTTTCGATTAACCCTTTAATAATTTCAGTCACTTTGGCATCATTACCAACCAATGGCTTTAATATTGGGGCAATCGTTTTATTGTAATGTGTTGTAAGTTCTTTTTTAATTTTTGGCAATTCATTATCTGAAGCCGCAATTTTAATAGCTTTTCTAATCGCTTGTTCATAGGCTGCTTCATTAGGTACAGGAAAAGGTCTCATTGATATGGATTGCATTAATGAAATTTCACTTCCAGGAATGCCAGTAGAAGCAAGTAATACAATAAAAGACACATCTTTTGTTTGGTTTGCAGCTAATGGGGCAATAATACCACCTTCGCTATGGCCTATTAAGCCAATATTATCAGAATCGATGTCTTTTCTTGATTTTAGATACTTTACAGCACTGATAACATCTGTAGAGAAATCTTTAGTTGTTGCGCTGCTAAAATTCCCTGTTGATTTGCCAACTCCACGATCATCAAAACGTAAAACTGCAATTCCTTGGCGAGTTAAATGATCTGCAATTATCAAAAAAGGTTTATGATTTGCAACAGTTTCGTCCCTATCCTGAGGGCCACTTCCGCTAATTAAAATAACCACTGGAGATTTTTTATTGTTTCGAGGTAAAGTTAATGTGCCAGAAAGTGATACATGAGCTTCTTCATTTTCAAAAACCACTTCTTCTTCATTGTATGGATATGGTTTTGTAGGTTCTTGAGGACGATTATTTTTAGGTTCTAATTTTAACGCTCCTTTTTTTAAATTTAGAGGAAGTGTATTTGCTCCTTCAGCAAATTTTCCTTCAAACTGTTTTGAAGTTTCATTAAATTTTCCCTCGTACTTTATGCCCAAATTTGCTCCATCAATTAGCAATATTTCATCGTTAAAGGTTGTTTTTTGAGGCTTTAGGCCGGCAACACGTTGTGCGGGTATTGAAAACTCTGTAACGTATTCATTTTCAATGCTTTTAATATTAAAGATAAAATTGAGTTCTTTATCTTCTCCTAGTTTTACTGTTCCGTTCCATATTCCTGTAATGTCTTGAGAAAAACTCAAAACTGAGTATAACAATAAAGCTAATGTGATGTGTATTTTTTTCATTTTATGATATTTAAATGTGTTAGAATTTGAATGTATTTTTCCTATCCGAATAAAATTCAGAATAAAAATAAATACGTTAAGTAATTGTGATTATTAGATTATGATAGGGCTAGTCTTCTAGTTCCTTTAATATAGTATTTGCTGAATCTGTTGCTTTCTTATATTTTTTTAGTACCCATTGCGCAAATATGTACAAGACCCCAATACCAGAAGGAACTAGCCAATTTAGTTTTTCTGTCATTGTAAATACATCAATACCTTTCATGATTTTACCAAATACAATAACCAAAGCTATAAGTACTAAAAAGCTTATATAAAAACTTATTTTTTGAATTTGCATAAACTTTGATTTCCCTTTTGCATAGGCTTCTACAGTTTCTTTATAAGAGCTTTTAGATATATGCACAGACTTCATTTTTTGAACTGATTTTAAAGACAACACTGGTAATAGCAAACAAGAGATTATTACAAATACGCCCGTAAGCTGCAAATACCATTCATCTAAAGAATTAAAATTGCGTATAATATAAATTATAGCAGCAAAACAGATGAGTGCAGATATAGATTCTGGAATTGAGATAGATCGCATTTTAGTATCAAAACGTTCTTTGGTCATATCTATAATTAACTTATCTGTTAATATACTTTGTTGGTCAACTTTTTGACTCATATCTTCCCATAAGGATTTCATTTCTTTAAGTTCCATAATGTTGTTATTTCTTAATTTGAGATGTTAATTTATTTTTTATTCTGGCTAAACGCGTACCAATATTGGTAGCAGTAAAACCTGTGATTGTAGCAATTTCATCATAGCTTTTGCCTTCTAAATGAAGCAGTATAATTCCTTTTTCTACAATACTGAGCTTTTTTATATGCGCATATAAAAGTGTAATTCTTTCTTCCATAACTGTATCAACTTGATCCATTTGATTCAAAAGAAAATTGTCAATGGATACTCTAGTTCCTTTTCTTTTTTCTTTTTTCAAATTGCTGATTGCAGTATTTAGTGCAACACGATACATCCAAGTACTAATTTTAGAGTTTTCCTTAAAAGAGCTCTTCGATTTCCAAAGTTGATACACAATTTCTTGGTACAAATCTTTTTGATCTTCAGTACTATTTGTATAAAGCCTCGTTACTTTATAAATAATGCCTTCGTTCTCTTTGATAACTCTTATAAATTCTCTTTTTGTATGCATTGAAAGATTAATTACATTCTATTAGTATCTGAAGGGCTTAAAAAATCACAAAAAAATGTATTTTTCTTTTATTTAATTTGTAATCTACTAATATTAAGTGTATTGTGTTCTACGTGTGGTAACGTTTTTGTGTTTGGTTAGAGTTGCGCGGTTAAGTAACTAATTTAGTAAACAAATGCTTACCAGAGAAAATTTCGAAGGAATTTTCTCTGGTAAGCTAGAACCAAGCAATTAATTATACACGATGTTCCTGTTGCACAATTCTTGTGAAAGTATTAAATATTTTGTAACTTGTTGTATTCTAGCTAAGAAGAAATATCAAGAGAAATTATTCCATAGTTTTCAGTTAAGTAATCATGTACCCGATTGTAATTTTTACAGACGTTTAAAAGAGGTGCTTTATTTGTTATAAAAGATTTCATGGTAAATGATTTTTATGATTACAGTTATTTTATAGGTTTTACTGTTTCAAACAAATCAGGTATTAAATACTGAAGCGAATCTGGTGTAACCATTCTAAAATATCCTAATAAGTCTTGAGTTGTTGCATATCTATTTGTGCTATTTTTTAATTTTCCGTCTGTTGTATTCCAATCTTCAAGAAAGCGCTTTAAAGCTAAATTAACTTTATCTTCTCCTATATTTTTTTGAAGTTCATACATGTTAATGGCTCCTTTTGCATAATAGATGTAATCTTGATTCTCTACCAATGCAAGAGATGGTTCTTCTTTACTTTCTCTTTGTTTTCCTTCTAAATATTTATCTTTTTGAAGCTCTAAAAACTGTTCTGCTTTTTCTTCGGAATACTCCTGTTTTAATACCATAATAGCTGCATACTGCGACAAGGTTTCCAATATCATAAGTTGCCCTTGAACATTAGCAGCTTCCACTTGCATTCCAAACCATTGATGAGCCAATTCATGTGCAGTAACATAAAATGCCATGTCTACATCTTTTTCATCATCAATGTTTAATACAAAACCAATAGCTTCAGAAAACGGAACTGTACCAGGAAAAGATTGTGCAAATTTTGCGTAACGTGGAAATTCTGCAATGCGCATTTGTTTATATTGATATTGACTAAAATTAGTACTGTAGTAATCGAAGGAAGCTTTCATAGATTTCATCATTCTATCTAAATTATAACCATGCGCTTTATCATAATGGATTTCTAATTGAATAGGTTGCTTTGTAATGCCCGATTTAGATACCCAAACATCTTTCTTTACTTCATAGCGTGCGGAAACAATAGCATAAAAATTAATCATTTTCTGATTCATTTTATACTGAAAGTAGGCACGGTTATTTTCTTCCCATTGTTTTAATAGTTCTCCTGGTACAATAGCAGTTTGATCTATTGCTGTACCAATAATCATTTCAAAATTAATACCATCTGAATCACTTCCAGATCTTGCATTTCGTAGTTCATTTACATCATCTATTGATGCTTTACGTACTCTTTTAGGTAATTGATGTTCTATACGTTGTTCTTTATCTTGAAGCTCATACTTTTTACTATATCCTAAAGTTGGAAAATCTTCGTTCTTAAAGAAAGTTCCGTTTTCAACAATAGCAGTATTAGATCGTGATCCCGAAAATCCTTTAGTTGTATACGTTTGTTTGAAACTCATTTTAATAGAATCACCTGGTTGTAATGGAGTCTTTAGTTTATGAATAGTATAACTATATGCACTATATTCTTTATTTATTGTAGCTCCACCGTTAAATGTAAGGTTGCTTATAGCAACATCATCTTCTATTTTTTTTTGGATATGAACCTCTTTAATAGGATCTTCATTTGTGTTTTTTAGAATATAATACCCTTCTGCCGTATAGTTTCTTTTAGAAGGATACAATTCTACATTTAAATTGACACTAACAATTTTAGGCTGTGGTATATATTCAAATTTCTTTAATGCTTTTTCATAACCGACTCTAAACTCAGTAGCTTCAGAATTGGTCCAATAGGTGTTTAAAATATTAGTATTATAAAATATAAAACTTCCCATTATTATAAATACGAAACAGACAATAGAAGCAAATTTAAAAAGTGGCTTACTTAATCTGTATTTACCCACTCTTATTCTTTTTAACAAGTTTGTTTCAGTACCTCTAATAGATACTAAAGATCCAATAATTAGTAATAGCATCCCAAAGAGAAACCAGTACGATTTAATGAATAGATAAGGTTTTAAAAAGTGCCCATAACCATTCATATCTGAGTAAGTTCCTAAAGAGCTACCTCCAAATAGCAATAAATCATGTTCAACACCAAATGCACTTAGTGTTACATTGATAATAAAGCACACAATTACCAACATAATACCTACAAACTTATGATTAACGACCGACTGTATAAAAAATGCAATGCATGTATACAATGCTAAAAACGGTAAAATCTCTAGAAAGAAACCATAAAAATAGACTTGGAATTCATATTTATAGTAACCACTTAATGTTTGAAATAGAACTCCTGAACTAATTAAAGCAAGCATTAATACCACATAAACTAGGTTTAACCCAATATATTTACCAATTAGCTTTATAAAACTAGACATTGTTGTTGCGTCATAAATTAGATCTAGTTTAGCACTTCGCTCTTTCCATACCAATTCTCCTGAATAAAACACTAAAATGATAATGAAGAAATAAATTGATGTCTCTTGAAGTTCTTCAACAATAAAATAGGTTGCTGGATAGCTATCTACGCCGTATACAGTTCCAAGATTTACAGAATTAATAAGAATGATAATCATACCACAAATAACAATACCCCAAAATGATGACTGTTTGCAAATGCTGATAAAGTAAAACCAAGAAAATTGTCTTAATTGATGCCATTTAGATAGTAAGCCATATTGCTTTTTAGCTGCAGGGATCACCGCATCATTAGCTTCATTGGTGCTTTTAATAACTAATTTTTGAGCTTGCTTTCTCTTTGATTGCTTTTCTTTAATTACATTAAAATTGAATTTTTTATAACCATAGACTAGCGCAAGTATTCCTAAAGAAAACCAAAACAATTTGTTATAAAAAAGTGCTCCAAAAAAAGGAATTTCTTGTGTACTTTTTTCTAATAAAGACCAAGATTTTGTAGCAAAAGTTGTTGTAGTTAGTGAAAATGGATCTAGAATGGCTTGCCAAAATTCATTAGTAATAGCTTTGGTTAGCATAAATACAACAAACATAATAATACCTTGTGTATATACTACCACTAGGTTTCTGCTTAAAGCACCAGTAACAAAAAATAGAGATGCTCCAAAAAACAAAGTTGGCAACGTTACCATTAGAAAGGTCTTTAAATAAATAAATGCATTAAATTCTAATAGTTCATCTGGATTAGTCCAGGGCATAAATTCGCCCAATATCATACCAAATAAAATACCCGTAAATGCAAATAATAAAACCGTAAACGATCCTAAAAAACGACCTAATAAGTAATCTTTTTTACTGATAGGCGCAGAAAACATCAGTGATTCTATATTGTATTCAAAATCTCTCAACACAGAAACTCCCATAATCATTGACGCCAAAATCATGAATATACCTGCAATGGCTCCCATAGTTTTAGCGATTATTAATGGTGAGTTTTTTTTCATGAGTCCCATTTCTGAACCTTGAAATATAAAATCTACTCCAACAATAGAAAATAGAAATAGAAACAAGAAAAACACATAAGTGTCTGGTCGTTTAATTCGATATTGTAATTCGAACTT
Organism: Polaribacter sp.; assembly: GCA_051278125.1. Taxonomy (GTDB): domain Bacteria; phylum Bacteroidota; class Bacteroidia; order Flavobacteriales; family Flavobacteriaceae; genus Polaribacter. The sequence continues at coordinate 2,229 of JBNMNV010000110.1, read as the reverse complement.
AAATATTTGATACCACATAATTAATGAGATTTAGCGTTCGTATTATTAAATATTTCTGAGAAATACACATCTTCTAATTCAGCATCAATAATAGAAAAACCATCACCAGGGTTGGCATCACTTAAGATGTGAATGGTAGGTTTTCCTAGAAATAATTTTTCACTGATTACTTGATAGTTTTGCTTGTATAGGCTTAACTCTCTTTTTTCGATTGTTTTTTTATAGACTCTGTCTTTTAAGCCCTCTAATATTTGCAACGGTTTTCCTTCTAAACAAACTTGACCTTGATTAATAATTGCCATGTTTGTACAAAGTTCTTTAACATCATCAACTATGTGTGTAGATAAAATAACGACAGTATGTTCTCCGAGCTCACTTAATACGTTGTAAAATCGATTTCTTTCTAAAGGATCCAATCCTGCTGTTGGCTCATCTACAATAAGTAGCTTTGGGTTATTTAATAAAGCTTGTGCAATACCAAAACGCTGCTTCATCCCACCAGAAAAACCCTCAAGGTTCTGTTTTCTTAAGTTATACAGATTCGTTTTATGCAATAGTGCTTTTACTAATTCTTGGCGCTCATTTTTATTGATGATACCTTTTAGTACTGCAAAATGATTCAATAATACCTCTGCAGATATCTTTGGATACAAGCCAAATTGTTGGGGTAAATATCCTAAAACCTGTCGTAACTTATCTTTTTGTTGCAATACATCTATATTTCCAAGTTTTATTGAGCCTTGATCCGCTTCTTGTAATGTTGCAAGGGTTCTCATTAATGTAGATTTTCCTGCACCATTTGGGCCTAGTAAGCCAAACATTCCTGTAGGAATATCTAAAGAAATATTTTGAAGTGCTTTAACACCATTAGCATAGGTTTTTGATAAATTATCAATAATAAGTTCCATATTGTGTTCGTTTTAGATTGAATATTTACGCAAACGTATAGGGTATTGCTGATACGAAAAAAAAAATGGGATACACTTCAAGCTAAGCGTGACACAAATACTTTTGAACGGGGTAAACGTCTTTTATCCCTACTAAGCAGTTATTTAAACCTTTGTAGCTATTGTTTATCAACTAATTTGTACGAGGACATTTATTTAATTAATATTGACCTATGAAGTTGAAAATATCAGATAGAAAAAAGAAAATTATAAAACGGTTTTATAAAATAACGCTTGTAATTACGGGTTTTATCCTTGTTTTATTTAATGATACTTTAGGCAAATTAGAAGGATTTGTAGAATTTATTGCATTGTACTTTATTATAGTATTTATCACAATTGCATATTGGATTTTTAAACAAATCAAATCAATTCTTCGACTAAAGAATGAAAAAGAAAAAACAGAATTACTGCATTTAAAAAGTCAGGTAAATCCGCATTTCTTCTTTAATACACTCAATAATTTATATGGATTAATGGAGAAAGATTCTAAGGAAAGACAAATGGTATTAAAGCTTTCTGACATGATGCGATATAGTATTTATGAAGGAGAAAAAGATTGGGTTACCCTCAAAAATGAATTGGATTATTTAAAAAACTATATTGAGCTTCAAGAAATTCGTTATCATAAAAAGTCGGATATTCAATTTAATCATAATATTAATAATTCTGATGCTAGAATTATGCCTTTGCTATTTATAATTCTGCTAGAGAATGCTTTTAAACATGGTTTAGAAAATTTAGAAAAAAACGCATACATTCATATTGAATTAAACGAAAGTGAAAATGAAGTTAATTTTGTAATTGAAAATAATTTTGAAGTACAACAAACATCTAATCAAGAGGGAATTGGCTTAAAAAACTTAAAAAGAAGGTTGGCATTAGTTTACCCAAATAAGCATATACTTTCTTTTGATGTAGACACCAATATATACAAAGTTACGCTATCTTTAAAGTTAAAAAAATGAGATATCTAATTATAGATGATGAACATATAGCCCACAAGATAATCATGGAATATTGTGAAATGCTTCCGCATATGCAATTGCAAAAAAACTGTTATAGCGCTTTAGAAGCTTTGGAGTATATGAATACACATCAAGTTGACTTAATCTTTTTAGATTTAAATATGCCAAAGCTTAAGGGCTTTGAATTTTTAAAGACACTATCATCACCTCCTAAAGTTATAGTAACAACTGCTTACAGTGAATTTGCACTTAAAGGTTATGAATTAAATGTGGTAGATTATTTATTAAAGCCATTTAGTTTTGAACGCTTTTTA
>JBNMNV010000109.1:0-9386 GCA_051278125.1 Polaribacter sp. | reverse complement strand
AATGAAAAAAATATTATTAATTGAAGACAACCAATATGTTCGAGAAAATACTGCTGAAATTCTTGAACTGGAAAATTATGATGTATTTACTGCTGAAAACGGAAAAGTTGGTATTGAAATGGCATTGAAGCATATTCCTGATATTATTATATGTGATATTATGATGCCAGAATTAGACGGATATGATGTATTTGAAGGTTTAAGTACAAATCCAAAAACAGCAAGCATACCTTTTATATACCTTACTGCAAAATCTGAAAAAGCAGAAATAAGAAAAGGGATGAACCTTGGTGCAGATGATTATTTAACAAAGCCTTTTGAAGAATACGAATTACTGCAAGTTATAGTATGTCGTTTGAAAAAGAATGATTTTTTAAAGAAAGAATTCTCTAAAAACATTCAAGGAATCAGTACATTTTTAAATGAAGCATCAAAATATTTAAACCTTACAGCGTTATCTAAAGATCGTGCATTGCAAAGCTATAAAAACAAAGAAGAAATTTATAGAGAAGGTAGTGCAGCACAACGATTATACTTTATTCAGAGTGGAAATGTAAAAACATTTAAAACAATAGAAACAGGTAAAGAATTTGTAACAGGTTTCTATAGTGCTGGCGATTTTATAGGTCAATTATCACTTCTTGGAGATTCAGGGAAATATACAGAAACGGCTACTGCATTAGAGAAAGCAGAAATTTGCGCTATACCAAAAGTAGATTTTATCACCTTATTGTATCAAAATAAATACGTTTCTAATAAATTTATCAGTATGATTTCTAATAATATGATCGATTTACAAAAACAATTGATAAATATGGCTTTTGCAACGGTAAGACAAAAAACAGCCAAAGCATTATTAGCATTAGATGCTAAGGGAATGATGAAAGATAAGAACCATACAGGAATTAGTATACCAAGAGAAGATTTTGCAGGATTAATTGGCACTGCAACAGAAACTGCCATTAGAATGCTTTCTCAGTTTAAAGAAGAAGAATTAATTGGCATAGCATCTAGTAAAAAGCTCATTTTATTAGATAAGAATAAATTACAACACATTGCTGATTTTCTTAGTTGATACAAAATGCAAAATAATAAAAAAAATAGTCTTTTAAACCTGTTGTGTATTTTGATAAAATTCTGTCAATTCGAGTAAATTTTAAAATTGAAATGAGTAAAATTTGTATCGAGCATCTCGTCAATCTAGATCTGACAAGAATTTTAGTTTTTAAATTAGTTCTCGTTATGATTTTTTATCAAAAATAACTCGAACTGACATTCTTAAAGTCATTTTTAATTCAAAATGCACAACGGGTTCTTTTAACGCTCTTTTTATACAGATGAAATTTTAGAAGTGATTTAGGTCATTGTTGTTACCTTTTAGTAGTTTTAGATTTGTGATAGAAATACATTTAGGTATTATCATCTCAATAATTAAACAATCATGCAGGCTAACATACAAGTAAAAAATGAAAAGCAGGTTTTTATAAAATCGTATCCTGAGTTTTTACTTGTAGAAGAAGCTTTAAAAGTAATCAATCAAAACAAAAACAATCATCTGCAAATATCTATTCTAGGTAAAATTGTTGAGCAAAATAATGTTGATAAAAGAGAACTTATCATCTCAAAAGAGACTATAGAAACAAAATGTAAATCATTATTTGAATTTCCTATTGGCTTTGGAATGCTAACAAATCCAGAAATTGGCAACATTTTTATTACGGGTTTCTTGGTAGGTACATTTTTACAAGAAATAGAAAAAAAAAACATTGGGTCACTATCAACTGGACCTTATGGTATTTTAAGAGGCTTAGGAATAGATAGAGACAGAACAATTTTTTATATAAAAGCATTACAGAAGGGTAACTATATTTTAATACTTAGAGGTTATGAAAAGGAAATCAATCAATCCATAGACCTATTAGAGAATTTGACTTCACGAAATTAATAGGAGAAAAAAGGACTATAAAACTATAAATTAGAAACATTTAATGTAATGTTTCTTTTTTTTATGATGAAAAGAATGTATTATTTTATCTCCCTTTTATCAAAGTAGTATTCATTAAAAATAAAAACGGGAAACCTAAAAGGCTTCCCGTTTTCTATGAAGATAATTTTATTTTCTCTATTAATTCCTATCTATTTTGTTTTCTATTTCTAGAAAATGTTTATAAATGGTTTTGTAAATAAAACATCAATTACTTCATAATACCTTTTATACTTTGCAGTAATCAAAGGTTTTTTTTAAAGAAATCGAGACCTTTTTAAAGTCTCGATTTCTTTGAAGTTATTTAATGTGGTTTAAGAGCACTTGCAATTTTTAGAATCTATATTTCTATAAACATAAAACTTAAACACAGGTTTAATAACTTCAATATTCATAGGATATTTAATCCTAGAATCTATATTTTTAATACTTTCAAAGAACTTATTTCTTAATGATACTCAAAGATACATAAGCTTTTAAAGATAAGAACTGACGTAGGTCAGTTAGCGTATTTTATTCGTATTTAAAAAATTTATTTTAATCGTCTAAAGATGTAAGTATTTGACTAAACGCAAGAAGCATGAAAAAAGAATGTATTATTTATCTCCCCTTTTATTAAATCCGTATGTATTAAAAATAAAAACGGGAAACCTAAAAGGCTTCCCGTTTTCTATGAAGATAATTTTATTTTCTCTATTAATTCCTATCTATTTTGTTTTCTATTTCTAGAAAATGTTTATAAATGGTTTTGTAAATAAAAACATTAATTACTTCATAATACCTTTTATACTTTGCAGTAATCAAAGGTTTTTTTAAAGAAATCGAGACCTTGTTAAAGTCTCGATTTCCTTGAAGTTATTGAATGCGGTTTAAGAGCACTTGCAATTTTTAGAATCTATTTTTCTAGAAACATAAAACTTAAACACAGGTTTAATAACTTCAATATTCATAGGATATTTAATCCTAGAATCTATATTTTTAATACTTTCAAAGAACTTATTTCTTACTGATACTCAAAGATACATAAGCTTTTAAAGGTGAAAACTGACCTAGGTCAGTTAGCGTATTTTTATTCTTATTTAAAAAATGTATTTTAACCGTCTCAAGATGTAAGTATTAGACTAAATGCCAAAACCGTGAAAAAAGAATGTATTATTTTATCTTTTTTTTCTAAAAGCAGTATGTATTAAAAACAAAAACGGGAAACCTAAAAGGCTTCCCGTTTTCTATGAAGATAATTTTATTTTCTCTATTAATTCCTATCTATTTTGTTTTCTATTTCTAGAAAATTTTTATAAATGGTTTGGTAAATAAAACATTAATTACTTCATAATACCTTTTATACTTTGCAGTAATCAAAGGTTTTTTTAAAGAAATCGAGACCTTGTTAAAGTCTCGATTTCCTTGAAGTTATTGAATGCGGTTTAAGAGCACTTGCAATTTTTAGAATCTATTTTTCTAGAAACATAAAACTTAAACACAGGTTTAATAACTTCAATATTCATAGGATATTTAATCCTAGAATCTATATTTTTAATACTTTCAAAGAACTTATTTCTTACTGATACTCAAAGATACATAAGCTTTTAAAGGTAAAAACTGACCTAGGTCAGTTTAAGTTATTTTTATTTGAAAAACGGATAACAGGATTGCTATAAGTCTTTCATAAAACGTTAATCCATCTTTTTTAGGTATGTATACAATTCACTATCTGTTGAAATGAAAATAGATGTTTTTTCATCAAAAGTTTTCTCAAATGTTTCCATCGATTTCATAAAACCATAAAGACTTCTTGATTGACTCGATGTATTATACGCTTTTGCATAAATTGAGGCAGCAGTAGCATCTGCCTTACCCTTAATTTTCTCAGCATCCCTAAAAGCAATGGATTGTATATTTTTAAGCTCTCGTTCCTTCTCACCATTAATACGTGAGGCTTCTCCCTGACCTTCTGAACGAAATTTATCAGCAATACGATAACGCTCACTTTTCATTCTTTTAAATACTTGATTTTGTACTTCTTGAACGTAATTTATACGTTTAAATCGAAAATCTAATATCTTAATTCCGAGATCTTTTGTCTGTTTATTTGCAGATTTTAATATCATTTGTTGAATCTTATCTCGACCCACATAAATTTTAGCTAAAGAATCGCCAGTAATACTAGTATAGGATGATTCAGGGATTCTGTTACTTGTACGCACGGTCTCTTCGATGTTATTATTTGCTATAAAATTCCTTGTGTCTCCATCTAGAATATCATCTATACGAGATTGTGCACCTCGTTCGTCCGTCAGTCGTTTAAAAAATTGAAGAGGATCTGTAATTTGCCATCTTGCATACGTATCTACAAAAATAAACTTTTTGTCCTTGGTTGGCACTTGGTTTGGAGCACCATTCCATTCCATATAGCGTTTTTCGAAATAATTAGCATCTTGTACAAAAGGTAACTTGAAATACATCCCAGGTTCAATAATGGCTTCTCCAATTGGCTTTCCAAACTGAGTGATGACCACCTGATCCTTTTCTTGTACCGTAAAAAGACTACTGTTTAAACTTATCAGGAAAATAATACTTAATATTGTGATTATAATTGCTTTAGTTTTCATTATTTGTTGTTTTTTTATTCATCTGCATTTGTAATAAAGGTAAAACGTTACTGCCTTTTTGGTCAGTTATAACTACATTCCCTATCTTAGGTAATACATTAGACATTGTTTCAAGGTAAATTCTTCTTTTAGTAACCTCAGGCGCCTTGATAAATTCATTATATAAGGCCGTAAATCTTGTAGCCTCTCCATCCGCATTATTTACACGCTCAGCAGCATATCCTTCGGCCTGTTGTATGGTTTCTTCTGCCTGACCTCTTGCTTTGGGTATTACTTTATTGTATTCTGATTTTGCTTCGTTAATTAAGGTTTCCTTTTCTTGCTGCGCTTCATTTACAGCATTAAAAGCGGCTTTTACAGGCTCTGGCGGATTCACATCTTGAAGCACCACTTGTTCTATTTTAATACCCATTGAATACTCTCTACATATTTGCTGAATAAGTTTCTCTAGCTCATTTGCTATTTCTGTTCGTCCAACAGTCAGTACTTCATTTACGGTTCTGTCACCAACAATTTGTCTCATTGCAGCTTCAGAAATAATACGAAGTGTACTCTGTGGATTTCTAACTTTGAACAGATTTTTGTAAGCATCATCTATCCTGTATTGAACAACCCACTGCACCTCTGCCAAATTAAGATCGCCAGTAAGCATTAATGATTCATCTTTTGAACTTGATGATTCACTATATTGCGTGTCTATTCCTGCTTTGGTTGTTCGGAAACCAAATTCCAGTTTTTGTTGCCTTTCTACTGGAACTTTATAAACATCTTCAACGAAGGGTATTTTAAGATTCAATCCTGGTTCTACCTGTCTTACATATTTCCCAAATCGAGTAATAACGCCAACTTCTTCTGTACTTATTTGGAAGATTGATAACCACGAAATGATTGCTAAGAATAGTACTAAGACGATAAGCCGCCAATACTCAATTATTTTTTTTAATTCTGGGGATAAATTTAATGCTGTTTTACTCATTTTTGTTTTTTTTAATGTTTTGTTAGTGCCTTTAGATTCTTTGTCCAACTCATATATTAGGGTGTATATGATGCTTTAAGTATTCCCTAATTTTTTCCTTCTTATTTAAAATAATCTAGTTTATTTTTCTATTTTTTATAAAGAAAAAAATCATCATTTTCTTTTACAGTAATTTCAATACAGAATAGGTATGACTATTAAAACTGATATCTAATACCAAGTGCGATATCTAAATCTAAATCATCGTTATCATAAGCTTCATCTCCAAAACCCATTTCAGGCCTAAAATCTAAGGAAAGTAATAGTGGGATATCAAAACTGTATTCTATACCTATATCGCCTGCTGCAAAAACAAACGAATCTGTGAAATCATTTCCATTGTTATTATTAAAGCTATAGGTTCCTAAACCGCCACCAAATCCTGCATACCAATTAAAACCACCATCAATATTCCAAACCCATTGGTATAAACCTGAAAGCTTAAATCCATCGTAGTTTTTACCATCTCTCCAGCCTAAGTCAAACTCCAATCGGTTGTTTTTACTTAAACCCCTTTGGTATGATATTTCTCCGCCAAAGCCATTACTATCTCCTAATCGCACTCCTAAGGCGTTCTTTGAAATATCTTGAGCACTCATTGATACATTAGCAAGCAGTGCTATGATACCTGTTATTAAATATTTTTTCATCTTTGTTTTTTTTAAATTAGTTATTTTAATAGGTATATATTCTTGTTTTGTCTGATTTATAATTCGCCACCTAGTATCGGGATGGCGTTTTTGTTCTTTCTATTTTTATATTCTTCTGAAAATTTTTATATCAATCAATAATAGTCACAAAACCTTCAGTACGTTTTCCAACTTTTTTTTAGGTTCACCAACCAATCATTTTCCACATCTCTATAACCTATGGCAAATAATACGCAACTTCTAAGTCCTTTTTCTCTCAATCCTAAAATATTGTCTAAAGCATCAGGGTCAAATCCTTCCATAGATGTGCTGTCAACGCCTTCAAAAGTAGCCGTAGTAATTAAGCAATACCTAAAGCGATATAGGCTTGTTTGATAGCGTGGTTAGAGTTATCTTCTGCATCTTTCTGTGGATAACTGTTTAATAACTGTAGTCGGTAATTTTCCCACCCTTCATTTTTAACATTACGAAAGGTGTTGGTAAGGTCAAACATTTTGTTAATCTTTTCGGCGGTATAGGTATCCCAAGCTGCATAAACAAACAAATGAGAACAGGCTGTAACAACGCTTTGATTCCAAGCAATCTTTCTAATTTCTTTTTTAATTTTAGCGTTGGTGATTACGATTATTTCGAAAGGTTGCAAACCACTTGATGTAGGAGCTAGTCTGGCGGCTTCTATAATGTTATCAACTTTTGTTTGTGCTACTTTTTTACCATTCATAGCCTTTGTAGCATAACGCCATTTTAATTTATCTAGGAACTCCATATCTATTTTATTAATCATAAAAACTGCACTATGCGCCATATAATGGCAAAGAACCAATTAAACATCTATTTGACCAATGACTTGCATCAGTTCGTTATATTTTAAACTTGTATTCATTCTTTTTAATCGAAAAGAATTCCTCGATGCTGTGCGTCGGGGTTTCCGTTGAAATTGTCATTCCCGTGAAAACGGGAATCTAAATAATAGAATTTTGGTTTTTGACCTTTTTAGGTCAAAATGAAACGAGCGAAATACCTCTATGGCTATGCCTCGAGGATAGTTCGTTTCAAGAAATCCTTTATTTCTGAAACATTCAGTTATTTAGTAGTTGCTGTGCTCTAAATAAAATGCACTGACTTAGGTCATTTCATAGCGCCTTATCTTATTGCATCTTTAGGCAACCTAAAAGTTATAAACAAAACCTTTTAAACGATGAAAAATATAATTATACCCGTAGATTTTTCAGAAAATTCAAACTTCGCTTTAAAAGCAGGCGCTGTCTTAGCAAAGAAATACAAAGCAGTACTTCACGTAGTACATGTTTTAGAATTATCTGATAGTATTTTTTCTAATACTGAGAATAAAGACAAAATGCAATTTATGGTTGCTTTTGCTTACAAACAATTTGAACCCTTTTTAGATAAAGAATATTTAAAAGGGATTAAGGTTATGCCGATTATTAAGCACCACAAAGTCTATCAAGAAGTTGCTATTCTAGCTAAAGAAATAGCAGCAGATTTAATTATTATGGGTTCACATGGAGTAACAGCAAGAGATGGCATATTTGCTGGCTCTAATACACAAAGAATGATTCATAATAGTGAAGTACCTGTTTTAATTATCAGTAAAGATCCCAAAGAATTTCATTTAAAAAAGGTTATCATAGGCACAGATTTAACACCTGAAAGCAGATCTTCATATTTACAAAAAACAGCACTATTTTCTGATTTAGGGATTACCATTTGCCCTGTTTATGTAAATCTGCCTTATGGTAGTTTTATTAGCTCTAGAGAATTTCATAAAAAAGTAAGTGAATTTTCTGATGTTGGTGAATCAGAAAATATAGCATTTATAGCGAATCATACACTTGAAGATGGATTAATTCAATATGCAGAAGATACCAATGCAGACCTTATTGCTGTAAGCGCAAGTTCAAAAAAAGGGGTAAGCTATTATTTTAATAGCAGTATTTCAGAAGACCTTTCTATCTACGCGAATTTACCAATTATGACTTTTAATACGTAACTCTTTAAAATGATACACCTATGGAAAATCAAACTAACTATTATAAAATCCGAAGAGAACTTCGCATCTCCATAAAGCAAACACTTCCTGAATTAATTGGGTTTAAGAAAGATGAAAATAAAGTGGCATTCTATGCATTACTATTAGACATAATGCCAAATATAAAGAGCTATATTATTAAAAGAATTAAAACGGCTATCCAAAAGAATCATTTTCCAAAGAACAAATATGTTCCTAATGATTTTATAGATCAACTATTTATTGAAGCCTACGACCATATTGAAAATGTATCTACTGAAGATGAGTTCTATGTTTGGCTTTATAAAAAAACAAATACGTTATTAGAGGATGCTATTAACGAAGAAGAATTTGATGATTTGTTCTTTAAAAATATAGAGGACTATTCAAAACAAGAATGGGATCAAATGGAAGAAAATTTCACAGCAGAAAGTGATGGAGATTTGATTATGAAAGAAGAATTATCAGATATATCATATCATCAAAACCCCTTTACAACAAAAGATGTATTTGTAGAAAATACAGAAAGCGAACTCGTAGAACGAATAGATGCAAATTTACATCAAGAAGAAGTGGATAAACATATAGAATTTGTGTTGCACAATTTACCACTGCAAACACGAAATGTATTTGAGTTATACACCAAGCATCATTTGACCATAGCAGAAATTGCAAAAGTAAAAAACTTAAATATTACTGATACTAAACAACTTTTAGAGGATGCCAAAAAATCACTCAAAACGAGTTTGTTTAATAGGTTTACAATCGACTAAATATCCTATCAATGGACTATAAGGATTATTACAAAGTATTAGGAATTAGTAAAAATGCTTCTGCAAAAGACATCAAAAAATCATACAGAAAATTAGCGGCACAATATCATCCAGATAAAAACCCAAACAACAAAGCAGCAGAAGAAAAGTTTAAAGAAATTAACGAGGCTAATAGTGTTTTAAGTGATGTAAAAAAACGCGAAAAGTACGATGCTTTAGGTTCAGATTGGGAAGCATACCAACATACAGGTGATGATTGGAAAGACTATGTAAAACAAAGAAATCAGCAAAAACGCTACAGTCAAAATGAACCCAATTTTTATGGT
>JBNMNV010000108.1:0-9596 GCA_051278125.1 Polaribacter sp. | reverse complement strand
GATCTTACAGGTTCTGGTGTTCCTCTGTCTAAATAGTAAATTATCGGCTCTATAGCTTCAGAAATTTCTGCGCTCGGATTTTTCTTTTCCAAGCGATGCTTTGTAATAAATCGTTTTGTAATCGGTTCATTTACCGGTGAGGAATAATCCATATAACTCATTTGCCAAGAACCAGATCTTGGGTCATATGTTCTTGGTTTATACTTGTTATCTGGCAATTCTAGAAAAGAATGATGTTGATGCACTGTTACCAAACTTGCATCTGGCGTTACACTTCTTATATTAGATCCTTTGGGTGTTCCTTTAAACGTTAACATTATATCGAACTCAACATTTTTTGGAAATGCTTTTGTTCGCTCTAAATAAAAAGCAGATTTACTTTTATCTAAACCATAACTGCCTTGGTTCTTTCTTGCCAAAGTGCCAGCAACGCCATGCGCATCTCTCATAAAAAAATCAGTAGCATCGACTAAATACACTCCTTTTTCTTCTTCTTTGATGTTAAATCCATGCAAAACTGATTTTGCAAAGGCCTCTTTTACAGAATTTCTTTCCTCTACATTATCGGTAATAGCTCTAAAATCTTGATTCGGCTGAATCATTAAAATTTTATCACCCACTTTTTTAAAATGAACCACAACGCCACTTCCTAATTTACCGCGATCTAAACCAATATCATTAGAACCAATTCCTTGCGAAAGTGAATGCACATATAGAAATTCGGCATCTAAAGCATCTATTTGAAGAAATATTTTATCTTTATCTTCATCATAATAAAAAGTAATATATCCTTCATATTTTGTAATTCCTTTTTGCAAATCTTTGCTAGATTTTTTTATAAAAAATTGAGAAAACCCGTTTAAACTGAATGTGATACATAGTAAAAAAAGTAGTGTTTTTTTCATGGTTAGGTTATTTTCGATAAAGCTATAAAATAACTATCAGCTTAAAAAACTTGAATTCTTAAAATTTATTTATTTTTTAGGATATTAAAGAGTCGCGCCAAATGTTCATAAAATTTTCAGGGAAAATTTATTTCAATTCCTCAAAAATCCCTACTTTTTTCTCTGCGAATCTGTTGATAATCCTTTTTTTAATATCTGTCAACTTTTAAAAGAAGAGTTCTTAAAAATTCATTTATTTTTGTTCTACTTATGATTACACAAGACCAACTTAAAGATATTGATACAAGAATTGAGAAACTAAAATCTTATTTAGAAATAGATAAAAAACTGATTGAAATAGCGAATGAAGAGGAACAAACAGTAGATCCTGATTTTTGGAACAACCCAAAAGAAGCAGAAATTTTAATGAAAGAACTCCGTTTTAAAAAGAAATGGGTAGAAGATTACAGAAAAGTAATTACTTTAAATGAAGACCTTGCTATTTTATATGATTTTTATAAAGAAGGGGAAGTTGAAGAAGCTGAAATTGGAGAAGAATTCGGAAAAGTAAGTACTTTTTTAGAAGATATTGAGTTTAAAAACATGCTCTCTGAAGAAGGCGATGCGCTTTCTGCAACCATTCAAATTACCGCTGGAGCTGGCGGAACAGAAAGCTGCGATTGGGTAGAAATGCTCTCCAGAATGTATACGATGTGGGCAGAAAAACAAGGTTTTAAGCTGAAAACGCTCAATTATCAAGCGGGTGATGTTGTGGGCATTAAAACCATTACCATAGAAATTGATGGGGATTATGCGTTTGGTTGGCTAAAAGGAGAAAATGGAGTGCACAGATTGGTGCGTATTTCGCCGTTCGATTCTAACGGAAAACGACATACTACTTTTGGTTCTGTATATGTATTCCCTGTGGCAGATGATTCCATAGAAATTGATATCAATCCGGCAGATGTAGAAATTGTAACTGCCCGTTCTAGTGGTGCTGGTGGACAAAACGTAAATAAAGTTGAAACCAAAGTTCAATTGACACATAAACCTACAGGAATTCAGATTTCATGCTCTAATTCTCGCTCGCAGCATGATAATAGGGCTACAGCCATGAAAATGTTAAAATCTCAATTGTATGAAATTGAGTTACAAAAACAGCAAGCCGCAAGGGACGAAATTGAATCAGGGAAATTAAAAAACGAATGGGGTAGTCAGATTCGTAACTACGTAATGCATCCGTATAAGCTGGTAAAAGATGTAAGAACGGCATACGAAACAGGAAATGTAGATAATGTTATGAATGGTGATATTAATCCGTTTTTAAAATCTTATTTGATGTTACATGGGCAAAAGAAAGATGTATCTTAATGTTCCTTAAGTAAGAAACAGGCTTATGGAAAACACATAGGATTAATAATTTGAAGCTGTTTCCTGATTTCCGATCTATCTTTTTATGCTGAATTTATAATAGGACATCCTTGATATTAGTACCCAGTTGAGCATTCTTACATTTCAATATAATTAAAAATGTAAGTGAAATAAGGATATACCTCTAACCAAGGATCACTTAGTTTTCAGACTCTGAACATTTTTAAACATACAACACTTTTGTAAAGTAAAAAATTTAATAGGTAACCAATAAATAAAATGAAAAAAGACACTTTTCCCCAGAATAATGGAATCAAGATTTATCACAATCCACGTTGTAGAAAATCTAGAGAGGGGTTAGAAATTTTAGAAAATTCAGGAAAAGAATTTGAAATTATTAAATATTTGGACGCGGTTCCTTCCACAAAGGAGTTAACAGAAATCATCCAATTATTAGGTATCACTCCTACTCAACTAGTTCGGAAAAATGAGAAAATTTGGAAAGAAAATTATAAAGGGAAAGAATTGTCAGATGCTGAAATTATTAAAGCAATGATTGAAAACCCAAAGTTAATTGAACGTCCTATTGTCATCAATAATAACCGGGGAGTTATAGGCAGACCTCCAGAAACTATTTTAGAAATCATTTAAATAACAAATATTAAAATTGTTTAACTTTATTTTAACTCGATTAAACTAAACTAAAAGTGAAATTTGTGGTCTTAATTTAAAACCCAACTAGATTTGACTAAAAAATTTACATACGTATTGTTTTGTTTATTCTCGATTTCTTTTTTAACGGCTCAACAACGAGAGACAAATGGTGAAATTTTAATAACAGGTAAAATTATTGATGCAAATTCCAATCAACCATTAGAATACGCAACCATTATTTTAAAGAATACGGTAACTCAAAAAATTTCTGGAGGAATTACGGACGAAACCGGAAGTTTTAGCATTAAAACCCCTAAAGGAAGCTACGAAATTAGTGCTGAATTTATTTCTTTCAAATCAAAAAAATATCCGAAACAAAGCATTACTGAAAATTTAGATTTAGGAACCATCAAACTAAGGGAAGATACTGCTAGTTTAAATGAAGTAGTGATTATTGCAGAAAAGACAACAGTAGATATTCGTTTAGATAAAAAAGTTTTTAATATTGGTAAAGATTTATCAATTAGAGGCGGAAACGCGAGTGATGTTTTGGGAAATGTTCCTTCTGTTCAAGTGGATGTTGAAGGAACTGTGAGTTTACGTGGAAATGAAAATGTAACTATTTTAATTGATGGAAGACCAAGTGCCCTAGTGGGTATGAATGGAGCTGATGCTTTAAGACAGATTCCTGCAGAAGCGATTGAAAAAGTAGAAGTAATAACGTCTCCATCTGCAAGATATGATGCTGAAGGTACCGCGGGAATTTTAAACATTATTTTAAGAAAAAATAAATTAGTTGGCTTTAATGGTTCCTTACAACTAGATTTAGGAATGCCTGAAAGAGTAGGAACCGCTTTTAATGCGAATTGGAGGACAGAAAAATGGAATCTTTTTACAAATACAGGTTTCAGGTATAATGAAACTCCTGGAAATGCTTTTACTGACGCCAGCTATTTGCAATCAACAGCAAGAAACGCTAGAGTTGTAGAACAACGGAATTTTGGCAGGTTAGGCAGGTCTTTATTTACAAGTTTTGGTGCGGAATATTATCTAACTAAAAGTTCTAGCATTATTGGAAATATCGTTTTTAATAGTGGTAATGATGATGATGTTAATACCAATGATATCAATAGATTTAACGCCCAAGGAGCTATCAATGAGGCAACGTTAAGAACAGAAAGTGAAGGTGAAGATGAAGAACGGATTCAATACACCTTAGATTATGTCAATAATTTTGATGATTCAGGTAAAAAGCTATCCATTAATTTACAATATTCTACAGAAGTTGAAGATGTTTTAAACAATATTACAGAGGTAGATACACAAGTAAACCTTTTAAACGATCTAGAGCAAGTTATTGAAGATCAAGATGAAAACCGGGCATTATTACAAATTGACTACGTATACCCAGTAGGCGAAAACATTCAATACGAAGCAGGTTATAGAGGAAACTATAGAGATATTTTTAATAGTTTTTATTTGGCCGAAAGACAAGATTTTTTAAATAACGGACCTTTGATTCCTGATGCCGGTTTAAATAACTCTTTCAGTTATGAAGAATTCGTAAATGCCGCTTATTTTCAATATGGTCAGAAATTTAATAAAATATCTTTTTTAGGAGGTTTACGCTATGAATACACTTCTATCGAAATTGTACAAGAAACTTCAACAACCACAGACAATAGAAGTTACGGGAACTTGTTTCCGACCTTAAACCTTGGTTTTGAATTTAAAGATGGAGAAAATATTACTTTAGGGTATAATAGAAGAATTAGAAGACCAAGAGGTAGAAGTTTAAATCCATTTCCAAGTCGTTCTAGCGAGAGTAATCAATATAGTGGTAATGTAGATTTAAACCCTGTAATTACAGATGCTTTTGATGTCGGTTATCTAAAGCGTTGGAGTAAATTCACATTAAGTACTTCGGTTTACTATAATATTAGCAATGATAATTGGGAGAGAATTCAAGAAGATACCGGAGAAATAACAGATAACGGAGATCCTGTTACCAATAGATTTCCTATAAATTTATCTACTGAAGAAAGAGTTGGTTTTGAATTTACCCTAAATTACAGGCCCTTTAAAGTGTGGAATATCAATAGTGATTTCAATTTATTTAACGTTAAAAGTGATGGGGATTATACGAATCAGACGACAAATATTACACAAAGTTTCGATTTTGAAAACACTGCATTTTTTATCCGTTTAAATCAAAAAATCACCTTACCTGGAAAAACTGATCTACAAATTAACACGAATTATAGAGGTCCGTCTCAAAATGCACAAACTAAAAGCGAAGGTGTTTTTAGTATGAATATTGCGGCAAGTAAAGATCTATTCAATGAAAAAGCCTCTTTAAGTTTAAATTTTAGCGATGTATTTAATAGTAGTATCAGTCAAAGAACAACCAACCTTCCTGGCTTTTTGGAACAATATTCCGAATTTCAATGGAGAGAACCACAAGTTAGAATAAGTTTTGTATATCGTTTCAACCAACAAAAAAAGAAAGGACAAGGAGGTCGAGAAGACAATGGTGGTGAAGATTTTGAAGGATAATTTTTTGGGTATTTTAACGGGCTTTCCACTATATCTTTTTTAAGAAAAATAAAAAAGGATGTCGTTGCAATCCCTAACGCATCGTTGCGACAACCACAAAAAAAACTCGTAACGCAAAATTGCGTTACGAGTTTTTTAAATGTATATGACTTAAAAACTACTTTCCTTCAGCAGCTTTTTTAGCTTCTTGTTTTAATTTATAATTTTCCCAAATAGTTCCGCCAATCCAATAAGGAACTACAAATGTTAATAAAAAGATTAGCAACCAAAAACCTGCTGTAAAAACAAACATGAACAACACTAATCCTGAAAATTGAGAAAAATCTAACATCTAATTGTATTTTAAAAAAATTTGTGCAACAAAAATAAGATATATTTTCAAATTTTACGAATAATTTAAAAAATATTTTAACAGGATTTCTGCAATTCTGTTCATAACTAATCATCCTAGTTTTTGTAAATTTGTAATCGTATCAAAAATGCAATCAAAATGACAAAATACAGAGTAGAAAAAGACACCATGGGCAAGGTACATGTGCCCGCTGATAAATATTGGGGAGCACAAACAGAGCGTTCACGTAATAATTTTAAAATTGGCGCACCTGCCTCTATGCCATTAGAAATTGTGTACGGTTTTGCTTATCTAAAAAAAGCAGCAGCATACACAAATACTGAATTAGGCGTTTTGTCTGCAGAAAAAAGAGATTTAATTGCCCAAGTGTGTGATGAAATTCTAGCAGGTAAATTAGATGATCAATTTCCTTTGGTCATCTGGCAAACAGGTTCTGGAACGCAATCTAACATGAATGTAAATGAGGTAATTGCCAACAGAGCGCATGAAATTGCCGGGAAAGTAATAGGCGAAGGCGAAAAAACGATTCAGCCAAATGATGATGTAAATAAGTCGCAATCATCAAACGATACATTCCCAACAGGCATGCATATTGCGGCTTACAAAAAAATTGTAGAAACTACAATTCCAGGAATTGAACAATTAAGAGATACTTTAAAAGCAAAATCAGAGGCTTTTAGTGAGGTTGTAAAAATTGGACGTACCCATTTAATGGATGCTACTCCCCTGACCTTAGGACAGGAGTTTTCTGGTTATGTGGCACAATTAAACTTCGGAATTAAAGCCTTAAAAAACACCTTAGAGCATTTAGGTCAGCTAGCGTTAGGAGGCACTGCTGTGGGTACCGGATTAAATACTCCAAAAGGGTACGATGTTTTAGTAGCAAAATATATTGCTGAATTTACAGAAATGCCTTTTATAACGGCAGAAAACAAATTTGAAGCTTTAGCTGCACATGATGCCTTGGTAGAAACACATGGCGCTTTAAAACAAGTGGCTGTCTCTTTAAATAAAATTGCAAACGATATTAGAATGATGGCTTCTGGTCCAAGATCCGGAATTGGAGAAATCATTATTCCTGCAAATGAGCCGGGAAGTTCTATAATGCCAGGAAAAGTAAATCCTACGCAAGCAGAAGCAATGACCATGGTTTGTGCACAAGTAATGGGTAATGATGTTGCCGTTACTGTAGGCGGAACGCAAGGTCATTATGAACTAAATGTTTTTAAACCCATGATGGCGGCAAACGTATTGCAATCTGCGCAATTAATAGGAGATGCTTGTGTTTCTTTTGATGTTAACTGTGCGGCAGGAATTGAACCAAATCATGCAAGAATTACAGAATTATTAAATAATTCTCTAATGTTAGTAACTGCTTTAAATACTAAAATAGGATATTATAAAGCTGCAGAAATTGCAAATACAGCACATGCAAACGGAACAACCTTAAAAGTAGAAGCAGTTCGTTTAGGCTATGTAACTCCAGAGCAATATGACGAATGGGTAAAACCAGAAGAAATGACTGGAGGGTTAAAATAAGTTTTTTTAGTTTTCAGTTAGTTGTTAGCCTTGGCTGTTCATAGTAAATAACTTATTTTTTTTGTGCGTTTACGCCTTTAAAAGAAAATTAAAAAGCTTCACAAGAATCCTGAATTTTAAACTTTGAATTTTAAATAAGAAGAATGAGTAATCACAAACATTTTATGAGTGAAGCTGTAAAAGCTGCTTTAGAAGGAATGCGTAATAATGAAGGAGGTCCTTTTGGATGTATTATTGTTAAAAACGGAGAAATTATTGGTCGTGGAAACAATAAAGTAACCTCTACAAACGATCCAACTGCGCATGCAGAAATAACGGCAATTAGAGATGCTTGTAAAAACATTGCTTCTTTTCAATTAGAAGGTTGCATTATTTATACTTCTTGCGAGCCATGCCCAATGTGCTTAGGCGCAATTTATTGGGCAAGACCCGATAAAGTATTTTATGGAAGCAACCAACAAGATGCTGCTGATATCGGTTTTGATGACGAATTTATTTATAAAGAAATTCCGCTTCCCTACAAAAAAAGAAGCATTCCTTTTGAACAAATAGAAAGAGAAATTGCGTTAAAACCTTTTCAAAAATGGACTGAAAAACAAGATAAGATTACATATTAAACAAAAAAAACCTGATGTTAACATCAGGTTTTTTTTGTTTAAAACATATTCATAATTAGTGATTTTTACATGTGCAAAATAGTATTTTTACATCCTTAAAGCAAGCACATGACAAGAACGGATTTTAATCCCATTATTGAAACGATAGAAGAAGCCTATGAAATTCCGCATTTAAATGCAACAAGAAGAATTTCTGCTTTACTACCTCACAATTATCACGAAACAGATAAATTTTATCCTGTATTATATTTACAAGATGGCCAAAATTTATTCAATCCGATGGCACAATATGGAGATTGGGCAATCGATAAATCTTTAGCAAAGTTAGCCGAAAAAGGGGATGCAGATATTATTATCATTGCTATTAATCATGGTGAAGAAGAACGTATCAATGAATACTTACCCTATTATCATCCTAGATTTGGAGAAGGAAAAGGCAACTTTTACATCCAATTTATGACCGAAAAATTGATTCCTTACATCAACACAAAATACAGAACATTAACCGATTTTGAGAATACAGGAATTGGGGGCAGTTCTATGGGCGGTTTGATTAGCTTACACGCAGGTTTATCGAATCCGCATGTTTTTGGTAAATTAATGATTTTCTCCCCAAGCTTATGGATTTCTAAAAAAGTTTTTGACAATACAAAAAGTTTTACTCCTTTAGAGGAAGCTAAAATTTATTTATATTCTGGAGGACAGGAAAGCAGAGAGCATTTACCAAATGCAAAAAAATTAGGCGCAATTATTAAAGAAAAAATGATCAAAGGCTATCATATAAATTTTCATTTTTCAATTAATCAAGAAGGTAATCATTCTGAAGTTCATTGGCGAAAGGAATTCCCGAATGCAATTCAATGGCTTTTTAACAAACAATAGGTATGACATACAAGCAAATACAAGAGATAGATTTTAATAAAAACCTTATTTTACCTTGTAAAAAAGACGAATTAAAATCAATTCAACAATTTTTACCTATCGAAAATCCTGATTTTGATGGGAGTTTTTTAACGCATCATTTAATCTATGGAAAAGAAGGAAATAGAATTTATTTGGTTGGTTTAGGCGAAGATAAAAATTCAAGTCAATTAGAAAGTGCTTTTCAAAAATTTGCTTTTGAAACTTGTAAATATTGGAGTGATGAAATTCAGGTTTTTACAGATAATTTAAATCATGACGAAATTTTAAAAGTTGTTATTGGTTTAGAAATGTCTCAATATTTTATCGGACAATTTAAAACTACCAAAGAAGTTAAAAAGGAAATTATCCTTTCATTTTCATCAACAAATACGATTGAAAAAATTCTTGAAGAAGGAAAATTTACAGGAGAAACCATTAACAAAATTAAAGGTTTGGTAGATGCGCCACCAAATATTAAAACACCAGAATATTTAGGAGATTGGGCAAAAAAATCTTCAAAAGAAGCTTCGTACTCCTGCACTGTTTTAAAACATAAAAAATTAGAAAAGCAAGGATTTGATGCTGTTTTAGCTGTCGGAAAAGGAAGTGTGCATCCACCTGTTGTCATTATCAATGAATACAAAGCAAATGACTCTGACACCATAGATATTGCTTTGGTTGGTAAAGGAATTACTTTTGATTCAGGAGGTTTGTCTATAA
>JBNMNV010000107.1:0-9690 GCA_051278125.1 Polaribacter sp. | reverse complement strand
AAAACCGATACCCAAAAACTAAGAATTGATACAAGCATCATTGCACCGAATTCGCTTCGGGAACTGAAGGCAGCATTGGAAAAATTAATGCTGAATGGAACTAAAAGTAGGTATATCCAAACCGCATACTCGTAATTAGGACCACTCGCCTACTTACAAAAATCTGTGTGGATTTTCTAGTTGGTTTGTTGGTGCCAATTAGGTGTTAAACGATGTAGTAAATCTTGTACATAAAATTTTGCCGCATTAGACAGTTCAGATAGAACCCTAGGCAACTGCGCGTATACATTTGATGACGTTACTTTAACAACTGATGGTAACGTCCAAGCAGTTACATTTGAATGTGATGGCGGGAAAATGTGTTTTTCAAATAGTGGAAAAATTTGAAGATTAAGCACTGACTGCAACTAAACCATAGGCATAGCCTCCTCCATTTAATTCAGGGATTTCTAACCCTCGTACATAATTACATTTATAAATGAATGCTCCATAGCTTTCTTTAGCTTGGTTGTAGAGTGCATGATAACTGAAAAAGCACTACAATACATCGCAGGATAGTGCTTTGCTTCTTAAAAAAGGTATCCCTTTTGTATATTACTCTCCTTTAAGCATTTTTTTAAACGCCTCTAAATCAAATTCGTTTCCATAAAATAGCGTGCTCATTTTCATAATATCAGCAGCAATGAGAACAGCCGTTTTTATTTCATCTTCAGATGCCCCTAATCTTTTTAGTTCTGCAATATGATAAGGGATGCAGTATTGACATTTAGTAGCAGCGGAAGTTCCCAAGGCTATTAAATGCGCTTCTTTTTCAGCGATTGCACCTTCTTTGTATAAGCCCATTTGAGCTTTAAAATAGGCGTTAGAACTTTTAAGTATTGATGTAGGGTAAACACTGTTAAAAGGGCTCTGAGCTAAAAGCGATTTCTTCTCTTCACTTGTAAGTGTTACATCTTGAGAAAAACCAGTTGAATGCAATGCTACAAATAGCAAAATAAATAGTACTTTTTTCATTTTTTAAATTGTTTATAAGTTTAAATAATATGTTTGTTGGGAATACTTTTTTACACAAGCTATTTAAAGCATTGGAATTCCATTAGAAATTGCTGAAATTGGTGCAATACCATAAATTTCTTTTGTGAAATTCACTAGATTAGGATGGTTCTCAATTCCTTCCCAAAATTCAGAGTTCAAATACGTATCAACTGCCTCTTTACTTTTGAAATGGTATACGCCTCCAAATACTCCAGTATCCGTATTTCCAATGAAAGATTTTCCGATAAAACCCTCAATTTTTTCAGCTGTAAAATTTGGCGACACATCAACTCCTAGTTGATGGTGTTGCTCAAGAGTCATCTCCTTCAAGTTATACTTCACAACTAGTAAATGCATGCCCATCGCATCAGCAGGATTGGTGGATGTTTTTCTATTTGCCCATATACCGTTTGATTTATTTGAAAATGGCGGAACAGCATACATTTCTTTCGTAAAGTTGACTAAGTTAGGATGCGCCTCAATTCCTAACCAAAACGCTGAAGTTGTGTATTTTTCAGCAGCTTCTTTAGAGCTAAACTGATAAACGCCTCCGTACACTCCTGTATTCGTATTTCCAATAAATGATTTACCAATGAGTCCTTCAATTTTTTCTGGTGTAAAATTTGGTGCAACATTTGCTCCAAGTTCGGCATGTTCCTCAATACTCATTTCTTTGAGGTTGTAGGTAACAATTAAAACATAAGGTGTTGACTGCTCTTTTTTTAAACCTCCGTTTTGAGAGGCTTCAATCATTGAAGCGTTCGCTTCACCGTCAGATTTCTTTTTATTCGTACATGATACAAATAAACTTGCTGTTATCAAGAGTATAATTACTTTCTTCATTTATTTTAGTTTTGGTTATTATGAATTTTTGGTAAGTTAAGCATTTAAAATCAGTAACTTACGCAAACTATCTCCAAAAATAAAAAGTTGTTCTTTGGAATAATGCCGTGGAGCAGAAGCGCGTGCAATCCAACTATTTTAGTTAGGATGTAAATGCATTCGCTAAAGTGTACTTTATTATTTCTTCCAAGTACCCCCGTATTTGTATGCATTATTGTCTTTTTTAACTTGAAGCAAACAATCTTTACATACAAATACCCATTCTTTAGGGTTTTTGTATTGCACGCTATACATCGTAGAAAATTCGAATGTACAGACGTCACAAAGTTTAATGCGTTCTTTCATAGACTAGCAGCTTTAAAAGCTTTAAAGATACTAAAATCGAGCCATCATTAGAGGAGAAAAGCCAAACCAAAGAATGGAAGACCGATACCAAAAAAACCAAAAAATGATACCACAATGATAACACCGAATGCGTTAGCAAAATTGGAAAAACGAGCGATTGCATGGTGTTAAAAGTACCAACCCGCCAAAATAGCAATTGGAGCCACGCACCTGCTCACAAAAAACGTTGCAGATTTTCAAGTTGGTTTTGTATTTGTCATTATTCTTTCACAAAACCTAAAAATACTTAAAGAACCATTGAAAAACAAAACACCCTAAATTTAATATTAAAAATAAAATTTATAAATTCTGTACACGTTATTTAAAATCTTTTATTAAGCCTAAAAACTTTTAACAAAATTCTCCTTCCCTAGCATAAAACCATTTCAAAAATTCCAATAATATTAAAATCTTCCAATCCGTCTTCTGACAGTATTATTGGCTCAAAAGAGGTATCCAAGGATTGTGGGTTTAACGTAATAGACTTATGCGACCAAGAGCTATCATTCAAAGTTTTAGTACTTTGATATTCTTTTACGGTATATCCTGCCCCAAAATTATGATCCTGTATTTCAGTTGCTTGTGCCAAGACTATTCTGCCATTCCTTGAGCCACCGCGATATTTCTTGAATAAGCATATTGAATCATTGGGTATAATCTTGTTCATGGATTCGCCAACTACTTTACAAGCAAAATAATCTTCTGAAAACCGCACATATTGCGGTAATTCAATCCATTTAAAGCCTCCTATTGTTTGCAGCTCACTGAAATCACCTGCCGCCGCCTGTAGATCATAAAATGGCACACTATTATCGAATTGTTTATTTTCAGTTCTTAAACTTAAGGATTCATTAATATTCGAATTTGAGGCATATGGCGCTATGTGCATTGATAAATAATCTCTTAAATACTTATCACAAGCATAAACATAGGTTCCTTTAATACCTCTTAATAAAATAGTTTTATAAATATTTATTATAAATGATTTTAATTCATTTGGGGTTTTTATAGATTGTTTTCCATTCGCATCATAATAATTTTCTTCAATAATAATAATTTCATTTTTCTCTTTAGAATATGAAATTTCTTTACCAAATATTATCCCGGCATAATTTAAATCATAGCCTTGTGTAGTATGTATACAACCTACCTCGTCTATTGCATTATGAGAATTAACCCAATCTATATTAGTTGAATTCCACTTTAGCTTTGTGTCTTCTATTTCTATATCTAAAAGACTTGAATTTTTATTAGATATCCATTTCCAAGAATAACCAGCAATCATTCTAGACAAACCAACTTCCTCATTTCGTAATTTAATTTCTTTCATAAAAGAAGCTATATTGTCAAATAAAGTAAACTCATAATTTTTATGTTTAAAAAGCGCTTCGTTCTTATCTAAATTACAATGTAGTAAGTGATCAATATATTTCACATAAGAGTTGCCACCTTTTACTCTAAATTGCGATTGTAGGTATTCAATTTTTGTGTTTTTTCTTGCTTTGATTGCATCAAAATCCTCTTTTAAAACATCTGAAGGCTTTATAGACTGGGCTTCATCATAAAATAAAATTGCTTTTGAACTTTGTAAACCTACCCAATCTAACTCATTTGCAGCGTGCTTATCTAAATTCAGCTTTAAATTAATTTTATCAAAAGCGCCAAAATAAGCTCCTAAATTTACTCTTCTCCTTAATCTATGTGATTCATCTACTATAACGATATCAAAACGCGATTTTGCAAGTTCAGCAGGTCCTATAACCATATTTGCGCGCAATCCTTTTACATTTTTAAATACTTTTTTTAGTGTATTCCTAAGAGACGACATAGGTACAACCAATGCCATTTTAGGGTTTGGATATTTTTGTTTTAGCGTATCTATTTTATATTTTAGTGCCATTTCATCTTCACCAAAATCTCTAAAATTAAAATCGGTATTCTCAGAATTTAATAATTTAAATAAAAAAATAGCTAAGATTGTTTTTCCAGTTCCTGCTCCTCCTTCAATTATAGTGCTATGAATAGTAGCATTCAATAAATTATCTATAACCAAGTAAAGTCCTTTTTTTTGTTCTTCAGTTAAGCTTTTATATGGTGAGTATTTAAATAAATCAGAATTGTCAATATATTTTAAAGAATGTTTAGCAATGCCTTCATGTCTTAATCCATTCCAGATGTTTTTAAAAACATCCCAATAAATGTCATTTTTTTGATAATAATTGTGGTTTGCTATTCCAAAATTACCGTTGAGTAACTTATACACGCCATCTCCAGACAGGTATTTAATAAGTAAAGATTCAATATCTAAGGTTGCAGATTTATTAAACTTTTGACTACTGATTAACCTAAATGTGGTTAGTTTATTTTTTTTATTGTTTTTTAAGTGCGTTTTTAACCTTTGGATTGCATCTGCAGTTTCACCTACATATGCCTCTTTTAATACATCATCACTTAATAGATAAACGATAGGCCAAAGGTTGTTTACATAATGATTTTCTAAAGATTCAATATTGGAAATATCAAAATAATGTCTTTCAATTTTAAAAGCATTTTCTTCCATTAAAGTTCATTGTATTTCTTGGCAGATCCTTTTGCCTTTTCTACTGTGTATTTTTCACCGTTAAGTTTTATTTTATCTTTAATCATCGATGGTACATCTAGCTTATGTTTCTCGGCCAATAGCAACGCAAAAGAGAAAACATCCGCCAATTCTTCTTTTAGACGCTCCTTATCTACATCTTCATTTGATTTCCACAAAAACAATTCATTTAATTCCGCCGCTTCTATTGAAATTGCTAAAGCTAAATCTTTTGAATTATGAAATTGTTCCCAATCTCTTTCATCTCTGAATTTGATTAATAAATCGGTTATATTCTTGAAGTCACTCATTTGTTATATTAATAGATTAATGTTGTAGCGCTTAAATATAAGACCTTTTAAATATTCCTTGATACGATATCTCTTTTTTTACTCCAACAAAGCGAAAATTACTAAAACCAAGGAAAAATAAAAGCATGCGTATCAAAACCCCATAATAGTAATTGGGACCACTCGCCTACTCATAAAAATCCTCGTAGATTTTCTAGTTGGTTTATATTAACTAAATTGGTAGCTTACCAAATAAAAAAACTTGCACAAACACCTTAGGAGAAGCACCAAAAAAATCACCTATTAAATGAAGAAAATTGAAGTTGTAGCAGCTATAATAATTCACAATGAATTCATATTATGTACTCAAAGAAATGAAAGTAAATTAAAATACATATCTAACAAATTTGAATTTCCAGGTGGAAAAATTGAAGAAGGCGAAACAAAAAGAGCAGCTTTAAAAAGAGAGTTAGTTGAAGAATTAAATATTGAACCCATTATAAAAGACTTGTATCTTTCTGTGGTGCATCAATATCCCGATTTTGAGCTTACAATGCATAGCTTTATATGTGCTGCAAGTTCTAAAAACATAACACTAAATGAACATATATCGCATCAATGGCTAAAAAAAGAAGCACTAAATACCTTAGATTGGGCCGCAGCTGATATACCAATAGTTCAAAAATTAATGAATAATGATTGAAGCCTTTAAAGAAGATTTCAAAAAAAGTCTTGATACTGGTTTTGTAGATCAGCAGATAGAGTCTGAAGTAGTATATCGTCCAAAATTATTAACCAATAAACAAATCCCCAAAGAAAAAGTACTGTCAACTCTTCTCCAAGAACTTAATTACTGTGAAGAATTTAATATTTCTGTTGCATTTGTAACTACAGGTGGCATTGCTGTATTATTTAACAGCCTTTTAGAATTAGAAAGAAAAGATATTAAAGGCAAAGTTTTAGTTTCTCAATATTTAAATTTCACACAACCCGAAGCATTAAGAAAATTATTAAAGTTTAAAAATATTGAACTAAAAATAGCCACTAAAAACAACTCACACGCTAAAGGCTACATTTTTAAAACACCTAATTATTATAATGTTATCATAGGAAGCAGTAATTGGACTGCGACTGCATTAACAGTTAATAAAGAATGGAATCTAAAAGTATCTGGCTTGTATTCAAGCGAGATAGTAAACAACGTTCTTTCGGAATTTGAATCTGATTTTAAAGAAGCAAAATTAGTAACCAAAGCATATATTTCTGAATATGAAATCATCTATAATAAAGCGAAGGTCTCAAATACATTAAACACAGAAATTGCTGCAGCAGCGCCTATCCAGCCAAATGCAATGCAGCTTGAAGCGTTGCTAAACCTTGAAAAACTGCGCACAAAACAAAAATCAAAAGCCTTAATTATTTCTGCAACAGGAACCGGGAAAACGTATTTATCTGCTTTTGATGTAAAAGCTTTTAAACCCAAAAAGTTATTGTTTGTAGTGCATCGATTAAATATTGCAAAAAAGGCTTTGGATACTTTTAGTAAAATATTTAAGAATACAACTTTAGGACTGTATTCTGGAAATGAAAGAGAATTAGACGCTGATTTTATTTTTTCAACGATCCAAACAATTTCTAGAGAAGATCATTTGTCTAAATTTAAGAAAGATCATTTTGATTATATCATTATAGATGAATCTCATAGATCAGGGGCCAATTCCTATTTGCGCTTAATTGAATATTTTGAACCTAAATTTTTGCTGGGAATGACAGCAACACCAGAACGTACAGATGGGAATGATATTTTTAGTCTGTTTGATCATAATATCGCCTATGAAATTCGATTGAATAGAGCAATGGAAGAAGGCATTCTTTGTCAGTTTCATTACTTCGGTATAACAGACTTAAAGGTGAATAATGAACTACTAGAGAATACTAAAGATTTCAATCTTTTAGCGAGTGATGAAAGAGTTTCTAAAATTATTAAGAAAGCGCAATTGTATGGCACCTATAATGGCATCACAAGAGGTTTGGTTTTTTGCTCTCGGAATGCTGAGGCAAGCCTTTTATCTAATAAATTCAATCAAAAAGGTCTTAAAAGTATTGCGCTATCCGGTGAAAGTTCAGAAAAAGAACGGACAGATGCGATTCGTTGTTTAGAGTCGGACGATATTAATGAAAAAATAGATTATATTTTTACCGTTGATATCTTTAATGAAGGTATCGATATTCCGAAAATTAACCAAATATTAATGATTAGGCCCACCGAATCTGCAATCATATTTGTGCAACAACTTGGGCGTGGTCTAAGAAAATTAGAAGGAAAAGATTTTTTAACGATTGTAGATTTTATAGGAAACCACAATAACAATTATCTAATACCTGTGGCGCTATATGGCGATACTTCTTTTAATAAAGATACCTTGCGGAAGTTAATTTCAGAGGGAAGTAAAATAATCCCAGGTTCTTCAACGATAAACTTTGATGAGATTTCAAAAGAAAAGATCTTCAAATCGATTGACTCCGCGAACATGAGACTTTTGAGTGATTTAAAAAAAGAGTATAACCTAATGAAATACCGATTGGGTCATGTGCCAATGATGACCGATTTTCTAGAAAATGAATCACGAGATCCATTTTTATTTGTTGATTATTCAAAATCATATTACAATTTTGTTGTGAAAGCAGATAAGGACTTTAATCCAGCCTTAAAAAAAGAACTCGTTACATTATTAGAACTCTTTTCTAGAGAAATTAACAACGCGAAGAGAATTGAAGAAAGTTATATTTTAAAAGAGCTAATTCAAGATAATAATTTATCGATAGACAGACTAAAAAAAGAAATCAATACAAAATACGGCTATGTTCCAACAGATAATACAATTGCATCTTGCGTCCTTAATTTAAACTTTGAGTTTATTAGAAAAGGTAAAAATATTATCATTAAAAGAAATGGGTTTTTAAAATTTCACAATGACTTTTTAGAAAATCTACAACACCTCGATTTTAAAAATTTTCTTTTAGATTCTGTCAATTATTCTATAAAAACATTCAACAAAAAATACAAAAAAGAGTTTTTCAAAGAAGGTTTAGTACTTTACAATAAATACAGTCGAAAAGATGTCTGTAGATTACTTAATTGGGATAAGGATATCAGTGCTACTGTTTATGGGTATCGAACAAAGGAAAATAGTACTCCTTGCTTTGTTACCTATCACAAATCACATGAAATTGAAGACTCCATAAACTACAATGACTACTTTGTAAACCCTTCTGTTTTCGCTTGGGAATCAAGATCAAATAGAAAACTTGAAAGCAATGAAATTAAAAAAGTAATGAACTCTGATCGCATTCTACTTTTTATTAAAAAAGAAGATGCAGAAGGTACAGAATTCTACTTTATAGGGGATTGTACAATTATTCCAAATTCAATGGAACAAGCGGTAATGCCTGATTCAAAAAAACCAATTGTACATTTCAAGTTTAAACTCGATGCACCTGTTAATCAAGATCTTTATAAATATATTACCTCAAATAATAGTGCTGTAGAAGAAGTTAAAAAAGAAAAAATCATTGAAAGTACTTTTACCATACCCTTATATGACTTTTATGCCGCTGCAGGGAATTTTAGTGAACTGCAAGCAGAAAAAACATTTTCGCAAATTAAAGTGCCCGAAAAATACGCTTTAGATTCAGATTACTTTGCCTGTAAAATAATCGGAGAATCTATGAATAGAAGAATCCCGAATGGCTCTATTTGTATTTTTAAAAAGTATTCAGGTGGTTCTCGTTCGGGTAAAATTTTATTAATAGAAAATTATGACAGACAAGACCCTGATTTCAATTCAGCTTTCACAGTAAAAACATATTCTAGTCAGAAAAATGTGTCTGAAGAAGGTTGGGAACACTTAGAAATTTTACTAAAGCCAAACTCAAATGATCCAACCTATAAAGACATTGTTATTACGACGGAAAATGCAAACGAAATGAACGTTATTGGTGAATTTATAGAAGTATTGAAGTAAAAAAAAAGAGTCTGCACCCAACAATGGCGCTAAAGAACAATATACAGGTAAAAGCCAACTCTATTCAAAGACAAGCAATTAGAAGCATAAAAAAACAAGAACCGTAACACAAAATTAGAATTCTAAAGTCGGTTTTAACAGCAGTGTTTTGGCTGAAAACATACCTCTTGCAGCCACTTGCACCTTGCTGAAATGCGGATGTTCTTGGAATTGAAAAAATTGTGCCATAAAATTCAGAGCAAATGCATGCAATCTTAGAAAAGAATGCGGAACTTAGAGGGGATCTTAGAAAACTAGAAAATATGAGTATTTTATGCATCTTTGAAAATAAAAATGTGGCCCCTTGGAAAAAGGCACTCACAGAAAAATTACCCGCGGCTATAATTGAAGTATATCCCAACGTAAAAGACCCGGGAGCAGTCAATTTTATCATCTGCTGGAAGCCAAAAAACAAGGTGTTTGAACAGTTCCCGAATATCAAAGTTATCCAATCTGTAGGCGCTTCTATTGCGCACATTACCGATTCGCAAATCCT
>JBNMNV010000106.1:0-9743 GCA_051278125.1 Polaribacter sp. | reverse complement strand
GACAACCTCAAGATGAAACTCATATTCCTTATGCCAAGCATACGTTGCCTGGTGTGGTTTATTTGTCTGATTATGATTTAGGAACTAATGGCATTGCTTATTCTGATGTAGATTATGCAAATTATACGCTGTCTTCAGGGGAAGATTATCAACCATGGAATTCTGGATGGACTTATAGAAATGATGGTGTAGACATTCAAACAAATACAGATACTGTAAACAGTAACGGATATCAAGTTGGGTATACTCAAGACAAAGAATGGTTAAAATATACGGTAGAAGTCGCAGAAACGGGTTTCTATAATATTAAATTTAGGTATGCTACATCGCAATCTGGAGCAAAAGTAAAACTCTTTGTAAATGATGTTGATATTGTAGGAAATGTAAATTTAGGGAATAGTGGAGGTTGGAGCAATTTTGTAAATCATACGATAGAAAACGCATATTTAGAAGCTGGAAATCAGGTTTTAAAAGTTCAAGTTGAGGGAAATTCAGAATTTAATATGAGTAGTATTGAGTTTTTAAAATCGACAACGGTGCCCATATTTAAAGAGTTAGGTTCAAGCACGAATAATGACGAAAAATCTATTAAACTTGTCTTAAATCAACCCTTAAATTCTCAAGTGTTAGCGAATGATATGTTTGAAGTTAAGGTGAATAATGAAATAATAGCGAATGAAGCTGTAGCGATAGACGCAATAAATGATCGGGTAATTAGGATTCAATTAGCTACTCATTTATTTTATCAAGATGAAATTCAGCTAAGTTATTTGGGCGGTGGTATAACATCTATCAATAACGAATCGTTAGATACATTTAATAATTTAGTTGTTGCTAATAATCTAATCGTAAGATTGAAAATCCCTGGAAAAATAGAAGCAGAAGATTTTGAAAGTCAAGTTGGTTTAGAAACGGAAAACACAACAGATACTGGAGCAGGACAAAATATAGGGTATACGAGCACAGGAGATTATGCAGAATATTTTATTTATATTTCTGACAGTGGTAATTATAATTTAAATTGTAGAACAGCTGCGCAATCAGATATAGGAAGAATCGAATTTGAACTCATCAATAATCAAGAAACACAGAGTATATCAATAATAGATTTGCCAATAACAGGCGGTTGGCAATCATGGCAAACTACGTCTACCCAAACTGTTTTAAATGCGGGTATTTATACTTTGAAAATGAAGGTATTGAAAGCCGGTTTTAATTTGAATTGGTTTGAATTTGAATATGTAAGTAGTTTAAGCACTCAGAAACCTCAAAAAGACACCTGCATGTTGTTTCCGAATCCTGTTTCAGAAAAATTCAAAATAAGATTCAGTAATCAACAAGATATTATGAGTCTTAAACTTATTGATATGAGTGGACGTACTGTAAAGAGTATAGAACCGAAGGCATCGAACAGCGCTTATAGTATTTCTAATTTAAAAGCTGGAATCTACTTTTTAATCTTAGAAACTAAATTAGGAATTTTTCAAAAGAAATTAATTAAAAATCATTGAGAATAGTGTTTTATTTTGAGGTAAGAAAAGGAAGCCCAAAAAACTCAAAAATTCACAAAAAATAAAAAAATAATTCAATTAAATAGCACACATGAAAAATAATTATTACAACTGTTTACTAATTCTTTTCACGATCTTTAGTCTTACAATAGCTTGCAAGACTAAAGACAAAAAAGAGGGAATAAAAACAGAGATATCTTCTGTTTGGCAAATAGATTTTTTGGATAATTTCGATACTTTTAACACTGAAAACTGGCAAGATCAGCGTATTTGGGTAAATAACGAAACGCATTGCTATGTCCCTGATGGTAAATTTAGAACAAGAGAGGTTAGTAATGGTTCCTTAAAGTTAAGGGTAGTAAATACAGGTGAGAAAAGCGCTTGTGATAATTTGGATAAGTATGGTAAACAACATCCAGAAACGCAATATGTGGCAGGAAGAATTATCTCAAAAAATAAACAAGAATTTGTCAAAGGAAAATGGACCGCGCGTTTAAAGTTATCTAGTAATGGTGAGCCCAGTATGTTTCCTGCTTGGTGGATTCTTGGTGCTCAAAATAATGAACCACCAGTGAAGGATCCTGATGAAAATATTTGTTGGCCTTTAACGGGATCTGGAGAAATAGATATTTTTGAACATCATGGAGATCAACAAAAAAATCATTTTACTGCGGGAGCTATAAAAAGCTTAGGGGAGTGTGATAAAGGAGATTGGTGGAGTTTGCGAAAAGGATTCGACGTTGCCTTAAATGAATATCATGAATATGCGGTAGAATGGGAAGGTAGTGACCTCGTTTATAGCGTTGATAGTAAAGAAATATATAGAAACATTGGGCAAGGTGACAAGTATCCAGAAAAGATGTTTGCCATTCTAAACTTTGCCAAAATTACAGATGCACCAATGAAAGGGGAATGGGAAATGGAAGTAGATTGGGTGAAACATGAATATTGAGAATACTGGTATTCAGTTGAACTTAAACCATACGCACCGAATAAATAACTAATATTTAAGGAAATAATTTTGAAAAAATATAGAACATTAGGTTTACTAATATTGCTTGTAGCTTGTTCAAAAACAGCAATTAAAGAAATAAATACAATCAAAAATTCAGGTACAGAAAATTATAAAAATAAAACGCTACAAGTTTATACAACCGCACAGAATACAACATTAAGATTAACAAAAACAAGCGAACAGGCTTTTAAAGAGAGGGTGCAACCCTTAGAGACTGAAATTGCTGTTTTTGTAAATCCGAGAAAAACTTTTCAAGAGTATTTAGGTATTGGTGGTGCTATTACAGATGCCTCTGCTGAGGTGTTTGCTACTTTAAATGAAGCACAACAAGAAAAACTATTACGCTCTTTATATGGTAAAGAGGGCATTGGCTATAATATCATTAGAACGAGTATTCATAGCAGTGATTTTGGTTTAGGTAGCCACACTTATATTGACGAAGGAGATGCTGATTTAAAGACCTTCTCTATTGAAAAAGACAAAGAAAAAAGAATTCCATTTATAAAAAGGGCTATTGATTTAATAAAAAAAGAGGACTTGGTTTTTTATGCCAGTCCTTGGAGTCCACCGGCTTTTATGAAAACCAATAAAAACATGCTAAAAGGAGGTAAGTTACTTCCAGAATTTAGACAATCTTGGGCAGATTATTATGTGAAGTTTATCAAAGCATATGAAAGAGAAGGGATTCCTGTTTGGGGATTAACGATTCAAAATGAGCCGATGGCTGTCCAAAGGTGGGAATCTTGTATTTATACGGCGGCAGAGGAGCGCGATTTCTTAAAAAATTATTTAGGACCAACACTAGAAAAAGAAGGCTTAGGAGATAAAAATATTGTTGTTTGGGATCACAATAGAGATTTAATTTCTGACAGAGCGAATATTATTTTTGAAGATCCAGAAGCGTCAAAGTATGCTTGGGGTATTGGATTTCACTGGTATGAAACTTGGACAGGTGGTTTGCCAAAATATGACAACTTGAAAAACATTAACGAATCATTTCCATCAAAAAACATGCTCTTTACAGAAGGCTGTGCTGAAGGATTTGATTCAGAAAAACTACAGTTTTGGCCCAATGCAGAACGGTATGGAAATTCAATGATAAATGATTTTAATAGCGGTGTTGTGGGTTGGACAGATTGGAATATTTTATTAGATGAAAGAGGGGGGCCAAATCATGTTCAAAACTTTTGTTTTGCACCCATTCATGCGAATACAAAAACAGGAGAACTTACTTACACGCCTACATATTTTTACATCGGCCATTTTTCAAAATTCATAAAACCAGGAGCTTTGCGTGTGAGCACCACAACTAGTAGAACAGCAATAGAAAGTACGTCTTTTAAAAATAAAAGCGGGAAAATAGTGACGGTGGTGATGAATAAAACGGAAGCTAAAATAGGATACAAACTAATCGTGGGTGAAAGTGAAACTTTAATAGAAATTGCACCACGAGCAATGCAAACAATCGTTTACTAAATTAGTTTTTTAAATTTTAAAATAGAATATGAGTAATAAGACGTACACCATTTTTATAAGTTTTATAGTAGCATTGGGAGGATTTCTTTTTGGTTTTGATGCAGGAATTATTTCTGGAGTCATGTCTTTTGCAGGTCCTCAATTTGATTTAAATGATATTCAATCTGGTTGGGTGGTTAGTGCACCAACATTTGCAGCAATGTTTGCGATGCTATTTTCAGGAAGATTAAGTGATGTACTTGGAAGGAAAAAAACACTTATTTTTGTAGCACTTTTATATGCTATTTCGGCTGTTTTATCTGCGATGGCAGGATCTTTTGAAATGCTGTATATCGCACGAATTATTGGGGGTGTTGCTTTTGGTGCCGCTCTGATTATTGCACCAATTTATATTGCAGAAATTTCAACAGCAGAAAATAGGGGGAAGCTAGTCTCTCTGCAGCAATTAAATATCGTTTTTGGATTTTTTGCTGCCTTCTTAAGCAATTATTTTTTTAATAAATACAATACAATAGAAAGTACCTTTTTAACGGATCAAAATGTTTGGAGATGGATGTTAGGGGTAGAGTTATTTCCAGCATTGTTCTATTTTGTTTGTTTATTTTTTGTCCCTAAAAGTCCGCGTTGGTTGTATTTAAAAGAAAAATTTGAAGCGGCAAAAAAAGTTTTAAATCAGATTCATGGCACAAAAAGGGGTGGTGAAGAAATTACTGCTATTGAAAAGAACATACATGCGGCTAAAAATAAATCTGAGGTAAAAATGAAAGACTTATTAAAGCCATCACTCCGTTTTATTATAGTCATTGGTTTAATTATTGGAGTTCTTCAACAAATAACTGGGATTAACGCAGTTTATTTTTATGCAACATCAATTTTTAAGCAAACAGGTATTGGTTCAGATGCTGCCTTTTCATCTGGTGTTTTATTAAGTACAATTTCAGTAGTTTTTACTTTTATTGCAATCTATTTAATTGATAGAATGGGTAGAAGACCCCTATTGTTAATTGGTACAGCAGGTATTGCGGTTAGTTTATTATTATGTGCATATAGCTTTAATCAAGCAACCTATCAATTGTCAAAAGAAAAAATCAATCAATTTAATTTCTCTGATTCTCAAAAATTATTGCCTTTTGCAGATAAATTATATACGCATGATGTGACATTTAAAAACGATATAAAAGCTGTTTTAGGAAATAATGTTTTCAACAAAAACGATGGCCCAATTTTAGAGGCAGCAACAACAATTAATGCCAATTTAATATTAATAGGTATTTTAGGTTTTATAGCTTGTTTTGCGTTTTCATTGGGCCCTGTAATGTGGGTGTTGTTATCAGAATTATATCCAATAAAATACCGAGGTTTAGCCATTGGCGCTATCGGTTTTGTGAACTCTTTTGTAAGCTGGTTTGTCCAACAAATTTTTCCTTGGGAATTATCTAATTTAGGCAGTGCACTCAGCTTTTTCTTATTTGGAGCAATTGCATTGGTTGGCTTTTTTGTGCTTTTAAAAACATTACCAGAAACCAAAGGAAAATCGTTAGAAGAATTAGAATTGGAGTTGGTAGCAAAATGATGTAGCGGTGTTTTTTATACTTTTTTAAGCACTATTCAATACTTTCTAAGCTCGTGTTTTTTCTAGCAATATAATTTTATTGTTTGGGCATCTAATCAATGGATAAACTACTATAAATAGTTCTTCTTTTTAGCTTTTTATAACAGGAATGTTAGTACTTTAAAGGTAGTTATAATAATATTTATTTACTTTCTAAACGACATCTTCACTATGCAGGATAGTGGCCCTTTAGCATTTAAACCTGATCTGTAAAATAGTTGTAGCGCTCTTCATAAAGTCATTTAAAATATAAGAGGTAAAACTAGATAGATGCAGATTGAAGGTGCTCCTAGCAGTTTGATACTAAAAAATTACCAATTACATTTACGTGCGCTCTTTTCATCAAAAAATAGACTTAACTTTTCTCTAAAATCCCTTTTCGCTAATTTTTTATTTTCAAATTGAGCTTGAAAACAGATGCCATGAGAATATATACAATATAGGGTTTGTCAAGCAAGATTTTATATTTGAAATATAAAATCCCTTCAATAGTGTGGGCTTGTGGCTAACTAAAGGTACATACCCCAATAAGAAGTACAACTAAATAGTCAATTTAAAGCTCGTAAAATGATTGAAAAAAGGCTCCAAATAGTACTTACTGTATTTTTTTAATGTTTGCTCTTTTGAAGAAATAATATACCACACCATACTATTATTGGCAAGTTTAGGAGGAACCGTTAGTGCTACAAGTGGAGAATATGAATCAGGAACCATCATAAAGGTCACTGCAACTCGAGTAGCAGAGTATCTTTTTGAAAGTTGGTCGGATGAAAACACTAGCTTACATGAACAATTACTGTGTCCTCTTAAATATCAAAGCAAATTTTGAGAAGCAGCAGTATGCCTTAAAACTTAATATTATCGGAGAAGGAACAGTTTTAGTAGAAATTGTTATTACTGGAAAATTCAATGATTATAATAGCGGTACAGTTTTAAAATCAGCAGCAATTTTTGAGGAAATAAAGGTAATTGTGGATTGGTCTAGAAAAATAACATCTGAAGATAATCCGGTTCAAGTAATGATAGAGAGCGCTAAAGAAATCTCTGTTAATTTTAAGTTGATAGATTTAGATAGAGATGGTATTGCAGATTTAAATGATTTTTAGCCACCTAACCTTTCACATCACCCGACATCCTTTAGAGAAATGCTGGCAGGAAATTTTAAACGAGCATAAAGTTTAATTAATGAGCATGGTTTTCAGGGGATAGTAATTAAAGATGTGATGCTAAAAAATAGTTGTTTTTTGTTAAATTATTACTGGGGTGTACCGGCTATCGCCTATTTATTAAGTCTCACTAAGAATAAAAACCCCATCTTAAACATTTTTTATCCAAACGTTTGTGCATTTGGCTTTAACGTAGCTTTAGAACTAGATTTTGGTATGTACGTTGAATTATTTTAGGAGGATTGGGAGGTGTTTTTACAATTGCCTTTGGACAAAATAATTTCAATGCTAGACAATCATAAAAAAACAATAAATATAGAAAGGTGGATTCTCAAAGCAATTAATGCATTTTACTCGAGTTGCAGTATGCGTAGCCTTTTATTTTTCTTTGGTATAAATTAAAAGGAATTGATATCTTTTTTGATCCTAAATTGGTTTTCTCAATGGATTATTTTGTTTAATTAGGCATCACTTTTAATGATTTATTTGCAGTAATAAGAAAGAATCAGTACCCATTTAAAATGTGTAAATATCTACATTTTAATCACATTTACTTTTTGTAAGCCAGACAATATAGTCTGATACGACCAATGAAAACAAGGAGTAGTCTTGCGAGAATGTAGTATAGACAATTTCGCAAGTAAGTGCATTTTCGGCGCAGCAAATGTTTTTGAAATTACGATATTAGATAGGATATCAAATTGGGATATTTAGAGTTTTTTTAAATAAAGGGTACATGATGAAAAAAAAAGAATAGAAATTACCGATCATTATTTTAGCAAAAAGAATCAGTTTTGGCGGTATCTAAAGGGATGGTCTGAATTAATTACAGGTATTTTTGGCAATAGATATAAAAGATGTAGAGTAGCATAATACCACAGAGAATTGTGTGTTTTTTTTACCCTAAAAGACCAACAGAGTTTCCGAAAACCAATGTGCGAAATAGGTCGTAAAAAATATTTTGTGTAAAAATACTTTTCAGAGATGTAATTGTAAGTAGCAAATAGATGAGGGTATGTGCTAAATAGTTGTATTATAAAAGCAATAATACTAGATATAGTAGCAGTATTTTTGGTTGTTTATTTAAATTAAAGAAATCATATTTTTCTTACTTGTTTTTAGTACACTAATTTTTAGACCGTGTTCTATTTTTTTTAGACTTTCGTTTATCATCAAAACGAGTAATGCTGTCTTGTCCTACAATATTTGTATACAACAAGGAGCTATTGGGTTCATTTGTATTTCTTCTTTGTATTTCCTTTTTTACATCATCCGATTTATTACCGTCACTATCTAGCGTTTCATCCTTGATATAGCAATTAAATTTATTGACTGCTCTATTAGAAACTTTTTCCGAACGAGAGGCAAAGGGGTAATTTGTTTTAAAATTAGTAGACCAGTTATGGCAACAGATATAACTTCCACAAGGTCCAATATCGCCAATACGGTTGGCTTCCTCGCGCATTCCTATTTGGCGCATTTCGATTTGCACACCAAAGGTGTCGAAAAGCTTTTTAATTAATTCCCTATAATCTACCCGTCCTTCGGCAGTGTAATAAAAGGAAGCTTTTGTGCGATCACCTTGATAATCCACATCAGTTAGTTTCATCGACAGTCCAAGTTCTTTTGCTAACACCCGTGCTTTAGACAAAGCGTCTAATTCTAAATTTTTCGCTAATTTCCATTTCGTTATATCCGCATAATTTGCACGGCGGTATATTTTCTTCAAGATACTCCTCGCACGCACATTTTTTTTATGGAGTTGCATTCTCACTAGTTCACCTGTTAAAGAAACATGTCCAACATCATATCCACCTTTACTGCCCGCAACAACTACTAATTCTCCCTTTTCGAGAGTGGTGGTTGTAAGGTTCACATAGAATTCCTTTCGAGATCCTTTAAATTTTACTTCAACAATATTACAAACATCATAATTAGCAGGCATAACAATATTTGACAGCCAATCATATACATCTGTTTGACTTTGCCCATATTTTTCGCCCCGAGAATTCCTTTCGTTCGTCTTAGGATTAGAAGAACCTTTTGTTGAAAATTTAGTTCGATTCATATTATAGTAGTGTTCTGCTATTTTAATTTTTTCAGCGTGAATAAAATGCTTGTTTTCTATTTGATTAAAATAAGGGATATTTAAAATTCATCAGCATCAGTTTCCACCAACATATTATAAGACTCTTGCAATTCTAAAAGTGTTTTTTTGTCTTCACTTTTTTGCGCAATTTTAATTCCTTTTTTGTAGATTTCCATTGCATTTTCTGAGCAATCTGTAGACTCATACAACTTCCCTAATTGATAATAACTGGCTAAATAATGCTCATCATCCCTTATTAATTTCAAAAAACAATCTTTTGCGGTATCATTTTCTTCAATCCTTACATATTCTAATGCCAAAGCATATTTTAAAAAAGAGTCATTGCTGTCATCCTTTAAATATTCTTGTAATTGTTCAATCCTACTTTTCATTGTTTTGTTTTTTGTGTTGAAAGACATATCCATTTGAAAACAAAAGAATCATTTACAACAAAAACGTATTTTTTTAGTATTTATTTTGTCCATACCTATCTTAGTTAACGTTCTATTTATATTCTAAGATTATTTTCTTCTTAACACGGTTATTAAAGACCCTGCCTTTGTTAACTGTAAACTTTTGTCTTTGGGGAATTCAAGGATAACTTGGGATATTTTCACTTTTACGTTTCATAGCATCTTTTTAAGGGATTCTATTTATAGGTGTTTCTTCGATTAACAATAGACTTCATAAGCGGCTTTTAAGTTTTTGGAAATTAGTGCAACGGAACTTACTTCAATGTGATGGCGGTCTACAAAATGCACTAATTTT
The DNA here is from genome assembly GCA_051278125.1 of Polaribacter sp. Taxonomy (GTDB): domain Bacteria; phylum Bacteroidota; class Bacteroidia; order Flavobacteriales; family Flavobacteriaceae; genus Polaribacter. The sequence continues at coordinate 106 of JBNMNV010000106.1, read as the reverse complement.
CCATCTTTAAATAAACCGATACAAGGCGATGACGGAGGAAAGGGTAGAAAATGTTTTCTTGCCTGCGCAGTTGCTTCAGTATCAAAACCAGCAAATATAGTTGTAA
>JBNMNV010000105.1:0-9845 GCA_051278125.1 Polaribacter sp. | reverse complement strand
ACAGCTTCAAAATTGAACTTTAAGTTCTTTGAATTTGGTAAAATAGTTCCGTTAGATATGGCTCTTATTTGTGGTTTTTCCTGTTCGAAAGAGATCGTTTCCTGAAACGTATTTTTAAGTTTATACTCCTCTGTATCTCTAATTCCTTGAAAAACCGAAACCAAAATATCTCCAGAGAATTTGGCTTCAGAAAAAACTTTTAACTCATTACCGTTGACAATAAATCTTGGTTTTTCTAAATTCTGAATTACCACCAATCCGTCAAAATTTTGTTGCTTTTTAAGTGTATTCGAAAAATTAACAGAAATATACTGCTCATTGGTGTTATTCACGCTAATATGAATCACTTTAAAATTATTTTTACCAGGGATGATAATTTCATTTTCACCACTATTTTCAGCATTTATAGTGGCACCATTCCACTGAACAACTAATTTAGAATCACCTTCAAAACGCTGAATACTATCAATTTTGAACTCAAAAATTTTTCCTGACGGGTAAGATTCATTCCATACAACATTTTTATGATCTCCTTTTTGAGATGCCTTCAGAAGTGTTTTTGCATTTTCTAAGGAAATAATATCTGCAGATTTAACAACACCTTCTAAATATTGATACTCTTTTGAATACGATTGTAACACCTCTGTTTTAATTGAAAAGTTTGGTGCAATTGTTTTAAATTGAAATGTATAATCTTCAAATTTTTCTGGAATACTTTTATAAATTTCCGACAACTTAACCGTTACTGAATATTCGGTATCTGGCTCTAAATTTTCATCAGGGATAAAAATAAAAGCATGTTTATTAAAGATTTCAATTTTTCCGTTTACAAAGGGTTTTATGGATAAAATATCTGCAGAAATTTCTTGATTCGCTTCCCAGCCTTCTACATCTTTAACGAGATTTATATTTAACTTTTTCTTCACCGAAACCACCCCAGAAGTTGTGTAACTTACATATTCTTTGAATTTATAAATGTTATCCGTTGCTGTTTTCTCTTTTTTACAAGAAAAAATAAATAAGAAAATAACGAGCGCTAATGGTAAATTTTTTAGTTTCATGGTCGATGAATTTAAGATAACAACCCAAAAATAGCGATTTAAGAATGGAAAAATTTACGAATTGAGAATTCGTAACGCTTTTTTTAGAATTCGAAGAATGCAAAAAACCTCAATCTTGTAGATTGAGGTTTTTGAGGTGTCTAGCGGATTCGAACCGCTGTACATGGTTTTGCAAACCATTGCCTAGCCACTCGGCCAAGACACCTTTTTTAAATTGAGATTGCAAATTTACGCAAATTTACAAGTACTGCAAGTATTTTTTATGTTTTGATTTTCCAAGGCGGATTTATTCTGTTTTCTCCACCGTAAAATAAAATAATTTGATTGCCATCTATATCTTTGAGGCGCGCCTCACGCCACAACCAGGACGTATCATTTGGTTTTTCCTCAAAATGGATTCCTTGTTTCATCAAATCAGCCACCTTTTCATCTAAATCCTCACATTCAAATTAAATATAAATGCCATCTCCTCTTTGAATTTGGTCTACTTTATGAATTGAAAAAGTTGAGTTTCCATCTGGGCAAACAAATCTTGCATAGTTTGGTAAAGCCTCGACAATTAATTCTAATCCTAATTTTTTATAAAAAGGAATTGCCTTGGTTACATCTAAAGAAGGAACTGTAATTTGATTTAAATTCATTAATGAATATTATCTTTCTTTTGTCAAAATAATAACGACTTCTTCAACATTACCTCCTATTGGCGGATTGATTTTTGAAACTGAAACCGTTGCTTTTTGAATCATTTTTAGTTCTCTAAAAAAACGGTCTAGAATCCTTTGCGCAACTTCCTCTAGCAATTTAGAACGAATTGCCATTTCTTCTTTTACCACATGATTTAAATGCACATAATCTACCGTGTCGGCTAATTCATCTGTTTTTGCTGATTTTTTTAAATCAGCCTCTACGACTACATCAACTCTATATTCTGACCCAATTTTTGCTTCTTCATCTAAACATCCGTGAAAAGCGTATAGTTTAATGTTGTTTACTTTTATTATTCCCAAAATAATTCGATATTTTAAAATACCTACAAGGTTTTTGAAACCTTGCAGGATAAATATAGTTTGTTAATCTATTTTCTCCCACATTTTATCTGTATTCAACCTAAAAGAGCCAATATATTCAAAACTACATTGGTTTGGTTCTATAATTGATAAAAAAGGTTCGCCATTTCTGTTGTTGTATAAATGATAGTTTTCACCAAAAATAGGTTCGAAACTAAACTTTGCGTTGTAAATTAAATCATTGTATTGAAACTTTTGCATTAAGGTTTCATACTCCTTTTTAACCTCATCAAATTTCGATTTTAACTGTTTGTTTACACGTTGAATTCCGTCATTTTTCCAACTTGCCGTATTTAATGGCTTAATTACAGGAGAACTTGCAGAAGTTCCGTAAGGTTTTAAAGCCGCATCATATCGCTGCGTTTCTTCATTAAAAACAACTAAATCTGGTTTTTTTTCTGCGTCTTTTTTCATGTTACAAAATTACGACAAAAAATAAACACGAAACTCCGTTTTTAGAAAACTTTAACTGGTAAAAATGCCCGCGTTAGCGATTGAAGTGGCATCCTTTTTATCTCTTCTTCGAGATAAAAAGATATAACGGAAAGCGCGACCTGAAGGGAAACGCCCAAAATATTCGTAATAGACTCCGAAATAAATTAGCAATTAGTTCAACTTGTAATTTCAAATTCGTTTTCAGACTTCTTAAAATTGAGGTTCCCTAACCCGTAAAAAAGTCGAAAACGTTGCTTATTGCGCTTGTTTTGGTTTTGTAGAACTCGGTGTACGTGCAGCGTTCGCAAGTTACACTGGTATACTTCTGATTCTGAATATCGAATATTTTAGATAATGTGCCGCCGGTTGCTCGTAATTGCCCTAATTTATACGTTTTACAATTGCATTTTGGACAGGTGTAATTTCTAATTTGGTCGCTCATAATTTTTAGTTTTATGTATTAGTTGTTGAAATTACAAATTTGTTACAAATCCTCAATGTCTATAAAGTATTTTATGTAATTTTGTTCGATAATTTTGTACATAAAAAACATGTCTGAAGAGAATAAATCGCTCAATTTTTTAGAGCATATTATAGAAGAAGATTTAACAAATGGAATGCCGAAAGATAATTTACGTTTTCGTTTTCCACCAGAACCCAATGGATATTTGCATATTGGGCATACCAAAGCTATTGGCATAAGTTTCGGTTTAGGTGAAAAATACAATGCACCCGTAAATTTGCGTTTTGACGATACAAATCCGGCAAAAGAAGAGCAAGAATATGTAGATGCTATTAAAAATGATATTTCTTGGTTAGGGTATTCTTGGGCTAATGAATATTATTCTTCAGATTATTTTCAGCAATTATTCGATTGGGCCATTTTGTTGATCAAAGACGGAAAAGCCTATGTAGATTCGCAAACTTCAGAAGAAATGAGAGTTCAAAAAGGAACGCCAACTCAAGTTGGAACAAATAGTCCTTTTAGAAACAGATTTGTAGAAGAAAACTTGGAATTATTTCAAGGAATGAAAGACGGAAAATTCAAGGAGGGTGAGCATACTTTACGTGCAAAAATTGATATGGAATCTCCGAATATGTTGATGCGTGATCCTTTAATGTATAGAATTATGTTTAAAACGCATCACAGAACTGGTGATGATTGGTGCATTTACCCAATGTATGACTGGACGCATGGTGAAAGCGATTATATTGAACAAATTTCGCATTCTTTGTGCTCTTTAGAGTTTAAACCTCATAGAGAATTGTACAATTGGTTTCGTGATAACGTGTATGATTTTAGTAAATCTGAATATCCGAATCCACCAAAACAACGTGAGTTTTCTCGTTTAAATTTGAGTTATACCATAATGAGTAAACGTAAATTGTTAACGTTGGTTGAAAACGGAATTGTATCTGGTTGGGATGACCCAAGGATGCCAACAATTTCTGGTTTACGAAGACGTGGTTACACCCCAAATTCTATTAAAAATTTTATAGAAACTGTTGGGGTCTCTAAACGTGAAAATGTAATTGATGTAGCGCTTTTAGAGTTTAAAATTCGTGAGGATTTAAACAAAACTGCCAAAAGAGTTATGGGCGTTTTAGATCCTGTAAAAGTTGTCATTACTAATTATCCGGAAGGAGAAGACGAAATGTTAACCGCTAATTATAACGATTATGAAGATGGTTTTGGAAGTAGAGAAGTTCCGTTTTCTAGAGAACTTTATATCGAAAAAGAAGATTTTAGAGAGGAAGCCAATAAGAAATTTTTTCGATTGAAATTAGGAAGTGAAGTTCGTTTGAAAAATGCTTATTTTATCAAGGCAAATAGCTGCACAAAAGATGAAAATGGTCATGTCATTGAAATTCAGTGTACGTATGACCCCTTAACAAAATCTGGAATGGATACGGAAGAAAGCAAACGTAAAGTTAAAGGAACTTTGCATTGGGTCTCTGCAAAACACGCTGTAAAAGCCGAAGTAAGATCGTATGACCGATTATTTTTAGATGAAGCGCCAGATTCTCACAAAGACAAAGATTTTATGGAATTCATCAACCCGAATTCTCTAGAGTTAATTGAAGCTTTTGTAGAACCGAGTTTACAATCTGCAGAAATTGGAGAACGTTTTCAATTTCAACGTTTGGGCTATTTTAATGTGGATGATGATAGCACTGCTAACAATTTAGTTTTTAATAAAATTGTTGGATTAAGAGATTCTTGGGGAGGTAAATAAGCTGGAATTAAAAATGATAAATGACAATTTTAAAAGTAAATCAAATAAAGATTTAGAAAACAGTTTAAAAGCAATGAAAGTTATTTCAACTGCTTTATTGGTAGTAGTATCGCTTCTAATATCAATTACCGTTTTTGGATTATTATTTAAGGATAACAACGCTACATTTCTGCCTTAATTAGTAGTAGGTATTTCTTGTAGTGCGATTTTACCTTTGCAATTTGCTTCTATAAAAAAAATTAAAACTGAATTAAAATCGAGAGAAAATAAATAGACAATTATGAAAAAAATACTATTGTTAGGTTTACTGATTTTAGCTGCCTGTTCAAATAAAAATGAAATAACACAAATTGCAGAAGTATCTTGTGGTCAATGTAAATTTGAATTAGACAGTGAAGATGGCTGCAGTTTAGCGGTTAGAATCGATGATAAAGCTTATTTCGTTGAAGGTTTTAAAATCGATGATTTTGGTGATGCCCATGATGAACATACTGGCTTTTGCAACGTGGTTAGAAAAGCAGCTGTTATTGGTTTTGTTGAAGATGGAAAATTTGTAGCAAGCTCTATAAAACTAGTAGAATAATTACCGCGCAAAACGATACGTGAATTTTACAAGGAACGTATCGTTTGAAGGCGTTCTAAAGACTTGATCTGAAACGCTATCTACCAAATCATTTGAAAGATCAGCGTTACCCACAGAACCTCTTGACCAAACTAGAAATAATTCTGAACCTGGTATATACTCCCATCTTGCTACTAAATTTGTTTGTAATTGTACAAATGAAAAATCTGGATTAGAAAAACTATAATCTGTGATACCATTTGTATTTTCATCAATAGTATAAACATTATTTTCAAAGCTTATTTGTTGATCGCTATAAACGGATATTCGATCATTTATACTTTCACCTAAAGGATTTAAAACATAATTTAAATCGGTGTATTGACCTTTACTTATAAACGGCTGACCGTAAAACTGCAAAGAAATATCTGGCGTAAAACTATAATTTAAGCGCAACGTGGTGGTTAATGTTTGATTTTGAATCCTTCCTAAAATATATCTGGTATCATTATTAACCCCTATTCCAGTTGTTTCTGTAACGTATTGCGTTCTATCAAAAAGATTAGCATACTCAATATTAAAAGACATGCTAAAAGCATCTGTTGGTTGATAATTAGTTCGAATTACAAAACGATCTCTACCTACAACATTTTCAGAACTGCGTCTGTTTGTGTATCCCAAGGTAAAACTAAATAGTTTGCTATTATCAGAGTTCAAAAAAAAGTAGAAAAAAGAAGTATCTGGCATCCTCCATCTAGGACCGCCCCTTAAAAAGAAATTATCGTAAGAATTTGTACCTAAACCAAAACCCGAATTTGTAGACCAATTATTAATGTAGCTAATTCTACCTTGCAATTCTAATTGTATTCCATTTAAATTTCCTCCAAAATCGTAGTCACTACTTTGTTCTAAACTAAGATTTATATTTCTGTAGACATCTGTGGGAACCTGCCACAAATACCTCAAGTTTCCAAACTGAATAACCTCATCTGTTCTTCTTAAAAAACCAACATCGTTTAATTCTAATTCTGGAGAACGCCAAATTAAACCGCTATTATAGCGCCAATTTCCACCACCATTTTTACCGATCTCGACCCTTCCTCCTGTTCCTGTTAAAGATGTTTTATTTTCATCAACAGAAACATGCGTGGCATCGGCTCTTTGAAAATTATGCCGCAAAGTTTTTTGGGTTGCTGTGATTGCCTCTGTACTTCCTAAAACATGACTAAAAATAGCATTTCCCTGTATATAATATTCTCGATCTTTCCAATTGTGCTGAAAATCTGCTCCTGCAGTATATGCAGCTTTGCGCAATTCATTAAAGTTGCCATTTAAATTTCTATTGGTTGCTGTAAAAATTCCACCTATAAATGAATTTCGATCATTAAAATCTTTTTGAGCTCTGGCAACAAAATAATTTGTCATAGGTTCTACAATTTGCTCTCTTTCCGTTCCATCGGTTTGTCTAATCGTAGCATATTCATTCGCAGTAACACTTTCTAAAACACCAATAGACCAACCATCTCTAGTTTTACCAGAAAATTTTGCAGCTCCTAAAATTGTTGAATTTTGAGGAACATCTGCAAATTCACCAGGATTTAAAGTTGCATCTCTATGCGGATTTCTACCAATTCTTCTGCTGTAAAAAAGGTTGTCTTGACCGTTTGCAAATTCAAAATCAAAAATATTAAAATTCTCTACAAAAAATGGTCGCTGTTCTCTAAAGAAAATCTGAAATCCGTCTAAAGCAATCGCTCCTGGATCTGCTTCTACTTGACCAAAATCTGGATTGATAGTTAAATCTAACGTTAAATCATTGGTAATTCCGATTTTTGCATCTAAACCAGCGTTTAAAGAAAAATCACTTCCTGTTCTAAAAGGATTGCCAATTTCTTTGGGATATAAATCCTGTTGTAAAACTGTAAACGGCTGAATTTCTAATTGCTTTTGCGGAACTAAATTTTTTAATCCGTGTAACTCTCCTGCTTCGCTTATAAAACCTGTTTGAGTGTTTGGTATTCTTTGCCATAAAGAACGCTCTTGAAATCTAAAAATGGTTCGGTTCACGTTAAATCCCCAGATTTGCTCTTCGGCTTTTCCGAAACGTAACTGACTAAAAGGTATTTTCATTTCTGCTGTCCAACCTTTATCATCCACCTTTGCGTTGGTGTACCAAATAGGATTGTAACTATCATCCCAATTGCCTCCATTCTGAGAAGACAATTCCTCTCCTTTTACTCCTGCAGCGGTGGTCGTAAAAACGAATGCCGTTCTTTGATCATGATAACTATCTATAATAACATTTACACGATCTCCTTGAAAACCATCTCTCCTACTTAAACGTTGTTGAATTAATTCTGGTTCCGCATCAAAAGCTCTAATGGCGATATATAGATATTTTGCATCATACATAACTTTAAACTTGGTTTGATATGCAGGCGGGGTTCCTTCATCAGGATCTTTTTCAGTAAAATCTGACGACCACTCTACCACATTCCAAGCCTCATCAAGAATAGCACCATCTATCACTGGAACTTTTATCAATCTTTTTGTGGTATAAATTCTTTTTGGAATTTTGATTTCTGGCATTTCTTGTGCAACTAGATTTGTGCAGAAAAAGGTAAAAAACAATAAGAAAGTGAAGAGGAATTTCATTTATTTTGATACATTATAATTACTTAAAAAATATCCAAAAAAGATACACGATTTAAAGTGCAAAAATAGGTTTCTATTTTCTTAACGATATGTTAATTGTTTTTTTCAAAATATTAATTTTCACTGAAATTTTAGATTAAATTCAAAAAAACAAATGAAACCATTATAATAATTCAAAATAAAACCTCATTATTTTTTAATTTGATAAAAAATTAGAAAAATTAGAAAATTAAAGTTTACTTTATTATCTGTTTATTTAATTTAATATAGTTTTGCCTTGTGAAAATGAACAGAATTTTTAGAAAACAGTTATTTCTTTTAATTCCCTTATTGTTAGTTAGTTTTGCAACTACTTTTGCGAACAACAACTCTGAGGATTTTTCTATATTACAAAATATTGAAATTCAAAATTTTGATAATTCAACGCAAGAAACGGACTACACTTGCACTCCTTATCAACAAGAACATAGAAATTTACTTTTTTTAGAAATAATTGATCTTCGAGATTCAGAAGAAAACGAGGAAAAATATCATTCTAATAAGAAAAACAGTAAGCAAGGAAACTATTTAACTGCTTCTTGCCATCATTATTATACAACCTATAGTTTTTACACATTCTTAAAAAAGCCGAAACATTTTCAGTATTCTTTTATTAATACTTCTCGAAAGTTACATCTTATGTTTCAGGTTTTTATTATCTGATTACCTCTTTTAAGCAGACGCTAATTTCTTAAAGTCTGCATACTTTTTACATCAAAAAATTTTATTAAAATTTAGGAAAATCATCCATTTATGGAATTTATTTTCCAAACCACATCACCTTATATAAATAATTATTATAATGAAAAAATATATTCTTTTCGTTAGCTTATTAACGGTATTACTATACTCAAGTTGCGAATCAAAAAAAGAACACAAAGAAAAAGAAGAAGTAGCATTTTTAGTAACAAATCCTATTAAACGAGACACTTCCATTACCAAAGATTACGTAAGCCAAATTCACTCCATAAGACATATAGAAATTAGAGCCTTAGAAAGAGGATATTTACAAAGCATCTCTGTAGATGAAGGGCAACATGTAAAAAAAGGACAAGCCATGTTCCAAATTATGCCTAATATTTATCAAGCAGATTTAGATATAGCAAAAGCAGAATCTAAAGTTGCAGAAATAGAAATGCAAAACACCAAATTATTAGCAGAAGGGAATGTCGTTTCTCAAAACGAATTAGCCATGGCTAAAGCAATACTTGCCAAAGCAAATGCAGAAGTTTTATTGGCTGAAACGCATTTAGGTTTTACAAAAATTACCGCTCCTTTTGACGGCATTATAGATCATCTTCATGCCAGAGAAGGTAGTCTTTTAGATGAAGGCGAATTACTAACCACACTTTCAGACAACAGCAAAATGTGGGTGTATTTTAACGTTCCAGAAGCAGAATACCTAGATTATATAATTAGCGCCGATAAAGACAACAAAAAAGAAGTTGGACTTTTAATGGCGAATAATAAAGAATTTAATCAAAAAGGTATCGTCGAAGTTATTGAAGGAGAATTTAACAGTGAAACAGGAAACATTGCGTTTAGAGCAACCTTCTCAAATCCAGATAGAATTTTAAGACACGGTGAAACAGGAAGTATTTTAATGAATGTTCCTTTTAAAAATGCGATTATTATTCCGCAAAAAGCAACTTTTGAAGTTTTAGATAAAACCTATGTTTTTATAGTTGATAAAAATAATGTTGTAAAACAACGCGAGATTAAAATTGGCAGCGAATTACCGCATTTATTTGTTGTAGAAAAAGGACTTTCTGAAAACGATACTATTTTG
>JBNMNV010000104.1:0-9968 GCA_051278125.1 Polaribacter sp. | reverse complement strand
CCTTCAATCAGGGAATGATTAACTTTAAAGCCCTTTAAATTTACGGTTTCCCCTTTTTGTAACAGTCTAATGTACTGTTTTTCTGAAATGGTTTTACCTTCAAATATAAATGGAATAACAAAATCGCAATGCTGTTTAAATGCTGAACAACCATAAGCAGATTTCCCTTTAAGAATAGTGCCATTCTTACATTTAGGACATTTTACGGATGCTATTCCCGTTGTTTTCTTTACTGCTTTTTTCTTTGCGCCAACAGGCCTATTATGTACTGCTGAAATGTTAGCCTTATTAGTTTCGCTTCTAACTTCAAAAACCAAACGATCTACCATTTGTTTCATTTGCTTGATAAAAATTCCAGCACTAAATGTTCCTTTTTCAATGTCTTTTAACTGCTTTTCCCATTTACCAGTGAGCTCTGCAGATTTTAATAATTCATTTTGAATGGCAGCTATTAATTCAATGCCAGTAATTGTTGGGATTACTTGCTTTTTATTTCGTTTTATATATTTTCTACGGAATAAAGTTTCAATAATATTAGCACGTGTAGAAGGCCGGCCAATACCGTTTTCTTTCATGATTTCACGAAGTTCATCGTCGTCAATCTGTTTTCCTGCGGTTTCCATAGCGCGCAACAGTGAGGCCTCGGTAAATTGGTTTGGTGGTTTGGTTTGCTTTTCTATAAACGACGGTTTGTGTGGTCCTTTTTCGCCTTTTTTAAATGTGGGTAATATTCCTTTTTTTGACGAGGTTGGTGTCTCGAACACAATCCTCCATCCTTTTTCTAAAATCTCTTTCCCTGTGGTTTTAAACTTTATTTTTTCAGCTTTTCCAATAACAGTGGTATTAGATACGTTACAATCTGGATAAAACACAGCAATAAAACGAAGTACAATAATATCGTAAACCTGTTGCTGGTTGTATTGTAAATTAATTTGAAAACCTGTTGGAATAATAGCATGGTGATCTGTAATTTTACTATCGTCGAAAACCTTTTTTGTTTTCTTTATTTTTTTACCCAGTAGCGACTGCGTTAATCGGTTGTATTTAGTTAATTTTTTTAATATTCCTGCTATTTTTGGGTACACATCATTTGGTAAAAATGTTGTATCTACTCTAGGGTAGGTTACTACTTTTTGCTCGTATAATTTCTGGACAATCTTCAATGTTTCATCTGCACTAAAACCAAACTTCGTATTACAATAGACTTGTAAACCTGTCAAATCAAATAGCCTTGGTGCATATTCATTTCCTAACTTTTTTGTAGTAGAAACAATTTCAAAATCGTACTCTTTTACAATTTCCGCCAGTTTCTCTCCATCTCCAATTTTAAGAAAACGCCCTTCTTCGTAGCTAAATAAAGTATCGCGGTAGAGCGTTTGCAATTCCCAATAAGGTTGCGGTTTAAAATTTTCTATTTCCTTAAACCGATTAACTAACATAGCTAATGTTGGTGTTTGCACTCGACCTACTGATAATACTTGTTTGTAGCCCCCATGTTTTAGCGTGTATAAACGTGTTGCATTCATGCCTAAAAGCCAATCTCCAATGGCACGAGAAAAACCTGCATAATATAAATTATCGTAATCTGCAGATGGTTTTAAGTTCTTAAATCCATCTTTTATGGCTTCGGTTGTAAGCGAAGAAATCCAAAGCCTTTCGACCTTACCTTTATACTCTGCTTGATTTAAAACCCAGCGTTGTATTAATTCTCCTTCTTGCCCAGCATCACCGCAGTTTATAACAACATCTGCTTTATCGAATAATTGTTTTATAATTTTAAACTGTTTTCGAATACCAGAATCTTTAGCTACTTTGGTTTCAAAGTGTTCTGGTAGCATTGGTAAATTGTTTAGATCCCAACTTTTCCAATTCGGTTTGTAATCGTTTGGCTCCTTTAGCGTGCAAAGATGCCCAAAAGTATACGTTACAGCATAGCCATTGCCTTCATAATACCCATCACGTTTAGTGTTAGCCCCAAGAACGGAAGCAATTTCTCGTGCTACAGATGGTTTTTCGGCAATACAGACTTTCATTTTATCTATTGAAATTTAAAGATTTGCAGTACGATTATAGACTGTATGGTAGTTCGTTATCTTTTCTATATTTTATTAAAACTTTCGGTTTCCTGCATTTTTGGTTCCGTCGTTTATTTTGTTAATTCCACAACCAAGTACAAAAACCCTAGTTCGCGGGCCAAATACATCATCACACAGAATTTTACCCCTCTAGTAATCCATTCCATGACCTTTTAAGTTCGGCTAATATCTTTTCAACTTCAGAATTTTCCTTATTCATTCCAATAAAACTTCGATTGGCATGTTTATCCGCTTTTATCGTTTTTAAAGCATATTGGACTGGATTTTTTTCGTAACCTTCAGTATCATACCATTGATAATGCTCCTCCATTATTTTCTAGTCTACAACCTTAATTAATAAAATTACCATTAATACTATAATTATTAATTAGGTAATAATTGTCTTTTAGCCATTGTTCTAACCCTAATTCGGTTTGTATGAATGTATCGTTTGTTATTTTTTTTAGAATCTTTTATGAAATATTTTTATTAAACTTTTGTAGCGCCCTTAACACATGATTATATTAATGACATTATACCTATTGGTGTTACCTGGTTTTAGCTTTTTAAGCACCTATTGTCTATAATCCAAAGCCGGTTTTCTATCTCCTAATAAAGCCTCGTATTTGAAATCAGGACCTCTTCTTTCGTTGAACTCTGCTCTCACTCCCTCTAATATTTTAGGTGATTTGTAAATGTCAATTGCGGTTAACGCTAATGTTTTTGCAGCAACAAGCATCCCTTTGAACCCAATATCAGTTCCGCCTGCAGCGACTGCTTGCCAGCTATGAGGTGGTGTTCCTGGTACCCAAGTTGCTGTTCTAACTGCAGCAGTTGGAGCATTCCAACTTACATCTCCTGTATCGGCAGAGGCCTTTCCGTAGGTAAACACCATTGGCTTAATAATCTTAGCACTTTCAATTGGTTCAGGCGCTCCCAATGTTTTTTGTATTTCTTTAGCAAAAGCGAACTCTTCTTGTGTGTAGTCTACTCCTCCTACCAGGGTCATGTTGGCATGCATTAAAGTTGCTAGTGCTTTATTTGGTAATCTTTCATAGGTACCTCCAATAATTTCATAGGTCATGGTTGTTTCTGTGCCCATAGCTGAACCCTCAGCTGCCTTAACAACCCGATTCCAAACGGCTCTCACTTCATCTCTAATAGCATTACGAACCACATAATATACTTCTGCTTCTTCTGGCACAATATTAGGAGCATCGCCACCCTTTGTAATCACATAGTGAATACGTGTAGATTCTGTGGTGTGCTCTCGTAACATATTCACCAAATCGTTCATTCCTTCTACGCCATCTAATGCAGAACGTCCCAGTTCTGGGGCAGCGGCTGCGTGAGATGAGCTGCCTTTAAATCGAAATTTTCCTGATATTGTTGCTAGGTTAGTACCAGGGTTAGAAGTGTTTTCATCGCCAGGATGCCAAGAAACAATCGCATCTATATCATTAAAAAGTCCTGCACGAACCATATAAACTTTTCCCGAACCACCTTCCTCGGCTGGCGTACCATAAAATCGTATAGTTCCTGATTTTCCTGAAGTTTTTAACCAATCTTTTACTGCAATAGCCGCAGCCATAGAGCCAGTTCCAAATAGATGATGTCCACATGCCTGACCAGGAGCATCAACAACTCTTGCTTTTTTAAACGGTTCAGCTGCCTGTGACATGCCTGGGAGCGCGTCAAACTCTCCTAAAATACCAATTACCGGAGTGCCTGAGCCATAAGTAGCAGTAAAGGCTGTAGGTATATTCGCTACTCCTTTTTCAATTTTAAACCCTTCCTTTTCTAGCTCTTTTTGTAATAGTGCCGAGCTATTTTCCTCGAGGTATCCCAATTCTGGATTCTCCCATAGTTGCTTTGCTATGGTGGTGTAATGATTTTGTTTTGAATCTATGGTGCTGATTACCGTTACCTTATCATTTTGAGCTAATGATAGGGAAGGAATCAAAGGAAACAGCAATGTCAATAGTAAAAACTTTTTCATTTTTGGTTGATTTTGAATGTTAAACATTTAGAAGTTTTGTGTGCTTTTCCAAGTAGAAATAAATCGATTATATGGTTAAGTTAAGGAATCCCTTATTTAAACTTTAAAGGAAGATAATAAAAATAGGATAACACAAAGAACTCTTTACAAAAGATACATTCTGTGAAGAGTAGTACTTGGTTTTTTAGAAAGTATGTATAAATACATTCTAGTTTTAGGAAGGGTAGTCCTATAAGACTACCCTTTATTAGCCCCACCTTTAAATAATTATCATCCTGTACGTTTCAATCCATCATGGATTTCTGAAAATTCGATAAACAGAGATAGTTAAAGTAAAGTTAAAATAATACAGACCTGTCTGTTTATTTAAATTCTGCCCTATATTTGTCCTATGAAAAAATTAGGTGTCAAGGAACGTATCATTGAAACAGCTTCAGATTTGTTCTATAACCAAGGGTATAACCAGACAGGTATAAATCAGATTATAGATGAGGCAGGCGTTGCAAAAGCTAGCATGTACCAACATTTTAGGTCTAAGGAAGATATTGCTGTAGCCTATTTAAAGGCCAGACACACCATGTGGATGGGAAAATTAGAGGAGTGTGTTGCCAAAGAGAAAAGTCCTAAAAGCAAAGTTATTTGCGTTTTTAATTATCTAACGGAGTGGTTGACAGAAGTCGATTTCAGAGGCTGTGGATGGCAAAATATCATTACTGACCTTCCTACAGATCATACTAAAATTAAGGATCAGGCCATATTTCATAAAAACGAGCTGAGGGGCTGGTTACAAAAGGAACTTAGTAAAGAACAAGAATTCACTAACAAAGGAGCGAAAGAATTGGGCGACGAAGTTATGGTTTTGATTGAAGGGGCAATTATTCTTTCGCAAATTCAAAAAGATAATTGGCCAATTGTGACCGCAAAAAAAGCATGTAAAAAAATATTAGGATAAATATTTTTTTACATGCTGATACAGACTTGTCTGTACGTAATTATTATGATCCGGTAAATTTAAAATTAAAGAATCGCAATTAAAAAAAACAGACTTGTCTGTATTTTGTGTCAATTTAAGAGGTATTAATTACACATCATATAGTTAGGTCCTTATTAAAAAAAAATGAAGAAGATAGTCCCTCCTTTTACAAAGGAAACAGCTACACAGAAGGTTCAAGCAGCAGAAGATACTTGGAATAGCAAGAATTCAGAAATGGTCTCCCTGGCCTATACCCTAGATTCAAAATGGAGAAATAGAGATCAATTCTTTACTGGTAGGCAAGCCATAGTTAAATTCCTACACGATAAATGGAACAAGGAACTCTACTACAAACTTAGAAAGCACCTCTGGTCTTTCACGGATAATAGAATATCCGTCCGATTCGAATACGAATGGCAACATGACAAAACTGGACAATGGTACAGAACTCATGGAAACGAGCATTGGGAATTCGATTCAGAAGGTCTAATGCGTATTCGAGACATGAGTGCAAACGATGTTAAAATCCAAATGTCGAAACGAAAATTTTAATTCAATATTAATCTAATACATAATTACAAATGAAAACGTTACAACCTTTACCCTTCGAAGAAGCAAATTTAGCTTCACAAGCCATCTTTACCAATATAAAAAGCAAAATCGGAATGCTTCCGAACTTATATGCCGCCATGGGTGTATCAGATAAACTTTTAGGCGGATTTCTCAACTTCACTGAAACCCTAAAAGGTGGGGAGTTCTCTGCTAAAGAATACGAAGCCATCGCTCTAGCAACTTCGCAAGCTAATGGATGTGCTTACTGCTTATCGGCACACACTGCCTTAGGAAAAATGAATGGCTTTACTGAAGATCAAACCCTAGCGTTAAGAACAAACACTATTACCAATGAGAGATTAAACGCTCTTGTAAGCTTGGCAAGTGACTTTGTAAATACGAAAGGTCATCCATCTACATCTAATATCAATACTTTTTTTGATACAGGATTTAACAAACCAGCATTTGCAGAATTAATCGCAATTATATCTTTAATAACCATCACAAACACGATTTTTCATAATGGTGGCTTCCAAATTGATTTCCCTAAAGCACAAAACATAGAACAATTACAAGAAGTTTAATTAGAAATAAATTTAAAATAATGAAAACAAAAATCACAAAAGTATTACTTACACTAGTTGTAACACTAATATCAAGTAGAAGTTTATTCGCACAATTGCCAAATCCAGGATTTACCATTGATGGAGTAACTGCCATCGTTATTACAGATCCTCAAAACGATTTTTTAAGTCCAAACGGTGTCACGTGGGGAGTTGTAGGAGAAAGCGTTACAAAAAATAATACAGTAGATAATTTAGAATCGTTATTCAAATTAGCAGAGGCTAATGGCATTAAAGTTTTTATTTCTCCACATTACTATTACAAACATGACCATTCATGGCAGTTTGAAGGTGCTCTAGAAACCTTAATGCATAATATAAATATGTTTGATAGCGGAGATCAGTTGAATAAAGAAGGATTTGAAGGATCAGGAGCAGACTTTTTAGAACGATATAAGAAATACGTAGAAAAAGATTTTGTGACTGTTGTAGGACCTCATAAAGTTTATGGTCCAGAACAAAATGATTTAAGCTTACAATTGAGAAAGCAAAAAATAGACAAAGTGATTTTAGCAGGAATGTCTGGAAACCTTTGTGTTGAATCACACATGCGAGAACTTTTGGAAGATGGATTTGAAGTTGCCGTCGTTGGAGATGCAACTGCCTCAGCGATAATCCCAGGGTATGATGGAAACGCTGCAGCACAAACTAACTTCAGATTTATAGCAAGTCATGTATTTACCACAAACGAATTAAAGAACGAATTCAAAAATTAATCATTTAATCATTTAAATTTCAAATCATGAAAAAACAACTTATTAATTCAGTACTAGGAATTCTGCTAATAGGTATAATATCCTCCGGAATACTTTCTTTTGAAACTCCCATAAACACCTTAGAAATTAATGCGATCAGCACTAAAGTCAGTCCAACTTTACACAAAAACATAACCGTAAACGGTGTAAACATTTTTTATCGAGAAGCGGGTGATGTAAATAAACCCACTATTTTATTATTACATGGTTACCCTACCTCGTCTCACATGTTTCGGAATTTAATAACAGACTTGTCTGTTCGTTATCACGTACTCGCACCGGATTATCCTGGGTTTGGCAGAAGCGACCAGCCTATGATGAAAGACTTTAACTATACATTTGATAGTATGGCCCTTATAGTTGAAGGATTTCTGGCAGAATTGAAAGTTGAAAAATATAGTGTTTATTTAATGGATTATGGTGCACCAATTGGATTTAGAATAGCTGCCAAATATCCAGAGAAAATAGAATCACTTATTATTCAAAATGGAAATGCTTATAATGAAGGGCTAAAAGATTTCTGGATTCCTATTAAAAAATATTGGAACGACTATACAATTGAAAACGGTAAACCATTAGAAGGATTTCACTCACCAGATGGCTTAAAATGGCAATATACACATGGCGTTCAGGATGCATCCAAAATAAGCCCAGACAACTGGAACATAGATTTGCAACATTTAACAAGAGCTGAAAATAATGAGATTCAATTGGCTATGTTTTATGATTACAGAACTAACGTACCATTATATCCAGAATGGCAAGAATATTTTAGAAAGCATCAACCACCAACATTAATTGTTTGGGGTAAGAACGATTATATCTTTCCTGCAGATGGAGCATACCCATATAGTAGAGATTTAAAAAATTTAGAATTTCATTTATTGGATACAGGACACTTTGCTTTGGAAGAAAAAGGAGACGAGATTGCCAATTACATCCTTAAATTTTTAAAGAAAAATAATATCAACTAAAGTTTTAATAAACGAGTAATATCATTTGTAAATAATAAAATAAAACAACAAAATTGTAAAAACCATTAATTGGAAAAGAGCAATCATCGCTGGACTTTTAGGAACCATATTATTTGATGTCGTTGGATTATTGATTACAGGAACTTGGTGGGACATACCTACTATCTTGGGCACCAAAACCGGATTGGAATTGGCATACGGAGTGGCATGACATTATGGGAATGGAATCCTATTGTCCATTCTCTTCGCTGGGATAGCACCATCACTTTGGGGGCCAATATGGTTAAGACCAATTATTTTTGTAACAGGTGAAATGAAAGCTTTAGTATGGCTGTTTATGCTTCCGCTATTAGGAGCAGGAATCGACATGAATCCCGTGATGCCAGTAATTACGTTACTGCGCCATTTAGCATATGCCGTGCCGCTATTCTTTTTAATCCAGTACGATTATAAGGCTATTATAAGTAAATAAAAATAGGGAGTATTAGGGTTTTGACTATCTCTAATACTCCTAAATTTTAATAAAAATGGGACGTCCAGCAACAAAGCAAAAAGTATTACGAAATGGTTTTGCATCGAAATAGGAAATAAAAATTCGAATGCGGTTGTGAAAATTAGATGAGATAATAAGCGCCAAATGTTACTTGACGCCAAGAATTATGAAAAAAGAAAAAAAGTTATCCTGTTAGGTGAGATTAAAAACGGGAAACTCATAAACACAAATAAATCAAAAAAGGTTATGAATACTTTTAAGACAATCACTTTAGAACCAAAAACAATTGAAAACTCAGATTCAATATCTAGTAAAATTCTAAAAACTACGCAAAAGGAAATGGGAATGATTCCCAACATGTATGCAGGTATGGCAAATAACACGGCTTTATTAGATGGTTATTTTTATGCATACAATTCATTTAGAGCAAATTCAGGATTTTCATCTAGAGAGCAAGAAGTTATCTTCCTTTCTGTGGCTTATGAAAATGACTGTGATTATTGCATGGCTGCGCATAGTTTTGTTGCAGACAATTGGAATAAAGTACCTGTTGAAGTAACAAATGCTATTAGAAGTAATTCAGAAGTCCCGAATGAAAAGCTGAAAGCATTGAGCATATTTTCAAGACAGATGACAGCAAAAAGAGGCCTTCCTTCTGAAGATGATATTAATAATTTTCTAAGTGCTGGTTATACTGAAGAAAATATTTTAGGAGTAATTTCTGGCATAGGTATTAAAACCATGAGTAATTATTTTAATCATGTGTATAAGACACCAGTAGATAAGGCTTTTCAAGGGAGAATTTGGAAGAAGTCATAATAATTAAAAAAGGGGAAAATCTAATGGACAAGTCAAGCATTAACTACATACTGAAAAAGTTATTGTTTTTAATTTTTACTCTTTAACCCTTTTTTTAAATTTAAATATAAATTATCAAATCCTATTTGAGCTTATTAATATTTTGAATGCAGTTAATTTGATTTGACCATTAGCAAAACTATTTCCCAACTTTTAAAAGGAGTTTTTTAGCTAGTTTACGCAACTGCACATTACTATGACGAAACTCTTGTGGATTTTTTCTCCCAACATTACTTAAAACAAGGAACAAAATCTCGAAATAGGCCTGAACTATGAGGTATTGCAAAGCTCATAGTTCACTGTTTCGAGTCCAGTTCCCTAAAGTGAAAAAGCTTCATAGAAATATTAAGCCTTTTTTATAACTATGGGTACAAAATGTTATTTTTTCAAAGCATAGTTTTATTTCTTTTCATTTACCAACAAACAGTATTAAATTTTTACAAAAGTCATACATTGAGGTTTACGTAAAGTATTCTCGCTCCACGTAGCCGATTCACCTAGCTTATACAGGAAAAGCTTTATTTCCGTAAATATGCTTCGCTAAAAAACTCATGGACCAAACTTCAATCTGAACTTTATAAATAATACTTCTGTCTTAAATATTGAGAGTTTAATTTTACATTTGTGTTTGAACGCTGAGCTATTAATTCTTAAAGCCATTTACTT
>JBNMNV010000103.1:0-10057 GCA_051278125.1 Polaribacter sp. | reverse complement strand
TGAGTTAATTTTAGCCAATAAAGAGAAAGAAATGCGTACAAATGAATTAATCCTTGCTAACGAAGAACTTGCCTTTCAAACAGAACTTATCTTTCAAACAGAACTTGATGTTTACCGGGCTGAAATGGAACGTGTAGCGCATGATTTGACATTATTAATCGAAGCCGCAAAAGCACCTATTCAGTATTAACCTCCATAATACGTGTGAACGGAAACAGTGTGAAAGGGCGACAGAGAATCAGTAAAATTAGAAACCAAAAATACGGAAATCTATTATTTATGTGCAGCTTCTCAACTTCCAAACACAACAAAGCCTTTAAAGTAATTTATAAAAGAATCATAGCTAAACGGAAAAGTAAAAAGCTAGCGCTAATTGCAGTTTGTAATAAACTCCTAAAACAGGTATTTGCAGTAGCAAAATTGGGTTTAATTTATGATAAGAATTATAGAAGTACTTTAATTAAAAATCGGTGCTTTCTTAGTTTTTTTTAGCGCAGTTCCTAGTTATTAGCCGCTCGTTATTTATTTAAATTGTACAGATTGTATAGGTATGATGCTACCTATTGGTCCTTCAAAACAAAATGCTAGAGGAACTATTATTCTATACATACCGGCAGTAGCGAATTGGTTGGTTTCTTATTCATATATCTTCCATTCATCGGTCAGTTCTATTTTAATCTTTGTTTCAGAGCCGTCTGGTGGATCATGGATATCCTTCATTCCTATATCAAATGTTTCACCACCAGTTTCACCTTTCATTTGAATAACTACTTTTGAATAGGTAGAAAAGTCCATTTCATTTACTCTTCCATACAGGGCATCTACAGAAAAATAAGCGGATGCCTACACGTAACTATTTTCCGGATATTTGAAGACGGAATAGTCTTTTTTTTCTACTAAAGTATTACGAAATAAGTCAGATGCTGCATATTGTATAACAAAACCAGTAGGCACCTCGCCATTGATGAGAAGACTAATAATATCAGCATCTCCAAAGGATAATAATATACCGCCAAAGTCAAGTTTAGTTTGTTGGTCAAATGTGGTTTTAGAGTTACGTATCATCTCCACGAGTTTATTCCCTATCAAGTCGTGTTTTCGGTATTGGCTAAGAACTTCCCCTTCAGAATAACCGTTTTCCCATATAGCTATGGTTTGAGGGTCTTTTGTAATAGCTAAAAATCGTGAACCAACAATGGCGAAATCAATAGCATTCCAGGGATTCATAAAAAGGCCTTCGCCATTATTTGTGAAATGAGACAACCACTCTTGTTTTAGATTTTTTATGTTTTGATTATGTTAATCCTCAATGCTTCTGATTAAATTTGGAAACGTTTAGTAAGTGTCTACTAATAACGCTAGGTCAGTGCCTTGAACCGTACCGAAATACGTGGAATTTTTTAGAGACTCAAAGGCACTTATATTGGTATTCAAGTGTACAGTATTTAGAATATTGATAAATGAAAAGTTAATATAGGATGCTTCTTCAATAGTTAAAGCTGTCTTATCTGCATCATCATATTTTTTTAAATAGAATCGATTTTTATTACAATATTTATTCTTGCCGCAGCTAGTAAGCTTAATTCTCTTAAATGGGATTGTACTCCATTTGCAATGCTTTGTAAGATCCCATTCAATACTTGCTTTTGGTTATTTTCTTCATTCCAATTATTTATTTGAAGTGCGATAAGAATACCTATCACCACAAGTACTATCTCTCCAATGGCATAGCGTATATAATTCATTGGTTTATTATCGTCTAACATGTTTTTTTTAATTTTCTAAAAATTGGAATCATATGCGTACTCAGTTTCTTTAATGAAGGCTAAGGTATAGGTGTTGTTAGAAATAGTTAGTATCCTATAGCAGCTCCGTCCGGACTTGAAGAATCGGAAGCTCCTATCATGATATTGTTTTTTACATCTATTTGAATGCCCATCAACACACCCAATCTATTTACGGGGATTAGCTTATGATTCATCGCTTCTAGTGCTTTTCTGGTATCAGGAGATAATAGTCCTCTTTCATACTGTATGCTATCCGGCAACCAAGAATGATGAATTTTCACGGCTTCAATAGCCTTATCCACTTGCATGTCATAGCCTATAACATTTAACACTGTTTGGAAAACGGTGTTAATGATGGTTCGACCACCTGGACTACCTATGATAAGATAGGGCTTGCCATCTTTCGCCACGATTGTGGGTGTCATGCTTGAAAGCATCCTTTTTTCAGGTTGAATGAGGTTTGGATTTGTTCCAATCTGGCCAGTGGTGGAAGTCTTGCCAGGCACGGGGTTAAAGTCACCCATTTCATTGTTAAAAATAAAACCCAGCTTGTCTGAGCCCATGCCTGAGCCGTAGCTGTTTTCTAGGGTGTAGGTGAATGATACCGCATTACCGTATGCATCAGCAACAGAGAAATGTGTGGTACTACTGCCATCATAAATCTGTCCAAATTTTGTAGCGTCGCTAACAGATGCCATAGCCATATCAATATGTTCAAATCGCTTTTTGGCAAATGCTTTAGAAGTAAGCTTATCTAACGGAATATCTTCATTAAAATCTACGTCTCCTAGATGTTCTGCTCTATCTGCAAAAGCTCTTCGCATAACTTCAGCTAGGAGATGAACATAAGCGCTAGAGTTAAATTCTATGACATCTAGGTCTGCCAATTCCATAAGATTCATCATTTCAATTAATGCCACGCCGCCTGAGCTAGGTGGTGCCATTGAGTAGATGTCATAGTCTTTATAAGTGCCTTTTATAGGTATCCTCTCCACGGCAGTATAGCGTTTAAGATCTTTTAGGGTTACGATACCACCATTCTCCTTCATGAACCTTACTATTTCTTTTGCAACTATGCCTTTGTAAAAACCATCCCTACCATGGTCTCTAATTTCTGATAGGGTATTAGCCAACTCAGGTTGTTTCCAAAGTTCTCCAAACTGTGTTAGCTCACCATTATCCTTTTTGAAGTACGCTTTTAAAAATGGGATAGGGGAATTGGCGTCAAAATAAGTTTCTTTTTGAAAAAGACTATAGGTTAGCGGAAATCCATTTTCTGCTATTTCGATGGCCGGTTGAACCAAATCTGCCCAAGGGAGGCTCCCATATTTCTGGTGAGCAAGATACAGACCTGCCACTGTACCGGGAACACCTATTGCTTTTGCACCAATGTGATTGATTGTTGTTTGTCTTCCGGTATGATTGATTCCCTTTGCAAGGGTTCCCTCTTTATCAAGAAACATCAGCGGAGATGCTTTTAGAGGCGCTTTTTCCCGAAAGTCAATGGTGGTTGCGCTCCCTGTAGAATCCATAAATACCAGAAATCCACCTCCACCAATATTTCCAGCAGATGGATGTGTAACAGCTAATACAAAGGCAGTTGCAATAGAAGCATCAATAGCATTACCTCCTTTTTTTAGGATATCGATTCCTACTTCGGATGCTACTTTGCTGCTTGAAGCAACAATGCCATTTCGGGCATACGTTTGACCAATGGCATCGCTAGCTTTTAGAAAAACGAATAAGAAGATGATAATAAAGAGAGATATGTGTTTCATAATGATTATTTCTAAAAGTTTACATGGGGCTCGTTACGTTGGCTAGCAACTAAATTAGTAAAAGAAAACGAACCAAAATAAAATCCGTAGTCCCGAAGCTTTGGAGTTCCCATGCAAGCGCAGCTCATCAATTAACTATAAACATTGTGCCTGTTGCAATTAGGGCTAATGATTCTTTTCACTAGCCCTAATTTTCTTAGCTTAAGTACTTTTAAAACGATATCCTTAGACTTTAATATAAATAAAAACATAACGTATTTGTTTTAGATTTTGGTGCTGTATTCGCATTAATAAAAGCACATGGCTTACCAAAACTATTTCATTTTCAAGAAACTATACAGTACATATTAGATGCACTTGGTTTAGGGTTTGAATTTAGCGCTTATTTCGTAATTTTTGCTAATGTGCTTTGTGCTTTGTGCTTTGTGCTGCTTGTTGAGCGTCAGGAAGTAGCGTTAGGGTGCAAACGCCGCTAACTGATATACTTCATCTATGGTTTTATCTATGACAAAGGCTACACTTTGGTATTCACATAAATCTGCTATAATAAATTCATCAGCATCTGATTTTTTGAATTCATGATGTTTTATATCTACACCTTTTACCCAGAACCCCATTGATTTTAGTCTACTAATCAGGCGTCCTCCAATAAATCCAACTCCGCCTAAAACAACTATTTTTTTCACATAAAACTATTTTAATATTAATGTTCGCAAACGGTTTTGTGTATGAAACGTAGCGTGTAAAAAGATGTTAACTTTTCGGATTAACACTTAGCCGTTTTTTTTATTAAATCTCTCAAAAAGTTAAATATAAAAATTTGGCGGTCTTAGTAAATAAGCGATAACTTAAGGTTTAGCAATTAGTAACTATGTTTTATAAACGTTGTTGCCACCAGTTTTTATTTTTTCATACAGAGATGCAAGCGTTATAGCAATCATTCCTGCAGTTATTACACTAACAATTACATTTCCGTATTCAATAATTTTTAAACCGAAAGCAATTCTAATTCCCATAATACTTATTGCAAAAAATCCAATATTGATCCAGTATTTAATGTTCGGTTTAGTATATTCTATTTTGTATTTCTTTAGTTTTAGAAAATACCATAAGATTGTTATTCCGCCAATTAAAGTACTTAAATGCTGGAGAAGTTTAAAAATTGAAATTTCAGTATTAAATACTTTTCCATCAAGTCCAAAATAGTTGGTAAAAAAAGCATTTGAATGAGTGAAAGAATCCCAGAATATATGTGAATATGCTCCAATTAAGATTGATAAACATACTACAATCCAATTATCCATAAAATATTTTTTCCAGTTTAAATTTTTCAATTCCGTGACTCTGTATTGAATAAATTTAGGAGAGTTTTCTATTAACGGTTTTTTGATAATATGTTGAAATAAAAAACATAGTAATATCCCTAATGGAAGGTTAAACCATAATGTTCCAATTATTGTATGGCCATAGTGCCCTTGAATTTTCATTCTTAAAAAATATTCAAAGTCAGGAGTTAAACTTCCAATTATAAGACCAGTTAGAGAAACCCATTTCCCGAATATATTTTTCAATGGTAAAATTAGTGCCGGATGTGAAAAAGTAAAAGGCATTTTGGTTATTTTTTAATTGATGGCAACGGTTTTGTGTATGATTAGTGGCGTTGATTAAGTAACTAATTTAGTAAATATAAACTGAATAAAAAATCCGAGAGGGTTTTCGCAAGTAGGCTTTAACTAGCGATTAATTATACACGTCTTAAGTTTGATTCCCTAACTTTTAGGATATAAACCAGAAAGAACAAAAGAGAGAATTAAGGGTAGTACATAGCGTGAATGAACAGACTTCGACAACATTGATAAATGACTCTCTTTTACTACTTAAACCACGTTCAGTTCTGTGAGACTTTAGATTTCGTTTTCAAGTTGTTGTGAGCTGAAGTAGCTGGTTCTTTCATAAATCAGTACTTATGAATAAATACAAAGAAATTTTCGGAGTCGACATTAGTAAAGATGTCTTTGATTGTTATGGTAGTTTGAAGAGCCATTTATAATTAAAAATATTGAAGTAGGTTTTAAGGGTTTCGTGAAAATTATGCCTTTACATGTTGTTGTGGTGATGGAAGCTACGGGTAAGTATCATTAACGTCTTGACCAGTTTTTGTATAAACATGCAGTAGTGGTATCTGTTGTAAATCTATTACGAGTAAAGCGTTTTATAGCGATGAAATTGGCCAAGGTAAAAACGGACAAAAGCGAGACTAAGACTATTTGTAAATACGCCCAAATTAACAAAGCACCACGTTATAAAGCTCTTATAGATGTCCAGAATGAGTATTTAGAACAATTTCAGTTACTTGAAGTTAATTAAAGAAACGCACGGCTACCAAGAACAAGATGTATGGCGAAGAGACTTTAGGGTCGCCTTGAAAGTTTGTGTATGGTTCTTTAAGACGAAATCCTAAGCATTTGTACAAAGTGATTAAAGGTAATGAAAAGAAGCTCCTATCTTTAGTAAAACAAGATTAACAAGTTCAGTTGACCTTACTTACCAGCATTTCTGGTATTAGAATAGCTTTTTTTAATTATAGGTTTTAAATTGTCACATATCATAGTTTTTCAATGCTTTTTATTTGAAGAACTAAAAGGCTATTTAGGGAGACTAAATAGCCTTTTAGTTCTTTATTAATTACTTCTTTTTACGCTATAGATAGGTAGTTATTCGTTCTTTCGGTCGTCGCCAGGTCTTGGAGACTTGAACACGTCCATTCCCTCTTTTCTATGCTCCACCACTTGTTCACTAATAAACTTACGGAATTCCCTGTTGCTTTGACCGTCTTTTTTCGAGAATTCAGCTACTGTTTTGGTTATTCCTCTTGACTTGGTATTCAAAAATGTTGTACTCATATACTTGTTTTAATTGTTCATCGACAGTCTAATGGTTTAATAATGAAACCTTATTAATACTGTCTTAAAATCAAGAGATTCGCTTAACAATTGGTAGACACTTTTAAGGTTTTTACTGCAAAATTTACTTCTTTAAAACTATTAATGGATAGCAAATGAGATACGTATGATATTAATGGTGCTTTCATAGATACCGCTCAGGGGAACATCCTTTTTTTATTAAGTAGTGGGTTGCGTTTAAGATTGTCTTTTCATCTTATTCTTAGGGTAATCACAAACGCAAAATAGCAATCGTTTTCCAGTATTAAAATTTAAGACACTACCTAAACCTAAAAAAATGAATAGGTATAACAGTACTATATTCGGCTTAAATTTTTAATGTGAATGGTTTGCTGTACAGACCTTTCGATTTAGCCTTAAAGTCTACATTAGGTTTAGGTTTTGTGGTGCATAGGCTTAACTCAATTTTTATCCGTTTTCTCGTTCATCCATACGGGTGTTGTGTCCGATTCGTGATTTCCGCCAATTATGTCTTTATAAAGTTCTGGTCTTCTAGCATTTTTGTATCTCCAACCGCCCGATAGTTTAATTTTTTCTTTTGTAATTTTTGAAATCGAAATGTCGTTTTCAAAGGATTTTATTTCGGACAATACTTCTCCATATGGATCAATTATCATTGAATTACCATTTTTTAAATGGTCGCCGTCATAACCAATTGGATTTGTAAACGCATAATAAACTCCATTGTCGTAAGCTCTTGCAGGTAGCCAACGCATTAACCAACGCCTCCCTTTTGGTCCGTCAAATTCCATTCGTAATGAAACAGGGTCGTTTTCACGATTCTGCCAATATTTATCGGCTACATAGTCACGATGCGGCATTGCGGATGGCGTGCAGCCCGTAACGTGGGGTGCGAAAATTAGTTCTGCTCCCAAGAGACTTGTTGCTCTAACATTTTCTATTACGTTATTGTCATAGCAAATTAAAATCCCACATTTCCAACCGAGTAAATCAAATACGCAATATGCGTCTCCAGCAGACATATATTTGCTAATGAAAGGATGTATTTTTCGATATCTGGCGATTAGTCCATCTCCTGTAACGCAGATATAAGTATTGTATATTTTTCCATCCGATTTTTCAACCAAACCTGCCAAAATCGGAATATTCAATTCTTTAGAAATCGCAATTAATTTCTGAGTACTTTTTCCGTTTGGAACTTCCTCCGCTAAGTCCGTTACCTGTTCTAAACTCAAATCTTTGGTATAGGTATAAGCTGTTATTGACATTTCGTGAAAACTAATTAAATCTGCTCCGTTGGATTTTGCTTTTTCCGCAAGTGCTCTAATTACCGATAAGTTGTATGCTTTATCTCCATCTTTCGGTTGAAATTGAGCTACTGAAATATTCATATATTGAGGTTGTTTAATTCTTTTTTAAGCTTGTGCATAACAGGTTGTGTATGAAACTTAGCGTTTAAAAAGATGCTAATATTTCAGATAGACACAGAGCCGAATTTTTATATTTTGTTTTTAGCATATCAATCTTAAAAGTCAAATTTTTAAATTTGACGGTCTTTGTATATAAACACAAACCTCTCAAAAGGCTTTTATTAGCTATGCTTTATACACGTCTTAAGTTTGATTCCCTAACTTTTAGGATATAAATATGAAAGAACAAAAGAGAGAACTACGCTTAGTATATGCGGTCAAGCTCTAGACTTAGACAACATTGATAATTAGCTCTCTTATAATACTTAAACCTCTTTCAGTTCTATGATACTTTCGATTTCGTTTTTAAGTTGTTGTGAGCCTCAGTAGCCAGTTCTGTCATAAAATAACCCTTATGAATAAATATAGAGAAACTTTCGGAGTTGACCTTAGTAAAGATGTCTTTGATTGTTATTTTAGTTTGAAGGGCCATTTACAATTAAGAATCATGAACAAGGGTTTAAGGAATTCCTAAAAAGGCTATCATCAGCTGTACAGCATGAATGTTTATCGTTGTTTAGAATACTGGATAATTTTATAAAACACGGTATGGCCATAAAGAATAAAATACACGAAGAAGCGGTTTTAGGCGTAGTATCAAAATTCGCATATCGATCTTCAAGAAGACACAGGAAGCATTATGATATTAAGATAAAAGCGATTGAAGCAAAGATACGCTCACCAGTAAAAAAGGACCAGTATCAAAAGCCCACCTTATTAATTAGCGTACCAGGGATAAGCAAGAAGACTGCTTTGTTCTTGATCATTGTAACGGACGGATTTTTTAACTTAAAAACAGCATTACACCAACCGTAGGCGTCCTCATAACTAGGACAGTTAATAATTTTAATTTACTCACTTAACACTCAAACTGTCCTCAAAAAAGAACAGCACCTCAATCAAATTTAGATGCTGTTCTATAATTTCAAAGAATAAAAAAAATTATTTAAGTGATTTCATTTTAATTACAAACCTGTATTTAACATCATTACTAGTAACACGCTCGTAAGCTGTATTTATATCTTGCATGTCGATAAGTTCAATATCACTTGTAATATTATGTTCTCCACAAAAATCTAACATCTCTTGTGTTTCTTTAATTCCGCCAATTAGAGAACCTGCAATACGCTTACGGCCCATAATAATACTTCCGCCATGAAAAGGTTTTAAAGGCTCTACTGCGCCAACTAAAACCATTGTTGCATCAATTTTAAGTAATCCTAAATAGGGATCCATTTCGTGTCCTACAGGAATGGTATTTAAAATAAAATCAAAACTACCCTGGTGTTTTTTCATGTCGTTTTGATCCTTGGAGACTAAAACCTCGTGAGCGCCTAATCGTTTCGCATCTTTTCCTTTTTCTGGAGATGTTGTAATCATGACAACATGTGCTCCTAATGCATTGGCAAATTTAACGCCCATATGTCCTAATCCTCCTAGACCAATGACCCCCACTTTATCTCCTTTTTTAACCTTCCAGTGCCTCAATGGTGACCATGTGGTTATTCCTGCGCATAATAAAGGTGCTGTTGCAGCCTCGTCTAAATTTTCTGGAATACGTAGTACAAATTTTTCATCAACAACGACAGATGTTGAATAGCCTCCATAGGTTTGTGAACCTTCGCTATGTTTGTCTTTACTATTATAGGTAAATGTTGCGCCCTTTTCACAAAATTGCTCTAGATTTTGTTCGCATGAAGAACAGGTTTGGCAAGAATCAACCATACAACCCACCCCGACTAAATCGCCTATATTATATGAATTAACGTTAGTACCTACTTCGACAACACGACCAATAATCTCATGTCCAGGTACCACTGGATAGGTTGATCCCTTCCAATCGTCTCTTACCGTATGTATATCACTATGACATACACCACAATAGGAAATATCAATTTTAATATCGTCTGCACCTGCAGCTCGTCTTTGTATGTCTAACCGTTTTAGAATTTCTGTCGAGGCTGTTGCACCGTATGCTTTTACTGTTTCGGTTGTCATTATTATGCGTTTTTTAACGTTACTTTTAATTCGATTTCTGTGTGTAGTGCTTTCGATATTGGACAAACCTCTTTCGCTTTATGTGCTATTTGCTGAAATTG
>JBNMNV010000102.1:0-10071 GCA_051278125.1 Polaribacter sp. | reverse complement strand
ACGATCATAAATTACAACAAATTTTAGGAGTTGCTCACGATGAAATTCACGATTTAGATATCACGGTTACTTTTACTGTAGAAGATATTACCACAACAGAACCAGCAGATTTAGATCAAGAATTGTTTGGTAAATTATTTTCTGATGGAAGTGTTACCACTGTAGACCAGTTAAAAGGAAAAATTAAGGAAGATGCAGAAAAACAATTTCAACAACAAGCAGATCAGCATTTATTAACAGCCGTTCAAGAGTATTTAATGGAGAATACAAAGTTTGATTTGCCTAATGAATTCTTAAAAAAGTGGTTAAAAACTGCGGGTGAAAAAGCATTAACTTCAGAAGAATCTGAAGCTGAATTTGAAAAATCTGAAAAAGGTTTGCGTTATCAGCTAATCGAGGGCAAGTTGATGAAAGATAATGACATTAAACTAGATTATAAAGAGTTGGTGGAGTATGCTAAAGGATTTATCCGTCAGCAAATGGCACAGTTCGGGAATATGAATCCAGAAGAAAAAGAATTGGATGATATTGCCGGTAGAATCCTGCAAAACCAAGAAGAAGCTCAAAAATTACAAAGTCAATTAATTAGTCAGAAATTAATTACCTTCTTTAAAGAGAATATCAACTTTAAAATAGAAGAGGTTTCTTACGAGGAATTTGTCAAAGAAGCATATAAGCAGTAGTTTTAAACAATTTTTGTCTTAAAAGATAAAGACCTGAATTGAAGAATTCAGGTTTTTCAAGTTTAAACTCTAACATATTATTAAGAGAATTGTTCTTACCTTTACAATTCACAATATTTTAAAAGAATTAAGAAATGGATTACGGCAAAGAGTTCGAAAAATACGCGACAAAACATCAAGGAGTAAGTAGCACATACTTTAATCAAATTACAAGTAGTTTAACGCCATATATTATGGAAGAACGTCAAATGAACATCACTCAAATGGATGTTTTTTCACGTTTAATGATGGATCGAATTATTTTTTTAGGAACAGGTGTTAACGATCAAGTTGCTAATATTATACAGGCTCAATTACTTTTTTTAGAAAGTTTAGATGCAAATAAAGATATTTCAATTTACATTAATTCTCCAGGAGGTGGCGTTTATGCGGGTCTAGGTATTTATGATACCATGCAGTTTATAAAACCAGATGTTGCCACAATTTGTACAGGAATGGCGGCTTCTATGGGGGCAGTTTTAATGTGTGCAGGAGCTAAAGGAAAACGTTCGGCGTTGCCACATTCTAGAATTATGATTCATCAGCCAATGAGCGGAACGCAAGGTCAAGTTTCTGATATGGAAATTACCATCAAAGAAACGGTTAAATTAAGAGATGAACTTTATACCATCATTTCTAATCATTCAGGTCAAACCTTTGATAAAATTCAAAAAGATTCCGATAGAGATTATTGGATGAAGGCAGATGAGGCAAAAACCTACGGAATGATTGATGAAGTTTTAGCAAGAAAGTAAAATAGTATTTAGTTTTTGGTTGATGGTTTTTGGTGATTTTTTAACCAACAACGATTAACTAATAACCAAAAACCAAATCAAATGGCGAAAGAAGAAAATTTAGAGTGTTCGTTTTGCGGACGAAAAAAAGCAGAAACAGATTTGTTAATTGCAGGGATGGATGCCCATATTTGTGATAAATGTATAGAGCAAGCTCATGGCATTGTAGAAGAAGAAATTTCGGAATCTAAATCTAGTGGTTTATCGAAAGATTTAATGCTAAAAAAGCCTATGGAAATTAAGTCTTTTTTAGATCAATATATTATTGGTCAAACCGAAACAAAACGTGCAATGGCAGTTGCTGTATACAATCACTATAAACGTTTATTGCAAAATAAAAATGATGATGACGATGTGGAAATCGAAAAGTCTAATATTATTTTAGTCGGGGAAACAGGAACAGGAAAAACCTTGGTTGCAAAAACGATTGCAAAAATGCTAAATGTTCCTTTTTCTATTGTAGATGCTACGGTATTAACACAAGCAGGTTATGTTGGTGAAGATGTAGAAAGTATTTTAAGTAGATTATTGCAAGTGGCTGATTACGATGTAGCAAAAGCAGAAAAAGGCATTGTTTTTATTGATGAAATAGATAAAATTGCAAGAAAAGGAGATAATCCATCCATTACAAGAGATGTTTCTGGTGAAGGTGTGCAACAAGCATTGTTAAAGTTGTTAGAAGGAACTGTTGTGAATGTTGCGCCAAAAGGCGGAAGAAAACACCCAGAGCAAAAGTTTATTGAAGTGAACACGCAAGATATTTTATTTATTGCAGGAGGAGCTTTTTCAGGAATAGACAGAATTATTAGTAAGCGCTTAAACATGCAAGCAGTCGGTTACAGTGCTTCCATGAGCGATGATAAAGTAGATGAAGAAAATTTATTACAATATATTATTCCTTCTGATTTAAAAGCTTTTGGATTGATTCCAGAAATTATTGGACGTTTACCAGTTTTAAGTTATATGAATCCTTTGGATGCAAAAACTTTACGTGCCATTTTAACGGAGCCAAAAAACTCAATCATTAAACAATATGCTAAATTGTTTAAAATTGATGATGTTACTTTTACGATAGAAGAAGAAGCTTTAAATTATATTGTAGGGAAAGCGGTAGAGTATAAATTAGGTGCAAGGGGGTTACGATCTTTATGTGAAGCTATTTTTACAGATGCCATGTTTGAGTTGCCAAGTTCTGATGAGAAAGAATTGAATGTAACCAAAGAATATGCAGAAGCAAAATTAACAAACACAACGTTAAAGAAATTAAAGACAGCTTCTTAAATTTTTTTTGGGCGCCTGCCTGCCGCAGGCAGGTTCCTTAAAGGTCAGGCTTTTCACTATATCTTTTTTCTGAAAAAGAAAAAAGGATGTCGTTGCAATCCTTAACGCATATTGCAAACTAAAATAGGAAGTTAATTAATTAACTATTAGAAGTACTCAAACCTCAATGGTTTAAAAATCAGACCTGACAGGTTTTAAAAATTTGTCAGGTCTTTAAAGTATTAAAAATAACAAATGATATCCAGAAGTACCATCGACCGAATTTTTGAATCTGCTAGGGTAGAAGAGGTCATTGGTGAATTTGTGCAACTAAAAAAAGCCGGAAGTAACTTTAAAGGATTAAGTCCGTTTACAGACGAGAAATCACCTTCTTTTATGGTGTCTCCAGTAAAGCAAATCTGGAAAGATTTTTCTACCGGAAAAGGAGGGAACTCTGTTTCTTTTTTAATGGAGCATGAGCATTTTTCGTATCCTGAAGCTTTAAAATGGTTGGCTAAAAAGTACAATATAGAATTTGAAGAAACCGAGCAAACAAGCGAAGAAAAAGCTCAAATGAACGAGAGAGAAAGTATGTTTTTGGTTTCTAATTATGCCAAAGACTATTTTCATAATTTAATGCTAAACACCAATAAGGGAAAAGCAATTGGGTTAAGTTACTTTAAAGAAAGAGGCTTTACAGATGAAATTATCACAAAATTTGATTTAGGTTATTGTCTTGATGAGTGGGATAATTTCACAAAGGCAGCTTTAGCCAAAGGATATGATTTAAAATATTTAGCGGCTACTGGTTTAACGATTGTAAAAGAAACTAGGCAATTTGATCGTTTTAAAGGAAGGGTAATGTTTCCTATCCATTCCATGTCAGGGAGAATTTTAGGTTTTGGAGGAAGAATTTTAACGGCAGATAAAAAGGCAGCCAAATACTTAAATTCCCCAGAAAGCGATATTTATCACAAGAGTAAAATTCTATACGGAATTTATCAAGCTAAAAAAGAAATTGCCAAACAAGATAATTGTTATTTGGTAGAGGGTTATACAGATGTTATTTCTTTTTATCAATCAGGAATTGAAAATGTGGTGGCTTCTTCAGGTACTGCTTTAACCTCTGACCAAATTAGATTGGTAAACCGATTAACAAAAAATATTACAGTCCTTTTTGATGGTGATGCTGCCGGAATTAGAGCTTCTATCCGCGGAATCGATTTAATTTTAGAGCAAGGAATGAATGTAAAAGTGGTTCAGTTTCCTGATGGCGAGGATCCCGATAGTTTTGCAAAGTCGCATTCTGATCTTGAACTAAAAGAATATTTAGAGAATTCTACAAAAGACTTTATTAACTTTAAAGTATCACTTTTATTAAAAGATTCTAAGAACGATCCTATTAAAAAAGCGGGCGTTATTAGAGATATTGTTACCAGTATTTCTAAAATTCCAGATGGTATTCAGCGTGAAGTTTACGTGCAAGAATGTTCTAGAATTATGGATATTTCAGAGCGCGTCTTGTTTAGTGAATTGGCTCAAATATTGAAAAAAGAATCTTTTCAGACAAAAAAAACAAAAACCAATTATAACCCTAATTTAGACCCTAATGAGCCACCTCCAGAATACTTTCAAGAACAAGAACAAGCGGCAATGGGTCTTGTTAAAGGAGGACAAATATCTTCTCAAAAAATTGACCAACTTTCTATTTTAGAACAAGAAATTATTAAGATTTTGGTTTTGTATGGTAATGAAAAAGTTTATTTTACTGAAGAAATTGTTGATATAGATGAAGAAGGGAAGGAAACTATTTCTATAAGAAAATTTGAGAATACTGTGAGCTCAGAGATTTATTTGCATTTACATGACGATGAAATTGAGTTTTCGAATGCAGTTTTTCAAGATATTTATATAGAAATGATTCATCAATTAAATCAATCAGAAAAATTGGATATGAATGACTTTACGAGTCATGAAAATTCAGAAATTACCAATATTATCACTTCTATTTTAATGGATAAAGAAAACCCAAAGATGCAATTAAGTAATTGGGAAAGTAAACATATAGAAGTGAAAACGGCTATTGAAGTGCTACCAAAAGCCGTTACAGATGTAATCTTTAATTTAAGAAGAATTTTAATTGGTAAAAAAATTGATGAGTTGATGAAGGAAGCCATGGAGAATCAATCTAAAAATATAGATTTAGAAATGATAAAAAACTATACAAATCTTAAAATGCGCCTTTTCGAAAAATTAAATAGAGTGGTTTAATACTAATCTAAGCTTATAAAGTCGTATTAAATCGTTTCTTTTTCCATTGTTTTTTATCAAAAAAAATATTGTCGAGAAGGCTATGTTTCTCGTTAATAATTTTAATTAATAAAAAAATAATTTAATTTATGCCGACTACATGATAAAATTAAATTGTACAATAATGGTTTACTAACACGTTTTAGTTTTTAACAGAAAAAAAATAAATTCTATATTTTTTTACCTTAGTTTTTATCGATTCATGAAAATTATGCAAAAAAAAAACGATTTTTATTGGTCTACATAGTTTTAAAACTAAATATTTTTTTGTTAATTGCACTTAGAAAATGGGAAAAGTATTATGAAAAAATTATTACAAATTTTAAAGATTATTCAATTGTTTCTTTTTCTCCCTTTTGAAATTAACAAAGGTTCTCAAAGAAGGGCGTATATGAGGATTAAAAAAATGATGGTTTCTGCAAATTTACTTTAGGAACCAACACAAGATGAAAATTAAAAATCCCTTAACTTCAAAGTTAAGGGATTTTTAATGGAATAAGAATTCATTTATCTTATTTCTTGTGGTATTTCACAAACCGGAATTGGTATCATTTTGTGCTGGTTAATTCTGTTTAGTCTACTGTAAAGTAGATATACTTTCTGTTCTCTGTCTGAAAAATCATCGGCTTTCTTGCCTTGTTCTTGCATATTCATTGCCCACTCTAATTCATCATAAGAAGCACCAATTTGATCTTCATCGGTTCTATTATCGCCCCATAAACCATCCGTTGGAGCAGCTTCAATTATTTCTTGATGAACCCCTAAATATTTTGCAATTTTATAAACTTCTGATTTCATTAAATCGGCTATCGGACTTACATCAACACCTCCATCTCCATATTTTGTGTAAAACCCAACGCCAAAATCTTCTACTTTATTTCCAGTTCCGGCAACTAAATATCCATGCAATGCAGCAAAATAGTATAAGGTTGTCATGCGCAAACGGGCTCTTGTGTTTGCTAAAGACATAAAACGACTTTCTTCACTTTCTACTGTGGGTAGCGCATCAATTAAACTATCAAAAACTGGTGTTAAATTTACTTCTGTTTTAGAAACATTTTTAAAATTTGCTTGTAACCAATCAATGTGGTTCTGTGCTCGTGATATTTGTTTTTTAGATTGATGTATAGGCATTTCTAAACACAAAAGAGGTAAGCCTGTTTTTGCACATAAGGTAGAGGTTAATGCCGAATCTATTCCGCCAGAAACGCCAATAACAAACCCTTTTATATTTGCATTTGTGGCGTACTCTTTTAACCAATTTATAATGTATTCTGCTGTTTTTTCTGTATTCATTGATAAACTATTTTAGTATTTTTATCGTTCTTTAAATGGATGTACTAATATACAAATATTATGAGATTTTTATTTGCGTTTTTAATAGTTTTGTACCTCTTTTTTTCATGTTCTGATAAAAATGAGGCCAATATTGATCTTTCAAAAATTAATGTCGATTTTTCTGTAGAAAGATACGATATAGATTTTTATACTGCATCAAAAGAAACATTGCCAAGTATTAAATATAAATATCCATATTTATTCCCAGAAGAGTTTGTAGATAGTGTATCGCTTTTAAAAATTAACGATTCACAAGAGCAAGAATTATTTTTAGAAACCCAAAAGGTTTATAAAGATTTCTCATTTCAGGAGGGGCAAATTACATCTCTTTTTAAACATGTAAAATATTACAATCCGCAGTTTAGAGCACCAAATGTTGTTACGATGTTAACAAATATAGATTATAATAGTCGCGTTATTTATGCAGATAGTTTACTGCTGATTTCTTTGGATGTTTATCTAGGAGAAAACCATCCATTTTATGGGGATTATCCAAAATATATTAAACAAAATAATACAAAAGAACATCTTGTCGTAGATGTTGCAAAAGCCTTTATTGATGCACAAGTATATCCATTAAATACTAGGAGTTTTATTGCTAAGATGATTTATGAAGGAAAAAAAATATATCTATTAGATCTTTATGTACCATCAACTTCTAATCAAGAAAAAATGGGGTATTCTCAAGATAAACTAAATTGGGCGGAAGCCAATGAAGAAGAAATCTGGACGTATTTTATTGATCAAAAATTATTATTTAGTACCGATACAAAGTTGAATTCACGTTTTTTAGAAAACGCACCATTCTCTAAATTTTACAGACAACAAGATAATTTATCTCCTGGTAAAATTGGTGTTTGGATGGGGTGGCAAATTGTAAAATCTTATATGAAACATAATAATGTATCTTTGCAAGAATTATTAAAAATGAGTGAAGAAGAAGTCTTCAATAAATCTAAATATAAACCTAAAAGGTAATGGCAGTAAAACATACTTCAGAAGTTAAATTTAAAATTGGTTTAGACGAAAATAAAGTTCCAGAAGAAATTTCTTGGACTGCAATAGATGGTGGTATTGATAGAGAGCCATCTAAAGCGGTGATGATTTCTGTTTGGGATCATAAAAAGAAAGATACTTTACGTATGGATTTATGGGCCAAAGATATGCCTGTAGATGAAATGAAACAGTTTTATCATCAAACTTTAGTTGCAATGGCAGAATCGTTTGAAAAAGCTACAGATGACTCTAAAATGGGTGCGACTATGAAAGATTTTTGTGATTATTTTGCTGAAAAGTTAGATCTAAAATAGTGTTTTATGTAGGTTTTTTAATTTGACGGATTATAGCGTTATAGTCTTCTATATTGTCTACAAAATCAAGTTCAGAAACATCAATAATCAAAGTATTTAAATTTTGTTGGGTGCTTATAAAATTTTTATAACCATCATGAATTTTTTGTAAATACCCAGCTTCAATATTTTGTTCATAATCTCTGCCACGCTTTTTTATATTTTCTAATAACCGTGCTGTATTTTGGTATAAATAGACGTATAAATCGGGCTTTGTAATTTCTTTATACATTAAATCGAACATTTTTCTGTAGAGCAAATATTCATCTTTTTGAAGTGTAATTTGAGCAAATATCAACGATTTGAAAATATAATAATCCGATACAATAAAGTTTGTAAACAAATCTAATTGCGCTAAATCATCAGATAATTGGTGATACCGATCTGCTAAAAAACTCATTTCTAAAGGGAATGCAAATCGTTCTTTATCTTCATAAAATTTTGGTAAAAATGGATTTTCTGCAAAACGTTCTAAAATAATTTTCGCATTAAATTCATTCGAAATCATTTTAGATAATGATGTTTTTCCTGCCCCTATATTTCCCTCAATAGCAATATAATTGTATTTCTCTGTAATCGGAATAGGCCTTATTAATTGTGCTTCAATTTTAGAAATTTCAGAAGAATCATTGCAATTTAACAAGCAAATAGTAAAAGATTTTTTTTCTATCGGATGAATTATAGTGTGCGCTATTTCCACTAAAGGAATTAAAACAAACTTACGTTCTAACATCTTTGGATGCGGAACCGTAAGTATTTTAGAGAAAATAATTTCATCATCAAATAATAAGATATCTATATCAATATTTCTATCGGCATAGCTACTAGAATCTTTTCTTTCTCTACCTAGTTCTATTTCTATATTGAGAAGGGTTTGCATAAATTGTTCTGGTAGATGAACCGTTGAAATCTTTAAACAAATATTAAAAAAATCATTACTCTCAAATCCCCAAGAAGCAGTTTTATAAACAGAAGATATTTTATGAATAGATTTAACTTGAGCAGCAATTAAATCAATTGCGTTTTGAAGGTTTTCAAGCTTATTTCCTTGATTGGTGCCTAATGATAAGTATACTACGTGATCAATTTTCAATTAAATAGTCGTTAAAGGACTTCACAGGTTTCAAAAACCTGTGAAGTCCGTGAGGTTTTTTAAGCGTATACAAAGAAACAAAAAAGCGTAAAAAAATCGTCAACTTATAGTAACGATTTTAAGATCAATTTAAAAAAATAATGCGTTTTACTTTTGGAGTAACAAAAACATTAAAACGTTGAGGCTTTTAAGAAAAAATCTATTTTCTATTTGTTATCCACGGATGTTGTGCTTAGTGCTTTTTTAATATGTCAATTAATTTGTATTTACATACACACTTTCTCTTCCTATTTTTGAGATTTTAATATACCTACTTTTTTCCATTTTTTTTAAATACCGAGAAGCTGCTTTTCTTTCTGCATTTAATTTTGCGACAACATACTCTATTTTAGAAAAAGGTTGCTCAAAGAGTAATTCGATGAATTCTTTTCTATAAATTTTTGGTTCTTTTTCTTGTGTAAATAGTATAGTTTCATCCAATAATATCTTTATTGAATTTATTTTTTCAATAGTTCTGGTTGATGTTACTTCAAATGCTTTTAACATATAAATTATATACTCAGAGCATTCTTCTTTATTATTGGCGGTATTTAGTAAACGATAATAATCAGCTTTGTTTTCATTGATGTATGAACTTAAATATAGAATAGGAATATCTAGAAGATTGTTTATAATTAGTTATAAGATGTTTAGAATTCTTCCTACTCTTCCGTTTGCATCATAAAAAGGATGAATGCTTTCAAACTGATAGTGTAAAATAGCTAAATTAATTAGTGGATTTAAATCGTTCTGTTTAACATTAAAATACTCTAAGAAATTACCTAATAAATCTAAGATATCGTCTTTTTTTTGCGGTGGTATGTAGACAATTTCTCCAGTTTTATCGTTTTTTAATACAGTTTCAGCCATTGAGTGAATTCTAGCATTATTTTCTATAATGGTTTTTTGAATGGTTTTAATATCTTTTAATTTTAAAAACCCTTGTTTTTTAATAGCTCGAAACCAGAAAAAACAGCTCTTCTATAATTTATAACTTATTTAACTTGAGTTGGTTGTTTAGTGTTTGTAGCTAATGCTTTATATAATTTATCTTGAGTTGTAATAATATTTTATATTTCTGAACTATCTTTAGCTTCTTGTAAAACAACTGCATTAACCAACATTTCTTGATTAGGAATAGTTTTAGCAATTCCTTTTAGTTCACC
>JBNMNV010000101.1:0-10157 GCA_051278125.1 Polaribacter sp. | reverse complement strand
TTAAAACTTCAAGTATCTGCTGATATTAGAAACCAAACTATCCATCAAATTGATGAAACACTCATCAGTAATTTATCATTAGAAAATAAACTTTGGCGATTGTCTGATGGCGATAATTCTCCGATTATTAATAGTCAGCAAATAACATTCGGTTTGTTATATGATCATCAAGGGTGGAGTTTTGATTTGGACACCTATTTTAAAAAAAATACTGGAATATCTGCCCTTAAACTAGGATTTTTAAGCAGCGACCAAAATCAATATAATATCGGTGACCAAAAAATTTCAGGGTTAGACTTTTATTTAAAAAAGGACTTTAAGCCGATAAAAACCTGGATTAGTTATTCGTTTACTGATATTAAAAACAAGTTTCCTGCACTCAACAATAATGAATATTTTACGGCGAATAATCAAATACAGCATGCAATTTCATCATCTATAGCCTATAAAACAAGAAAAGTTCAAATTGCTTTTGGATGGAAGTGGCATTCTGGATCTCCTTATACGTTATCGGAAACGAATACTACCAATAATACTGTTTTTCAACAAGGAATTAACACAGGAAGGCTCCCTAATTATAATCGATTTGATTTCTCCTCAATTTATCATTTTTCATTTTCAGAAAAAAGTAAACTTCAAGGAAAAATAGGTTTATCTATCCGAAATTTATTAGACCAACGGAATTTAATCACCAGAGAATATTTAGGAAATAACACACCTAATAATCCAATTAATCAAGTAGATAGATTTTCTTTGCGCAGAACTACCAATTTTGTGTTTAGAATTGAGTGGTAAAATACCAAATCAAAACGCCCTTATTTTTTTAGCAATTCATTGGGCTCTTATTCGCATTTAGAAGATGCACAATCTTGACAAGTTAAACATCCCTTTTGATACATTAGTTCGTTAGAATTACAATTTTCGAAGGTTTGCG
The DNA here is from genome assembly GCA_051278125.1 of Polaribacter sp. GTDB lineage: Bacteria > Bacteroidota > Bacteroidia > Flavobacteriales > Flavobacteriaceae > Polaribacter. The sequence goes on along the minus strand of JBNMNV010000101.1, from coordinate 9,223 downwards.
CTTTTGCTTTTATGCCGAATGAAAATTACTTTATATAGCTTCCTGTGTGCTCAGCAACTCTTTTAAAATGGTAAAATAAAAGGTTGTTCCTAAACCTTCTTCACTATCAACCCAAATAGAACCATCATACGAATGAATAATTTTTTTTACGATAGAAAGCCCAATTCCAGAAGAAGAACTCGTACTTTCTAATTTGGTAAACACTTTAAAAATTTTATCAAAATAATCTGGATGAATACCGATTCCGTTATCCTTCACAAAAAACTCAAAATATTCATTTTTTTCAGTGAAACCAACTTCAATGATTCCGTTTTCTTTATCATTATATTTAATAGCATTTTGAATTAGATTTTGAAAAACTTGTTTAAACTTCAAAGCATTTCCATATAAAATTGGCAAATTTTCTTGAATTTTAATTTCTATATTCGAAGGAATTAAAATTGTTTTTAAAACCTCATCAATCATCGTATTTAAATGAATGGTTCTGTCTTCCGATTCTAATTTATCTATACTTGAGTATGCTAGAATTCCTTTTATCAATAAATCCATTTTCTCAACATTAAACAATACCTCCTTTAAAGGATTAAAGAAGTTTTCTCCCAATGCTTCCTTGTTATCGTCTATAAACCAATTTACTAATGTATGAATATTGATTAATGGTGCTTTTAAATCATGAGAAACAGCCTGCGCATAATCATTTAATTCTTCGTTCTGAATTGATAAACTTTTTAGCAATTCTTCTTTTTTCTGTTCTTGATATTTTATGAGCTCTTCGTGCTCTTTTCTTTGAATAACATTTACAAGCATATTTGCAAAAACAAACAGAATATTTTTTTCGTTATCAGCATATTTATTAATTTTTTTAACCGAATCAAAACCAATAAAACCAATTAATTCATTGTTTTTAATCTTTGGTATTGTTATCAAACTTTTAATTCCTTGTGGTTCTATAATAGCACGTAAACCAAACTCGCCATCTTCTGGTAATAAACTTACATCTTCTACATAAAAAGCCTCTCCTTTCTTATGTGCATCTAACCAAAGTGTAATATAATCAATTGGTACATTTTGTAAATTAGCTATTTCAGCCTCGATACCATCTGCACACCATTCGTAAGTATTACTAGTTGTATTCTTTACAAAATCATAAGAAAAAATATAACTTCTGTCTGCTTCGACAAATTCTCCTATTTGTTTTAATGATTTTTCAACTAATGTATCTATATTTGATAAATCAGCATTTATATATTTTGTAGAGATACTAATTAATAGGTCTTGAAAGCGCAATTGCCTTTCGATAATTTTATCTTTTTCAACTTGCTCAAAACCCTCCTTTTCATTTCCTATATAATTTTTCATACTCTTTTTCTTTTTCTTAAAATTCGTTTATATAAATATGATGTGAGTTCGATATAGCCTTTTTAAGGCTATAAAATAAAAACATCGTTCGTATTTGTTACTAACATGTAATCAAATAAATAGATTTTTTAAACAAATTAATTTTCTTACCAATATACCATTTAAATTCTTTTCATTTTAAATAAACAACAATCTAGTTGTTTTATCCATTTTAAATATTACATAAATAATTTCAGAAACTAAAAAAAAACCAAACAAAGAATTAAATCTGTTAGGAATTTTTTATTATTTTAACTAAAGTTTATCCACATTTAGAAGAACCACAATCTTTACAGGTTAAACAGCCTTCTTGATAAATTAAATTACCAGAATCACAGTTTTCACAAGTATGTCCTTTTGCTTCTGTACCATCTTCTACATAACGTTTTAGAGCGCGTTGCACTCCATTTTTCCAAGTACTTATAGACTCTGAGTCGAATTGTAAACTTTGTATTAATTCTACAATTTTATCAATTGGCATTCCATGTCGTATCGTTCCTGAAATTAGTTTTGCATAATTCCAAAATTCAGGATTAAACTTATGCGATAATCCTTCAATTGTCGTTTTATAACCTCTTTTATTTTGGTATTGAAAATCGTAACGAGATGAACCGTCTTCGTTTCTACTTTTGATAATCAATCCTTTATCTACCCAACGTGGAATTAAAATTCCGTCTTCATCATCTGCTAATCCTGTAAAAATTTCATAAGGCCTGTAATCAACCAAACCAACAAAAGCAATCCATTTTTCTTTTTGATTTTGAAAACGCACAACATCTGCTTCTAAAATTTGAGGACGTTTTTTTGAGAAATTAGATATAGTTATTTTACTTTCTTTTTTTTCATCCGCAGGAATTAACACTCCAGAACGAGAACCATCTCTATAAACAGTTACTCCTTTACAACCAACTTCCCAAGCTTTTAAATACAATTCGCCAACTAATTCTTCTGTTGCATCATTAGGTAAATTTACAGTAACACTAATAGAATGATCCACCCATTTTTGAATTGCACCTTGCATTTTTACTTTACTATCCCAATCAATGTCACTAGAAGTAGCTTTATAATAGGGTGATTTTTTTACTAAATCGTTTAATTCTTCTTGCGATAAATTTTTACTAAAATCTATTCCGTTAACATCCATCCATTGTTTAAAACGATGGTGAAAAACAACATATTCTTCCCAAGAATCGCCTAATTCATCAATAAAATCTACTCTTGATCCTTTATCATTCGGATTCACTTTTTTTCTACGCTTATACACAGGCATAAATACAGGCTCAATACCTGATGAAGTTTGCGTCATTAAACTCGTAGTTCCTGTAGGTGCAATTGTTAATAAAGCAATATTTCTACGACCATGTTCTAACATCTCGCAATACAGTTTACTATCGGCTTCTTTTATTCTTAAAATAAACGGATTATCTTTTTCTCTGTTTGCATCAAAAATAGAAAACGCGCCTCTTTCTTTTGCTAAATTTACAGATGCTCTATAAGTTTCAATACCTAATACTTTGTGTACTTCTGTAGAAAAAGTATTTCCTTTTTTACTTCCGTAACGAATTCCTAAAGCAGCTAACATATCTCCTTCTGCAGTGATCCCTATTCCGGTTCTTCTACCTTCGCATGCTTTTTGTCTGATGTTTAACCAAAGATTTTTTTCTGTTGCTTTTATATCTTCCTCTTCAGGATCTGCATCAATTTTCGCTAAAATTCCATCAATTTTTTCTAACTCTAAATCAATAATGTCATCCATCATTCTCTGAGCGATTACAATATGTTTTTTTAATAATTCAAAATTGAATTCAGCCTTTTTTGTAAATGGATTTTCTACATAAGAAAACAAGTTTATTGCCAATAGACGACAAGAATCATAAGGACATAAAGGAATCTCACCACACGGATTTGTTGACACCGTTTTATACCCTAAATCTGCGTAACAATCTGGTACAGATTCGTTGATAATTGTATCCCAAAATAAAATTCCTGGTTCAGCAGATTTCCATGCATTATGTACAATTTTACTCCAAATTTTAGTCGCTTCTATCTCTTTCGTATAAACAGGTTTTTCACTGTTAACAGGATATTTTTGGGTGTACTTCTCATTTGCCTTTACGGCTTTCATAAACTCATCATCAATTCTTACAGAAACATTTGCTCCTGTAACTTTACCTTGTTCTAATTTAGCATCAATGAAATCTTCTGCATCTGGATGATTAATAGAAACAGACAACATTAAAGCACCTCTTCTACCATCTTGTGCAACCTCTCTTGTTGAGTTTGAATAACGCTCCATAAAAGGAACAATTCCTGTGGATGTTAATGCAGAATTTTTTACTGGAGAACCTTTTGGACGAATGTGTGATAAATCGTGACCAACACCACCTCTACGTTTCATTAACTGCACTTGTTCTTGGTCTATTTTCATGATTCCTCCATAAGAATCAGACTCGCCATTGTTACCAATTACAAAACAATTAGACAAAGACGCTATTTGAAAAGGATTACCAATTCCTGCCATTGGGCTTCCTTGAGGAACTATATATTTAAAGTTTTTAATCACCTCAAAAATCTCTGATTCTGTTAATGGATTTTCATACTTCTGCTCTACTCTAGCAATTTCTGATGCAATTCTTGTATGCATTTCATCTGGAGTGCTTTCATAAATGTTATCGGCAGAATCTTTTAAAGCGTATTTATTTAACCACACAGATGCAGCTAATTCATCGCCTTTAAAATAGTTTAATGCAGCTTTTAAAGCTTCATCTCTAGAATATGTTTTTTGGGGAGCAAGTACAGTTTGAGATTTCATTGTATTTTTAGGTAATTAGATTGTTTTCAAGAAATAAATATCCAATAAAAACACAACCTAAAAGATGATAATTATCATAAAGTTTTTAATAAAAAAACACAAAACACTTATTATCAACAAACTAAAAAGTTATCAACACTAAAAAGTTAACAAATAATTTAATTTTAATAAAAATAATTTGTTTTAATATTCAAAAATGCCAAACTCACTTTTAATCGTCAATTTCTTTATGTCAGATTCCTCAACACGACCAACAATTTGAGCATTTACATGAAAGGATTTTGAGATTGTAATAATTTCTTCAGCAATTTCTGGTGAAACATAGACTTCCATTCTATGACCACAATTAAAAACCTGATACATTTCTTTCCAGTCTGTTTTCGACTGCTCTTGTATTAATTTGAACAATGGCGGAATTGGAAACATGTTGTCTTTTACAATATGTACATTATCTACAAAATGTAAAATTTTAGTTTGCGCACCACCGGAACAATGAATCATCCCGTGAACAGTTTCAGCATTAAATTTAGATAAAATTTCTTTAATTATAGGTGCATAGGTTCTTGTTGGAGATAACACTAGTTTACCAGCATCAATAGGCGAGTTTTCAACCTCATCAGTCAATTTTGTATTGCCAGAATAGACTAATTCTTCTGGAACAGCAGCATCAAAACTTTCTGGATATTTTTCTGCCAAGTATTTATGAAAAACATCATGTCTTGCAGAAGTTAATCCGTTAGAACCCATTCCGCCGTTATATTCAGTTTCATAAGTTGCTTGCCCAAAAGATTCTAGACCAACAATTACATCTCCTGGTTTTATATTGGCATTATCAATTACTTCAGAACGTTTCATTCTTGCTGTTACGGTAGAATCAACAATAATGGTACGCACTAAATCGCCCACATCGGCAGTTTCTCCTCCAGTTGAATGAATGGTCACTCCAAAACCTTTTAAGTCTTCAATAAGTTCTTCTGTTCCGTTTATAATTGCTGATAAAACTTCACCAGGAATCTTGCTTTTATTTCGACCAATTGTAGAGGATAACATAATGTTATCTATAGCCCCTACACACAATAAATCATCAATATTCATGATTAAAGCGTCTTGTGCAATGCCCTTCCATACAGAAATATCTCCAGTTTCTTTCCAATACATGTATGCCAAAGACGATTTTGTTCCTGCTCCATCTGCATGCATGATTAAACAGTAATCATCATCATTTGTTAAATAATCTGGCACAATTTTACAAAATGCTTTCGGAAACAACCCTTTATCAATATTCTTTATAGCGTTGTGTACATCTTCTTTAGATGCAGAAACACCTCTTTGCGCATATCTCTTCGAAACTTCTTGACTCATAATATTATATTGTTTGGCAAATTTAATGTTTTAGAAAAAAATCCTACTGAAAACTAGGGTCTTTTATTTTATATTGTGAACAATAATTCTCTATATTTTGTAAGCGGCCATAAATTATCGTCAACCATGGTTTCTAATTTATCACAATGATATCTTATTTGTTCGAAAAATGGTTTTACTTTTTTACAATAAGCCTCAGCAGATTTTAAACCTAAAAGTTTGTTCGCTTTTTTACGTTCTTCAATCATTTCTAGTGTTAATGCATTAATTTGTGTTATATGGTTTGAGATTTCCATAATCAACTCTATTTGCTCTTTGGCAATATTTTTATAATCCTCTCCAAAAATTTCTTTCAGATTTTTAGTATTCTCTAATAATGTATTTTGGTAGATGATTGCAGTAGGAACTACATGATTTCTTGCAATATCTCCTAAGACCCTGCCTTCAATTTGCAAGCGCTTAGTATATTCCTCGATATCTATCTCAAAACGAGCTTCTAACTCAATTCTATTCATGACTTCCATTTCTTCAAATAAGTCAATCACTTTTTCAGAAATCTTTACTTTTAAAGCTTCAGGAGTTGTTTTATTATTACTTAAACCCCGTTTTTTAGCTTCTTTTTCCCAATTACCTCCATAACCATCGCCTTCAAAACGGATATTTTTAGAAGCCTTAATATATTCTCTTAATACATTAAAAATGGCTTCATCCTTTTTTAAGTTCTTATCATCAATTAAATGGTCTACTTCTTTTTTAAACTCTTTTAGTTGTTTTGCTACAATGGTATTTAAAACGGTCATTGGAATTGCACAATTAGCCCGAGAACCAACTGCCCTAAACTCAAATTTATTTCCTGTAAAGGCGAAAGGCGATGTCCTATTTCTATCCGTATTATCTAATAAAATTTCAGGAATTTTACCAATAATATTTAGTTTTAAATCTGTTTTTTCTTCAGGAGATAACTTTCCTTTGGTTACATTTTCTAATTCATCTAAAACCCTTGATAATTGAGTTCCAATAAATACAGAAATAATAGCAGGTGGCGCTTCATTTGCCCCCAATCTATAATCATTACTTTCAGAGGCTATAGAGGCTCTTAACAACTCTTCATATTCATGAACTGCCTTAATCGTATTTATAAAAAAAGTAAGAAACTGCAAGTTCTTCATTGGTGTTTTTCCTGGACTTAATAAATTGATTCCATCTGCTGTAGACAGAGACCAGTTGTTATGTTTTCCTGAACCATTAATCCCTGCAAATGGTTTTTCATGAAATAAGACTTTAAATTTATGACGTCTTGCAATTCTGCCCATTACATCCATTAATAAAGAATTATGGTCTACAGCTAAATTGGCCTCTTCAAAAATTGGCGCCAATTCAAATTGATTGGGTGCAACTTCATTATGTCTTGTTTTTACTGGAATCCCTAACAACATACATTCTTGCTCCAAATCTTGCATAAAACTCATGGCTCTTGAAGGAATACTGCCAAAATAATGATCATCTAATTGCTGTCCTTTTGCTGGAGTATGTCCTAACAAAGTTCTTCCTGTTAATACGATATCTGGTCTAGAAAAAGCCAAAGCTTCATCAATTAAAAAATATTCTTGCTCCCAACCTAAAGTAGCATTTACTTTAGAAGCGGTTTTATCAAAATATTTACAAACAGCCGTTGCAGAAGAATCTATAGCTTGCAAAGCTCGTAACAAAGGTGTTTTATTATCTAAAGCCTCTCCTGTATACGCCACAAAAATCGTAGGTATACACAAAGTAGTTTCATAAACAAATGCTGGAGATGTTGGATCCCAAGCGGTATAACCTCTAGCTTCAAAGGTATTTCTAATTCCTCCATTAGGAAAACTTGATGCATCTGGTTCTTGTTGCACTAATTGCTCACCATCAAACTTTTCCATGGCCAAACTACCATTGATGGATTCAAAAAAAGCGTCATGTTTTTCTGCTGTTGCTCCTGTTAATGGCTGAAACCAATGGGTATAATGTGTTGCTCCTTTAGAAATTGCCCAGTCCTTCATACTCACAGCTACTTGGTCTGCTATTTTTCGATCAATCTTTGTTCCTTTATCAATAGCATTCATTACACTTTCGTAGGCTGCTCTTGTAAGATACTGTTGCATAGCGTAATTATTAAAAACATTTTTACCAAATAAAACGGATCTTTTTTCAGTTTCGATCACCTTTAAAGGTATTCTATTTAAAGTTTCTTGCAATGCCGAAAATCTAATTGTTGACATAATATGATTTTTTAGTGATAAATTTTATTCTTTAAACAAATATACCCTTTCAAAATTAGGGATAAAATTATTTTTTACTCATTTTAAATATTTAACCCCTCTTTTTTTTGATATCTAGGTAATTTATTTCACTTTTGTGGTAATATTATCACATAACAATTATTTATTATGGCAAAAATTAAATTAGAATACATTTGGCTAGATGGTCATTTTCCGACTCAAAACATGAGGAGTAAAACTAAAGTTGAAGAGCATGAAAACTTTCAAGCAACAATTGAAGAATTAGACAATTGGTCTTTTGATGGTAGCTCTACTGAACAGGCTTCTGGTGGTTCATCTGATTGTTTATTAAAACCTGTTGCAATCTATAGTGATCCTACTAGAGTAAATGGTTTTTTGGTAATGTCTGAAGTTTTAAGTGCAGATGGCACACCACATCCTACCAATGCAAGAGCTCAAATTGATGATGATGATAATGATTTTTGGTTCGGTTTTGAGCAGGAATATTTCTTAATGGATACAAAAACTGATTTACCTTTAGGTTTTCCACGTGGAGGATTCCCTGGACCGCAAGGTAAATATTACTGCTCTGTAGGTGGTAGATACACATGGGGTAGAGATTTTGTTGAAGAACATGCAGATCTATGTATAGACGCTGGTTTGAACTTTGAAGGAATCAACCAAGAAGTAGCACCAGGGCAATGGGAATTTCAATTATTTGCACAAGGGGCAAAAAAAGCTGGTGACGAGATTTGGATTGCACGCTATTTACTAGATAGATTAACTGAGAAGTATGGTTATTATATTGAATATCACCCAAAACCAGTAAAAGGAGACTGGAATGGTTCTGGTATGCATGCAAACTTCTCTAACTCTGTTTTAAGGACTTGTGGTTCTAAAGAAACTTATGAGAAAATTTGTGAGGCATTTAGACCAGTAACAAAAGAACATATGGATATTTATGGAGAGTTTAATGATGAACGTTTGACCGGTTTACATGAAACTGCTCACGTTTCTGATTTCTCTTATGGAGTATCTGATAGAGGAGCTTCAATCAGAATTCCAATTATTACTGTAGAAAAAGGCTGGAAAGGTTGGCTAGAAGACAGAAGACCGGCTTCTAATGGTGATCCGTACAAGATTGCAGGTAGAATTATAAAAACTGTAAATTCTGCTAATATTAGCTAGATTTTAAGAATTATATTTTAATTTTAAAACTCCGAATTTTATTTTTCGGAGTTTTTTAGTTTTAATAATTAAGCAAAAATTAAGGTAAAAACCCTGTTTTATTTCTTGTAACCTAGAGCATTTATAATAATTATTTATACCTTAACTCCCTTAAAAAAAGCTTAATATTATTGAAGCAATGAGCATAAAAAAATTAATTTTATTAATCATT
>JBNMNV010000100.1:0-10462 GCA_051278125.1 Polaribacter sp. | reverse complement strand
ATTAAAATAATAATTAGGTGGGAATTTAAATAAATTATAAGCCTCAAATTTATTTTAAATATTTAAGATGTTCTTTCCTTTTAAAAAGTTCTGCTATCTTTAAAATAAATTATAACAGAAATGAAAAAGAAAAAAAGAACACTAATTATCTTAATTTTTATCATTCCAATAGTATCTGTCTTTCTGGCTAATTATTTGATAGAAAAAAATGCAGCACACAAAACATTTTCAAATAAATTAAACATTAAGAAAAACAAAGTTGATCTTGTTTTAGGAACAGCTAAACTATTACAAAATGATAACATTAATTTATATTTTACCTATCGCATAAATGCAACAGCGTAGATATACAAAAAAGGTGAAATTGATTTTGTTGTGGTTAGTGGAGACAATGGAAATAAAAGGTATTATGAACCTACAGAATTTAAAAACGAGTTAATTGAACAAGGAATTCCAAAAAATAAAATATTTTTAGATAATGCTGGTTTTAGAACCTTAGATTCTGTGGTAAGAATTAAAGAAATCTTTGGGCAAAATTCTGTCACTATTATTTCTCAAAAATTCCATAATGAAAGAGCCATTTACCTGGCCGAACATTTTAATATTAAAGCAATCGGATTTAACACCAAAGATGTTTTTGGTAGATATGGTTTAAAAGTTCAGATTCGAGAATATTTAGCCAAAGTAAAAGTTTTTGTTGATATTCTGTTTAAGGTTAAACCTAAATTTTTAGGTGATAAAATTGAGATAAAATAAGAGACTGCTTTATAAAATACCAATAAGTGAAAACTGCCACCGTCAACTGATAGCTGAACTCTAACAATCAGCCAAACCAACGTGAACCGCTAAACCACCTTCTGAGGTTTCCTTGTAGTTTTTGTGCATATCTTTTGCAGTTTCCCACATCGTGTCAATTACGTTATCCAAATGCACCAAACATTCTTTGGGGTCTGTTTCTAAAGCAATTTCTGCCGCATGAATGGCTTTTATGGCTCCCATAGAATTCCGTTCTATACAAGGCACTTGCACCAACCCCCTAATTGGATCACAAGTTAAACCAAGGTGATGTTCCATCGCTATTTCTGCTGCAGATAAAACTTGTGCTGCTGTTCCGCCTAACAATTCTGTTAACGCAGCTGCAGCCATTGCCGATGAAACGCCAATTTCTGCTTGACATCCGCCCATAGCGGCAGATATCGTTGCATTTTTTTTAAAAATACTACCAATTTCGCCCGCAACTAATAAGAATTTTTTAATTTGATTAAAATCAGCTTCATGATTTTCTATCACCAAATAATACATTAAAACTGCAGGAATTACCCCAGCACTTCCGTTTGTTGGTGCAGTAACAACACGTCCTAAAGCGGCATTTACCTCATTTACAGAAAGCGCAAAACAACTTACCCATTTTAAAATTTCTCTAAATTTTACTTCTGTGCTTCTAATAGCCGTAATCCATTCTTTCTGATTTGTATAACTCGTATCTTTTATTAATTTTTGATGCGTATCAAAAGCACGTCTTTTTACATTTAAACCTCCAGGCAATCTACCCTCTGTATGGCAACCAATGTACATACTCTCTAACATCGTATCCCAAATTCTATGCAATTCAAAATCAATTTCATCGCCAGATCTTAACTCCAATTCGTTTTTTAAGACAATCTCTGAAATTTGTAGATTTTCTTTTTCACAATATCCTTCTAATTGAATTGCTCTATTAATCGGATACGGAAAGTTTTTTTTATTAATTTCTACTTTCTCTTCTAAATTGTCATCTTCTTGAACGATAAAACCTCCTCCTATAGAAAAATAGGTTTCAGTTGCTATTTCTTCCTCTTTAGAAAAACCTTTAAACGTAATTCCGTTTGCATGAAATGGTAAAAACTCACGATTAAAGACAATATCACTTTTTAAAAAAGCTATTCTTTTACCGCCTTTAAAATAAAGTTCTTCTTGCGTATTTATTCTGTCTATAATGATAAAAAGATCTTCAATCGGAATATATTCCGGATCGGCTTCACTTAAACCTAATAGGATGGCAACATCTGTGGCGTGTCCTTTTCCTGTTAAAGACAACGATCCATATAAATGTACCTCTACGCGATCTAGAGCATCTAAAAGATTGGTGTCTCTTAATTTTTGAGCCCATGCTATAGCAGCTCTCCAAGGACCTAAAGTGTGCGAGCTTGATGGACCTACACCAATCTTCAACATATCAAAAACACTAATGAATTGCGACATTCTTAATTTTTAAAAGATAAACTGGTCAAAAGTAAAAAATCCAACTCAATAAGTTGGATTTTTTTATGGAAAATATAAAGCGCTATTTTAACTATAAATAGATTCTTTTCCAAATTCAACGGCCAACATATAATAAACTACAGCTCTGTACTTACTTCTTTCAGATTTTCCTATGGCTTCAATTACTTTTGCAATCGCTGTATCTAAAGCGTCAGTATCGGCTAGACCTAATTTTTTTATTAGAAAATTATTTTTTACCGTTGCTAACTCTTTTGCATCAGAACCAGAAACAGTTTCTGCATCTCTTTTGTAGATAGATGGGCCTAAACCTTTTGTGACCGCTTTTAACAAATCTAAATCGTATGATAGACCTTTATCGTCCATAAATTTAGAATACTGAACTACTTTTTCGTCAAATTTACTCATGATTTTGTGTTTAATAAATTATTTAATGTTTTGATTGTTAAAGAACAAGTCAAATATAAGAAAATTAAAATAGTTTTTATATTTGGTACTATGCTACTTTTAAGACCCTATTCGTGTCAATATGTCACATCAATTTAAAAAAAGTTTTTTTTAAACTGACATTTCCCTATCAAAAACCTGTTGGCACACAGTTTGACTAACTGAAACTGTAAATTGAAAACGAATTTTTAATAAAAATAAATATTATGAGTAAAATTATAGGAATAGATTTAGGAACAACCAACTCGTGTGTTTCCGTAATGGAAGGGAATGAGCCAGTTGTAATCCCTAATTCAGAAGGAAAAAGAACAACACCCTCTATAGTAGCATTTGTAGAAGGTGGAGAACGTAAAATTGGTGACCCTGCAAAAAGACAAGCAGTAACAAACCCTACTAAAACCGTTTCTTCAATTAAACGTTTTATGGGAAACAAATTCTCTGAATCTTCTAACGAAATTAAGAGAGTACCTTATAAAGTAATAAAAGGAGACAATGATACACCAAGGGTAGATATTGATGGTCGTTTATACACACCTCAAGAAATTTCTGCAATGGTATTACAGAAAATGAAAAAAACTGCTGAAGATTATTTAGGGGCAGATGTAACTGAAGCTGTAATTACTGTACCTGCATATTTTAACGATGCACAAAGACAAGCTACAAAAGAAGCTGGTGAAATTGCTGGTTTAAAAGTTAGAAGAATTATTAACGAACCAACCGCTGCAGCTTTAGCGTATGGATTAGACAAATCTCATGACGATAAGAAAATTGTTGTTTTTGATTTTGGTGGTGGAACACATGATGTTTCTATCTTAGAATTAGGAGATGGTGTTTTTGAAGTTTTAGCAACAGATGGAGACACACATTTAGGTGGTGATGATGTGGATGCAAAAATTATTGACTGGTTAGCTGCTGAATTTAAAGCGGATGAAAACATGGATTTAACAACAGATCCAATGGCTTTACAACGTTTAAAAGAAGCTGCTGAAAAAGCGAAAATTGAATTATCTTCTTCTGCACAAACAGAAATTAACTTGCCATATATTACTGCAACTGCTTCTGGACCAAAACACTTGGTAAGAACATTGTCTAGAGCTAAATTTGAGCAATTAATTGACGATTTAGTAAAAAGAACTATTGAGCCTTGTGAAACTGCTTTAAGAAATGCAGATTTATCAAAGTCAGATATTGATGAGATCGTTTTAGTTGGTGGTTCTACAAGAATACCTGCTGTACAAGAAGCGGTTGAAAAGTTCTTCGGAAAAGCGCCAAGTAAAGGTGTAAACCCTGATGAAGTTGTTGCTTTAGGAGCTGCAATTCAAGGTGGTGTTTTATCTGGAGATGTTAAAGATGTATTGTTATTAGACGTTACCCCTTTATCATTAGGTATTGAAACTATGGGGAATGTTTTCACAAAATTAATTGATGCAAACACAACGATTCCTACAAAAAAATCGCAAGTATTTTCTACTGCTGTAGACAATCAACCATCTGTAGAAATTCATGTTTTACAAGGTGAAAGAGCCATGGCTGCTGATAATAATACCATTGGACGTTTCCATTTAGATGGTTTACCACCAGCACAAAGAGGTGTACCTCAAGTAGAAGTTACTTTTGATATTGATGCCAATGGTATCATTAAAGTTTCTGCTTTAGATAAAGGAACAAACAAATCTCATGAAATTAGAATTGAAGCTTCATCTGGATTATCTGAAGAAGATATCAAGAAAATGAGAGCAGAAGCAGAAGCAAATGCGGATGCTGATAAAGCGGCAAAAGAAACTGCAGAGAAAATTAACGAAGCTGACTCAATGATTTTTCAAACAGAAAAGCAATTGAAAGAATTTGGTGAAAAACTATCTGCGGATAAAAAAGAACCAATTGAAGCGGCTTTAGTAGAATTAAAAGCTGCTCATGAATCGAAAGATTTAGCACAAATTGATGCTGCCATGGAAAAAATCAACGAAGCTTGGAAAGTTGCCTCTGAAGAGATGTATGCAGCACAAGGTGGAGCTGAAGGGGCTCCTGGAGCAGAACAACAAGGTCAACCAGAAGCGTCTAACGACAAAAAAGGAGACAATGTTGAAGATGTAGATTTCGAAGAAGTGAAATAAGTGAAATAGTATTTTGTGAAAAACAAAATACGTAATTGAACTTATCCCGCTTTTTTTTGCGGGATCTCAAAATAGATATTTCTAAATAATTTTAGAATAAAAAACGCAATCATTAATTTGATTGCGTTTTTTATTACAATATATTTGTATATCACGAAACACACATGAAAAAAAAAATAGTGTTACTTGCAATTTTAATTGGCATCATTTCTTGTGCTAAAACAAATTATTCATCTTTTAAAATTGGTGTAATTGCAGATTGCCAATACTGTAATTGTGACGTTAAATGGGATCGTTATTATAAAAAATCACCAGAAAGATTAAAAGAAGCAGTTACCACTTTAAACAAAGATTCTTTAAACTATACAATTCATTTAGGTGATTTTATTGATCAAAAAATTCAAAGTTTAGATAGCATTTTACCTACTTGGAATACTTTAAACTCTAAAACGTATCATGTTTTGGGCAATCATGATTTTGATGTTGGTGAGACCAATAAACAACGAATGCTAGATAGGTTAAAAATCAAAAATAGATATTATAGTTTTGTAGAAAAAGATTGGCGTTTTATAGTTTTAGACGGAAATGATTTAAGTTTTTACGGAACAACATCCAAAGAAAAAGAACAACAAACAGACTCTCTTTTTAATCTTCTAAAAGATAAAGACTTACCCTATTTAAAGAAATGGAACGGAGCGTTAAGTACCAATCAACTAGAATGGATTCAAAAAGAATTAGATATCGCAGTTCAAAAAAACCAAAAAGTAGGTTTTTATTGCCACTTTCCTATTTATCCAGTAGATCAGCACAATATTTGGAACAGAGAACAATTTTTATCAATTATAAAACCCTATAAAAATGTGAAGTTATTTTTTAATGGTCATAATCATGCAGGCGCTTATGAATTGGTAAATAATGTTCATTATTTAACCTTTAAAGGAATGGTTGATACAGAAACAACCTCCGCTTTTGCGAAAGTAAAATTTAACAAAGACACCGTTTTTGTGCAGGGTTTTGACAGAGAAATTTCAAGAAAATTAGTTATTAAATAATCGATTACTTTGAAAACTTACAACCAAACCAACTTCTTTAAACATACTTTTTGTGAATTTACACAAATAAATAATTTTCAATTTCCAGAAAACACCAACTATAAAAGCAAATCTGAAAGCACCTATTTTTATACGAATGAAGGTGTTTATAGAAAATCAAATCATTGGGGAAGAGTTGCTAATTGCAGATGGAAATTACTTACAAATACGAGCTATAAAAATCAAGAGATTGTAATTGGTTTTGCAAATTGGTCTAATTTTCATCCAATTAATTCATCAGAGAAAATATTTTTTATTGATGTGAATTTTCATGAAGAATTAGCAAAAATTAATGCCGATCCAAAAAACAAAAAAGTAAGTTTATATCATTTTAATGAAGCTCAAAAAAAAATAAAACAAATTAATCATCTTTTTAAAAACGATAAATGGGCTTCTTATTATAATGAAGATATAGAAACTATAAGGAAAAAAATGATAGAAACATTTATCAACTCTAATAAATCGCTGCAAGAAATTAAAGCATCTTTTAAATAAAGTTAATCATTTTTAATGTGAAAAATTTTCTCGTTAATAATCGCTTTTACAATCTTCTTTTCGAAAGTTCTGCTACCAATAAAACTCAACAAAGTATTTTCTCTATAAACAACCTGACTGTAATAGCTTTTAGGTTTTAAAAATTTAAAACAAGACTTTACTAGCTTTTGAGCGTCCTCTTTTTTTAGAAATGTAAAAGGAATAGAAATAATAAAATTATCTATTTCATCTTGAACATATTTTCCAAAATCTAATGCACTCGCATTAATTACCTGTAAGCGATCATCTTTAATAGTATCTTTTACGTGTTTGCAAAATTCTGGATTAATTTCAAATGAATACAGCATAGAATCCGAGGAAATAGTTTTTAGAATTTCTTTCGTCATATTTCCATGACCCATTCCAAATTCTATGATTATATTCTTTTTTTTAGGGTTTATTTTAGAACAAATTTCTGAAACAGTTTCTGAGCTAGTTTCTTTGAAAGAACCAACTGTAAAAAGATTTTTAGTAAAAGATAATGAAGTTTTTATTGAATTTATCATGCTTTGGGGGAATTTATTTACATAAAAATACAAAACTTTTTTATAATTAACAATCGATATCAAGCAATCTTTTAAAACTTAAAGCTATATAATTAAACGCTAAAATGTTAATTATAAAATTATCTTTTCAGTAAATTTGTAATTAGTTAAATTAAGATAAAATCTACATGAATATACCACAAACAAGTTTTCCTAGAGTCGTAATTATTGGTGGTGGTTTTGCAGGTTTAGCCGTAGCAAAAGGTTTAGAAGAACAAGAATTGCAAGTGGTTATGGTAGATAAACATAATTATCACACATTTCAACCCTTACTATATCAAGTTGCAACAGGTGGTTTAGAACCAGATTCAATTGCTTTTCCATTAAGAAAACGGTTTAATGATGTAGAAAATTTCTATTTTAGACTAACAGAAGTTGTTAAAATTCATGCTGATAAAAAGTTGATAGAAACTTCTATAGGAAATTTAGAGTATGATGAATTAATCATTGCGACTGGTTCTACGACTAACTTCTTTGGTAACACAAATATCAAGAAGTATTCTATGGAAATGAAGTCGATTCCGCAATCTTTAAACATTAGAAGTTTAATTATAGAAAATTTCGAAGAGGCTTTATTGACTTCCAACATCGAAGAAAGAAATGCGTTGATGAATTTTATCATTGTCGGTGGAGGGCCAACCGGAGTTGAATTAGCAGGCGCTTTAGCCGAAATGAAAAAAGGAATTTTACCAAAAGATTATCCTGATTTGGATATCAGACAAATGCAAATTAACCTTATTCAAAGTTCTGAATGTCTGTTAAAAGGAATGAGCAAAGAAGCCTCTGAAAAAGCAGAAGATTTTTTAATTAGTTTAGGCGTCAATGTTTGGAAAAATTTGCGTGTTTTAAATTATGACGGAAAACTGGTTACCACAAATGGTATTGATCATTTTAGAGCTGAGACGGTTATATGGGCAGCAGGTGTTCAAGGAGAAACGATCACAGGTTTAGAAGCCAATTGTATTATTGAACGTGCGGAAAGATTCAAAGTGAATGAATTTAGTCAAGTTGCAAATTATAAAAATATTTATGCCATTGGGGATGTGGCTTCTATGGCATCAGAGAAATACCCTAAAGGACACCCAATGATGGCGCAACCTGCCATTCAGCAAGGAAAATTACTTGCTAAAAATATTCTTGCCAAACTAAGTAACAAAACACAAACTCCATTCGTTTACAAAGATAAAGGGACGATGGCGACCATTGGACGAAATAAAGCAGTAGTGGATTTAAATAAATGGAAGTTTCAAGGAGTTTTTGCTTGGTTTGTCTGGATGTTTGTACATTTATTTTCATTGATTGGTTTTAGAAATAAATCGATCGTTTTTCTAAATTGGGTGTATAATTATATTCGCTTTGATAGAGAAACAAGATTGATTATCCGTCCTTTTAAAAGAAAAAAATAGTTTAGATCTATGGGTTCTAGAATGATAAAATGCCCCAAATGCGGAGTTTTTAATACCAATAGAGACTATTGCAAAAACTGTAATACACTGATTTCTA
Source organism: Polaribacter sp. (assembly GCA_051278125.1). Classification (GTDB taxonomy): domain Bacteria; phylum Bacteroidota; class Bacteroidia; order Flavobacteriales; family Flavobacteriaceae; genus Polaribacter. The sequence continues at coordinate 1,969 of JBNMNV010000100.1, read as the reverse complement.
ATGATAAAAAAAGAGAATTAAAAGTAGCTGCTCTAAAACAACAACATATTAACGAAGCAGTTTATAATTTAGAAAACCCGGGATTAGCAAAACGTTTAAAACAGCATCCCAACCTACTGTATAGAATAATAGGTTGGATTTTGTATTCTGTAGTATCGGTGGTTAGTATAATAGGAGCTGGCTTAGCTTGGATGATTGCAATGGTTGCTGCTGGTTAATATGAATAAAAAACTCACCTATTTCTTTTTATTCTGCTTGCTTGTAGGCACTACGATCTATTGTTTACAATTCTTTTCCGTCTCCTTACCTCCTATTATCAATAATTATTTAAATGATTTTTTAATTATTCCGATTGTTCTTTATATCAGTTTAGCTGTTTTAAGGTGGTCTCAAAACGATGGAAAATTCTTTCTTAAAATTCCTATTATTCTCTATGTATGCTTTATGTATAGTATGCTATTTGAGTACTTTTTGCCAAAATATGTAGCAAGATATACCAAGGATTTTATGGATATTGTTTTATATTTTGCAAGCGGAATTTTTTTCTACTATTTACAAAAACGATCATAAATGAAAGCTTCTAAAATTGCAAAGGAAAACATAGCGAGATTAAATACTGCCATCAACTATATCGAGGAGCATTTATCAGAAAATCTATCTTTAAAAATCATTGCTGAAAAAGCACATTTTTCACCTTTTCATTTTCATAGAATGTTTAAATTAATTGTTGGCGAAACGGTGCATACTTTTATCAATAGAAAAAGAATCGAGAAAGCTGCCTCTTATTTGTTGCATCAAAAAGAAAAAAGTAGCACAGCAATTGCAGAAGAAGTAGGTTTCAGTGATTTGTCTTCTTTCTCTAAATCTTTCAAAAAATTCTATGGAATTTCTCCGCATCAATTTAAAGAAGAGAGTCCTAAGAAGTTTAGTCAAATCCTTCAAATTAAAAGCAAGAACGGAAAAGTCAACATCACTTTTGAGCAATATATTTGCAATATAAACAATGCGCTAAATTGGTTAAAAATGAGAACAAACACAGAAATAAAACAAATTGAAAAGATAGAATTAGCCTATATTTCTCATCAAGGAAAAATGGAAGCGATCGCCGAAGTATATGACCGATTGGTGCAATGGGCAGCTCCTAAAGGATTGATGAACAAAACAACAAAAATGGTTACTATATATCACGACAGCCCAAAAATTACTGACCCCAATAATTTAAGGATGAGTGCTTGCATTTTGTTAAACAATACCATAAAAGTTGATGGTGAAGTAAATTTAAGAACCATAAAACCTACAAAATGTATTGTGTCAAGATTAGAAATTACTCCTCACGAATTTCAGCAAGCATGGGAATCTAGTTTTGCTTGGATGGTTGAAAACGGATATAAAAAAGCCACTACAGATCCTTTTGAAATATACCATAACAATGCCGCGGAACATCCAGAGAATAAATTTATTGTAGATGTATGTATTCCGGTTTTATAATATCATTAAAATTTATAAAACCAACCCAAAACAACTCAATAAAGAATTTCTTGAAACGAACTATCCTCGAGGCAGAGCCATAGAGTTATTTCGCTCGTTTCATTTTGACCTAAAAAAGTCAAAAACCAAAATTCTATTATTTAGATTCCCGTTTTCACAGGAATGACAATTTCAACGGAAACCCCGACGCAGAGCATCGAGGAATTCTTTTCGATTAAATTATATACGATCTTAAAAATAACAATTCAGAATATAAAATTTACAACTCGGTACTTCTTGTTTTCTAACTTCCTAAAACGAATACATCTTTGTCACATCAAATTTAATGATGATGAAACAATTATATTTATTCCTTTGTATTTTAATTCAATTTCAAAGCAATGCACAAACCACTATTTCGGGTATTGTAACCGATTCAAAAAACCACCCTATTTTTGGGGCAAATATATATTTAGATGGCACTTATGATGGTGGATCCACG
>JBNMNV010000099.1:0-10521 GCA_051278125.1 Polaribacter sp. | reverse complement strand
CTTATTTTTTCTAGTATTTTGATTAGAAAAACCATTGGTAAACAACGAATTTTAGGTGTTTTTATCGGTTTAATTGGTGCTATTTTATTAATTACTTACGGTAACGCTGCCAATGCAGCACACAAAACTAATAATTTCGGAAACTTATTAGTTTTTATAAATGCAGCTTCTTATGGTTTGTATTTAGTATTGGCCAAAGATTTAAGTAAAAAATACCATCCTATTACCTTTATCAAATGGTTTTATTTATTTGGATTAATTTTAGTAATTCCGTTTGGATATAGCGAAATAACAGAAGTTGTTTGGCAACACATACCTACCAAAATTTATTGGAATATTGGTTTTGTAGTCATTTTTACAACCTGCATCACCTACCTTTTTAACCTCTATGGATTGTCTAAACTAAAGCCAACAACAGTAAGTGTTTTTATTTACTTGCAACCTGTAATCGCTACTATGTATGCTTTAATTGTTGGGAGCGATACTTTAAATTTAATGAAAGTTTCGGCTACTATTTTTATCTTTTTAGGCGTATTTCTAGTAACCAAACAAGTAGAAGAAGTCCCTAAAAACATAAAGACCAAATCCTTTTAAAATTAAAAATGATATAAAATTTCTCTTTCCATAATTTAAGGTATTTCCATTGTTAACAACGATAAAATCAACAAAATAAATAGGTATATTTGCCAATCATTTAAAATAGTGTTTGTATGATTCAATCGATGACTGGTTACGGAAAATCTGTGTTGCAGTTGCCAACAAAAAAAGTAACTATAGAAATAAAATCTTTAAACAGTAAAAATTTAGATTTAAACGTTAGAATTCCCTCTTACTACAAGGAAAAGGAATTAAACGTTCGAAAAAAGTTAGCAAAAACCTTAATAAGAGGAAAAGTAGATTTTTCAATTTTTGTTGAAATGACTGCGGATGAAACAGCTACCACTATAAATCACGGCGTTGTAAAACAATACATGCAGCAATTAAGAAACGTTGTGCAAACTGGTAATTCTGATGACGTGGAACTTTTAAAAATGGCAGTTTTAATGCCAGACGCTTTGAAAACGGAACGAGCCGAATTAGATGAAAATGAATGGACGCTCATTAACCAAAGTGTGGATAATGCCTTAGAAGAAATTGTACAGTACCGAGTAGATGAAGCTGCTTCTTTAGAACTCGATTTTAAAGAAAGAATTGCCAATATAGAAAGCTATTTAGAGGAAGTAAAAGCCTTAGATATTGATAGAATTGAAAACGTAAAAACACGTTTAAAAAAGGCTATTGATGATTTAAAAGTAGATACAGACGAAAACAGATTTGAGCAAGAACTTATTTATTATCTGGAGAAACTAGATATTAATGAAGAAAAAGTTCGTTTAGAAAATCATTTAGACTATTTCTTACAAACACTAAAAACTCCAGATTCTAATGGAAAAAAACTTGGTTTTATTGTGCAAGAAATGGGAAGAGAAATCAATACAACGGGCTCTAAAGCTAATTTTGCACCCATGCAAAAAGCGGTTATTCAAATGAAAAACGAGTTAGAGCAAATTAAAGAACAGATTTTAAATGTACTTTAAGAATTATTTAAAATAAGTTGAACTTGATTCAGTTTCTAATTATATATAAAAAATGCTGCAGCTAGTTCAGCATGACAAATAATAAATTATATGTCAGATTTTAAAGGAAAATTATTTGTGTTTTCAGCACCTTCAGGTTCTGGTAAAACTACCATTGTTCGCCATTTATTAAAACAAGAAAGGTTTAATTTAGAATTCTCAATATCAGCAACTTCTAGAAACCCAAGAGGTGATGAAAAAAATGGTCAAGATTACTATTTTATCTCTTTAAAAGAATTTAAAAACCATATTAAAAGTGATGATTTTTTAGAATGGGAAGAAGTCTACCGAGATAACTTTTATGGAACTTTAAAGACAGAAGTTGAACGGATTTGGGCTCAAAAAAAACATGTTATTTTTGATATTGATGTTGTTGGCGGTTTAAGAATCAAAAAGAAATTCCCGAACGAAACCTTGTCTGTTTTTGTAAAACCACCAAGTGTGGATGAATTAAAAATAAGACTTAAAAAACGAAAAACAGAAAGCGACGAAAAAATAAATATGAGAATTGCGAAAGCTTCTATAGAATTAGCAACAGCTCCGCAATTCGATAAAATTATAAAAAATTACGATTTAGATGTTGCTTTAAAAGAAGCTGAAGTTTTAATGAGTAATTTTTTGGGATTGGAAGAGAATAAAGAGTAGAGAAACAAGAAAATATACGTAAAAGAGAAGTGGCTAAGAAATCTCTTTTCTTTCGTCTTTTTTCTATTATCTTTTAAAATATGAGTAAAATAGGATTATACTTTGGTACTTTTAACCCAATTCACGTTGGCCATTTAATTATTGCCAATTATATGGTAGAAAATTCAGATTTAGATGAAATTTGGATGGTGGTTACGCCTCATAATCCTTTTAAGAAGAAGAGCTCACTATTAGAAAATCATCATCGTTTTGAATTGGTTTACAGAGCTACAGAAAGTTATAAAAAGATTAAACCATCCGATATTGAGTTTAAATTACCACAACCTAATTATACGGTGTATACTTTAGCCCATCTAACGGAAATATATCCAGACAAAGAGTTTTGTCTAATTATGGGTGAAGACAATTTAAAAAGTCTTCATAAATGGAAAAATTTTGAAACTATTTTAGAGCATCATCAAATATATGTATATCCTAGAATTGCATCAGGAACCGTAGCGCATCCATTTAAAGATCACCCAAAAATTCATACAGTTAATGCGCCTATTATGGAGATTTCATCAACTATGATTAGAAACGGAATTAAAAAGAAAAAGAACATACAACCTATGTTAACCAAAGAAGTTTGGGAATATATCGATGAGATGAATTTTTATAAAAAATAGTTTCGCTATTTTTACGTTATCTATTAAAAACCTATTTACAAAAATATTTTTTGAAAAAAACACAGAAGAAAAAAGGAAAACTAAAACAGAAACTAACTGACAAATACAGATTAGTTGTTTTGAATGAAGATACTTTCGAAGAGCGTTTTTCATTAAAGCTCTCTGTCCTAAATATTTTTGTTTTAGGAGGTGTCCTTTCTTTTTTATTGATTTTAGTAACAACTTTCATCATCACGTTTACACCGATTAAAGAATTTATACCCGGGTATTCATCGACAGATTTAAAAATAAAAGCTACAAAACTGGCATTAAAAACGGACTCTTTAAAAAGGAAACTAGATCTAATGCGCGATTATACCATAGCTTTACAACCTATTTTAACAGGAGAAATAAAAGCTACAATTATCGATTCCATTCTACTAGATTCAGAAAAAATTATCATAAAAGATAGTTTATTAAATGCCTCTCGAGAAGATTCAATTTTTAGAGAAAAAATAGATAGTCAAGATCGTTTTCCTATCCAAAATAATGGATCTAGCAATTTAAAAATCGTCTTTTTTGCTCCTTTAACAGGTATAATTTCTCAAGATTTTGATGCTAAAACAAAGCATTTAGCCGTAGACATTGTTTCTAAAAAAAATGCGCCCGTAAAAGCAACTGCAGATGGTACTGTTATTTTTTCTGGCTGGACCACAGAAACAGGAAATGTCATTATTTTAAAACATGCTTACAACTATATTTCTGTTTATAAACACAATGGAAACTTACTAAAACAACAAGGAGATTTTGTAAAATCTGGCGAAGTAATTGCCAGTGTTGGGTCTACCGGAGAGTTAAGTACGGGTCCACATTTACATTTTGAACTTTGGAGTGATGGTTACGCCGTAAATCCTACAAATTTGATTGATTTTAAATAATGAGTATAAAATCTTTTTTCGCGATTCCGTTTGCCAAAATTGCCACTGCCCGCGTTTATCAATGGGCAAAAAAACCGCATAAAACCCAAGATAAAGTTTTTAAAAACTTAATAACCAAAGCTAAAAACACTGCTTTTGGTAAAGATCACGATTTTAAAAATATTTTTACGTATGATGATTTTAAAAACCGTGTAAAAGTTACTGATTATGAAGGGTTAAGACCGTATGTAGATAGAATGGTTGCTGGCGAATCTGATATTCTTTGGACCGGAAAACCATTGTATTTCGCTAAAACTTCGGGGACCACTTCTGGCGCAAAATATATTCCGATTACAAAAGAATCGATGCCAACGCATATCAAAGCGGCTAGAAATGCGTTGTTATTCTATATCAAAGAAAAAAATGATGCAAGTTTTGTAGACGGAAAAATGATTTTTTTACAAGGAAGCCCAATTTTAGAAAATAAAAACGGCGTAAAACTAGGTCGATTAAGTGGTATTGTAGCGCACTATGTGCCAAAATATTTATTAAAAAATAGGCTACCAAGTTGGGAAACCAATTGTATTGAAGATTGGGATACCAAAGTAAATGCTATCGTCGAAGAAACTGTGCATGAAAATTTATCTGTGATTAGCGGCATTCCGTCTTGGGTACAAATGTATTTTGAAAAATTGATTGAAAAAACAGGGAAACCTATTTCAGAAACCTTCCCTAATTTTAACTTCTTTATATACGGAGGCGTAAATTTTGAACCTTATAAAAATAAGTTTGAATCCTTAATTGGTAAAAAGATAGATTATATAGAGTTGTATCCTGCCTCTGAAGGATTTATTGCCTATCAAGATTCACAAACAGAAAAAGGAATGTTACTGCAGTTAAACTCTGGCATTTTCTATGAATTTATTCCTGCAAAAGAATTTTACGATGAAAACCCTACAAGAATTTCCTTAAAGGATGTAAAAATAGGGGTAAATTATGTAATTATTTTAAACACAACTGCCGGACTTTGGGGCTACAATATTGGCGATACGGTAGAATTTACCTCAACAAAACCTTATCGAATTAAAGTTACTGGTAGAATAAAACATTTTATATCTGCCTTTGGCGAACACGTTATTGGCAAAGAGGTAGAAAAAGCTTTAAATGACGCTATATCAGGAACCAATATAAATATAAGTGAGTTTACGGTGGCACCACAAGTAAATCCAGAAAATGGTTTACCGTACCACGAATGGTTTATAGAATTTACAAACGAACCAAAAAATTTAGAAGAATTTTCGACTAAAATTGATGCTTCTATGCAAACGCAAAATATTTATTATTACGATTTAATTGTGGGTAAAGTGTTGCGCCCGCTAGTAATTCGAAAGGTAAAAAAAGGCGGTTTTCATGAATACATGAAATCGATTGGAAAATTTGGCGGACAAAATAAAATTCCGCAATTATCTGACAACAGAAAAATTGCAGCTGTTTTACAGAACTTTTTAGAAGTATAATTTACAAAAAGCAAAATCAGTTAAAATAATAGCACTAAGAACCTATAAAAATGAGTACAATTAGAATTACCAAACGATTTAATTTCGAAACAGGACATGCCTTATATGGTTACGACGGAAAATGTAAGAACGTTCATGGCCATTCTTACAAGCTTTCTGTAACCGTTTCTGGCAAACCCATTAAAGATAATACCAACGTAAAATTTGGTATGGTGATTGACTTTAGCGATTTGAAAAAAATTGTAAATGAAGAAATTGTAGATGTTTTTGATCATGCAACCGTTTTTAATAAAAATACGCCCCATGTGGAATTGGCAAAAGAACTCATAGATAGAGGTCATGATGTTTTGTTAGTAGATTATCAACCTACTAGCGAAATGATGGTGATTGATTTTGCCAAAAAAATTAAAACACGATTACCCAAAAACATTAAATTACATGCTATTAAACTGCAAGAAACAGACACTAGTTTTGCGGAATGGTTTGCACATGAAAACTAAATTTTAACACTTATATTTGTAAAAAAAATTAAACTCATGAAATTCTTAAAGTGTATTTTTTTTCTATGCATCTCTGTTTCGATTTATAGTTGTGGTGACGATTCTAGTGATCCACCTCTTATATTATCAAATGCTACTATTGAAGGTACTTATGATATAACTAGCATGATTGTTGAACAAGTAGAAACTGTTGCATCTTCCTCTGGAAATTCAAATCTTATTCTAACTACAATTATGGGTGTTGCAGATTCATTTGACGATATTAATTTTACACTGAATGCAAACGGAACGTATACTGCTGTTGGAGGTTATAGAGTTGTAATCACGGAAGTCCCTAATGGAGGAAGCCCAATTATTGATAATGAAATTATAATTATCGATGCATCAGGATCTTATCAGCTAAATACCACAAACAATACAATTACTTTTAACCCTACAAGTGGAGAATTTATTGAAGGAGAGTTTGCGATTAACACATTTACCCAAACAGCTGTTATTATAAGTCAAGAGTATATTGAAATTGATGGTAATACAACCTATACTTTCAAAGGATCTATAAGACTTTTAAGAAAATAATTACAATTTTTAAATAAAAAAAGCTGTCTAATATAGATAGCTTTTTTTGTTTTTGATAAACTACAGATACCTCTAGAAAGTAAATTCACTAATTTTTTTAAAATTTGTAATATCATTTATATCCAACTGATATTGAGCAATATTATTTTCTGAAATGATAAAAGCATTGTTATTTCTGATGATAATATCAATAGCTCCCGTTGTAGGTATTTCTTCCACATATTTTGAATTACTTGGGTCTGTAACATCAAAAATCTTTACAGAATCATCACAAACCAAAAGAAAATTTGAACCGTATAAACTTAATCCTTTAGGCTGTGTTAAACCTCTGGTATTTAATAAAATTGGTTTTTCTATATCTGTAATGTCATAGGTTTTTAATTCATTTACCGAGCCACCACAATTCTCATTCGTATGCAAAGTTACATAGGCATTTGTTCCGTTTGCAACCACAGGATCGCAGGCTCTAAAATGATCTGATTGAGACATTTTTTTTGGTAATTCTGCATTGGTAATATCATAAATATACATGGCGTTTTGCGACCCGATAAATAAGTAATCTTGGAAACTAAACAAGGTTTCTATATCAAAACCAACATTTATAGAATTTACTTTAATAGGATTTGTAGCGTTTTCAATATTAAAAACAGATAAATTACTGTAATCTACGGTGTATAGGTAACTCCCTTTTAAAGAAAACGTTGCCAATGATCCTCCCTGACCGTCGGTAAAGTCTGAGTTTGAAGTTACATCATTTGCATCTTGACTGCATGAAATAAAAAATAAAGTGATAATGAATAGTGTGCTTATTTTCTTTAACATAACGTCTATTTTTGAATCCAATTAACAACAACTTTACCCTCTTCATAAAACCATTCTCCGTTAGGCGCTTGAAGCGGAGGAAAAACATTTTTGACTCTTTTACTTACAACCGCCGTTAAGGCATTAAAATCAAAAGTTAAAACCACCAAATCTGTTGCTTGATTTATGTAAAGCACATTATTTCTGATGGCAATATCTGTTGCCCCTGGTGCTTTTAGAAATTTCTTCTGAATCGGATTTGAAGGATTTGAATTATCAAAGATGTGAAAGCCTGTTCTTTTATCATTTATAAAAATAAAATCATCAATAATATATATTTTTGAAGCTTCTTCTACAGACTTTTTCTCTTGCACGAGAATAGAATTTTCAAATTCTGTGGTTGTTAATACAATAGGATCATATCTTGAAAACACTGGGTCTACAGAAATATTTTCATTTTCATTGTTAAAAAAACAATTGAAAAAATAAAAACAGCAAAGAATTAACAGTAATTTCCTCATAACATCTTTTTTAAGGATTGAAAATAACCAATTTTTTAAGGAATGCTATTTATTTTCCATTAAATGTATTCATGGTATTTGCTAAACCCTCAGTACCAAAAGAAGTAATTACTTTAGAGGATGTTGGCAAACGCTCAATTAAAAAACTAATTTCCTCTTTATTCCACTCGCCTAAAACATAATCGACTTGCCGCCCTTTAGAATAATTTGCTCCCACTCCAAAACGAAATCTTGGATACACATTTGTCCCTAATTTTTCTTGAATATCTTTCAGTCCGTTATGCCCACCGTCACTACCTTTTGCTTTAATTCTTATCGTTCCAAAATCGATATTTAAATCATCTGTAACAATCAAAATATTATTAATGGCAATATTTTCTTTATCCATCCAATATTTTACAGCTTTTCCGCTTAAATTCATATATGTACTCGGTTTTAAAAGAATAAATGTTCTTCCTTTAAAACGGAAGCTTGCAATATCCCCTAATTTATCGGTTTCAAAAGAAACCTTGTATTCTTCGGCAACTTCATCAACAATTTTAAAACCTATATTATGGCGTGTATGTGTGTATGCACTACCAATATTTCCGAGCCCAACGATTAAAAATTTTTTCATCAATTCTTCTTTAATTTCAACTTTTATAGGATACCAATTTAACCCTTCAAAGCAAGCATAAATCCTTTCTTTTTGCTTACTTTTTATCAAAAAAATACCGTAATAAAGGCTATGTTCCTTGTTTTTAATTTCAATAATTCAATTTACACAACATTATCAAATTAAATTGCTGTTCAATATTTTATAACAGAAGTTTCTTTAATTCATTCTGCAAAAATAATAAGAAATAAATTCAATAAGACCTTAAAATGAGTTCATAGTAATCATGGCATAAATTTAAGACAAGAAAAAAGCGTTACAAATTTGTAACGCTTTTTATAAAATTATTTTTCTAAAATTTATTCTGCTGCTGCAGTTTCTTCTTCTTCTTCATCATCTGCCACAGCCGATGCATTACGTGAAGTTCTAACTTGAACCACAACAGTATTATCAGGATGCATAAATGAATAATTATCATTTTGTAAAGAAGAGATCACTAATTTATTTCCAATTTTTAATTTAGAAATACTTGCAGTTACAGAATCTGGTAAATTAGCAGGTAACGCTTTTACTTTTAATTTACGATTGGTAAAACGTAAAGAACCACCAGCTAAAACTCCCGGCGAAACTCCTATTAATTTTACAGGAATATTCATTGTAATTTCTTTGTCATCAAATATTTGATAAAAATCTACATGAAGAATTCTTTCAGAGACAGGGTGAAACTGAATGTCTTGTAAAATAGCTGCCGTTTTTTGTCCATCAACGTCAAGAATTGCTGTATATACATTTGGAGTATATACCAATTTCTTAAACGCTTTTTCTTCTGCTGAAAAGTGTATTGGTGTTTCTCCTCCGTATATAACGCAAGGAACCATACCAGCATTACGTAAGGCTTTAGTAGCAACTTTGCCCACGCTTTCTCTTTTTGATCCTTTAATTGTAATTGATTTCATTACTTTTTTATTATTTATTTACATTAAAAATTGTCCACTAATTGAGGTATTGTCTTGCACTTTATGCATTACATCCGCAAATAATGGGGCGCAAGATACAACTTTTATTTTAGAGGTCTCTTTTTTTAGTGGAATACTATCGGAAACTATTAACTCTGTTAATCCAGAGTTTTCAATCTTTTCATAAGCCCCTCCAGAAAGTATAGGATGCGTACAAATAGCTCGCACGCTTATAGCGCCTCTTTCCATCATTAAATTGGCCGCATGTGCTAAAGTTCCTCCGGTATCTATCATGTCATCTATTAAAATTACATTTTTACCTTGCACGTCACCAATCAACTCCATATGGCCAATTAAATTCGCTTTTATTCTTTGCTTGTAACAGATTACAACGTCACACAATAAGTGTTTAGAATATGCATAGGCTCTTTTAGAACCTCCCATATCTGGAGATGCAATCGTTAAATTATCTAAATTTAAGCTTTTTATGTATGGCATAAATATGGTGGACGCAAATAAATGATCAACGGGTTTTTCAAAAAATCCTTGAATTTGATCTGCATGTAAATCCATGGTCATAATCCTTGTAGCTCCAGCAGATTGGAGTAAGTTAGCGACTAATTTTGCACCTATTGCCACTCTTGGCTTGTCTTTTCTATCTTGTCTTGCCCAACCAAAATAAGGCATTACTGCTGTAATATGCCTAGCAGATGCTCTTTTAGCGGCATCTAACATTAGTAACATTTCCATTAAATTATCTGCATTCGGAAATGTAGATCCTATAATAAATATCCTTCTTCCACGAACCGATTCTTCAAATGCTGGTTGAAACTCGCCGTCACTAAAGTAAGTGGTATGTACTTTTCCTAAAGGCATGTTGTACTCTTTTGCTATTTTTTCTGCTAAAACAGTACTCTGTCTACAGGCAAAAAGTTTTGGAGCAAGTGGGCTAGTAATCATAAATTAAGGTTTTTAATTATGTTATTTTATAAGAGCAAAAGTAGAAATTAATTATTGAGTTTGAAATTAAATTTTCTACTTTAAATTAAAAATATTTACTAACTTTGCAACCTCTAAAAACCTAGACTCTGTATTAGGTTTTAGAAAAGCAATCAAAAAAAGGGATGCTCGTTAGCAAAACTTTTAAAATGCTCAAGTGGCGGAATTGGTAGACGCGCTGGATTCAAAATCCAGTTCTTTCGGGAGTGTGGGTTCGATTCCCACCTTGAGTAC
>JBNMNV010000098.1:0-10562 GCA_051278125.1 Polaribacter sp. | reverse complement strand
CGCTATTTAAAGGTGGAGACCAAAAGCCCCCCGAAGAAGGATTTCCTTTTAAAGCATTGAATAAATCTACCTGCTCAATCCCTTCACAAATTACAACTTCTGTATCGATACCTGGTGTTAAATCAGACATGAATTCTATCTGAATTTCGGCACTTAAATCTCCACATATAGCGTCTGTATGCGTGTAAGAATATAGACCTTCTAAATCAATAGAAGGATTAAAAACACTGCCTCCGGAAGCTAACGACGGAAACCAAACTCCCCCTGGATCAGGATCTCCTTGCAATACAGTCAGTAAATCTCGAGGAGGATCATTACGACAAATTTCTAAAATATTATTTTTTCCTGGACTTAAAATATTTGCTTCTTGAAAATCAAAAATACCGTTTGCATTCGTATCCGAAGGCTCCGTATACCCTGTAGCTTCATTTATAATTAAACCTCTAGCATTAACTTCATTCGGTACATCTCCTAAAATACCGTCATTATTCGGATCTTCAAATCCGGCTTCTACCACATCGAAACATTCATCACCATCACTATCTAAATCTAAAGAATCTGGATAGCCATCTTTATCAGTATCCAACAATCCGTTACCCTCTGTATTATCTAAAATACCATCATTATCATCATCTTCATCAATAATATTCGCAATACCATCATTATCAAAATCTAGATCGCATATTAAAATGACAGCAATAGAATTTATACAATCTCCAATATTATCCTGAATGGTAAGTGATCCGGTAACCTCTCCGTTATTGATTAAATTACAAAGCCAAGAACAATCACTTAACATTGGGTTATTTTGAACCTGCAAAAAACCTTCAACCTTTTCAAATAGGCCAAAACCTTTTACATTGCTTAAAACATTATTGTCACTGACAATAAACCAATCTTCTAAAAAGTACTTTTCCCCTATCCTTTTTAAATTATTAAAGCCCTCAAAACTTACAATACTGGTATTTTGGATTCTAAAAGCGCCCCCAACATCTTCTAAAAGATTAAAACTAGGTATTTGTTCCACACCAATTCCTCTAATATCAAAGAAACGCTCAATAATTTGTAGTTTTCCGAAACCTTGTATAATCTTTGCGGATTCTATATTTAAATCATTTCCAATAGTAATTAGCTCTTCAAAACCAATTACCTCATTTAAATTAGGATTTGAAGTAAGATTTAAATCCTCTACGATTCTTTGTACTTTATTAAAAGAAGGAATACTTAACAACTTAGGGTTTTTACTTATATTTAGCTGACCTCCTAAATTCTCTAGTTTATTAAAACCAGAAATAGTTTGTATTGAAGGGCTATTACCAATCTCCAAATCATCAAAAATTCGTAATAAATTGTTAAAGCCATTTACACTTTCTAAATTTGCATTTAAAGCAATTGTTAAGCTCCTTGTTCGCTCTAAATTATTAAAACCACTAATGGTCTTTAGTTGATTAGAACTGGTAATTTCAAGATCTCCATTAACATTGATTAGATTATTAAAGCCATTTAATTCGTCTAATTGAACTGAAATTTTTAAATCACCGTTTATAGTTTTTAAAAAGTAAAGCCCGGTAATATCGGTGATGGGAGGAGGAGCTACTGCACCAATATCGCCTGAACCAACCAAATCTGCTATAATTTCTACATTCCCTTCAATGCTTGTGCAATTGCTATAGTTACTCACAAAAGCATCTACTTTTTCTTGAGAAGATAAAATATTATCTCCTGGAGGTGGGCATTGGGCTTGGGCTTTTGCTAAAACGCAAAGACTTAGTATGACAAAAATAAATCTCATAAAAAATATATCGTAATTGTAAAATTAAGGATTATCTAAATTTAACCAAGAATTATACCAAGAATTTTACATCAAAAAAAGAATATTTTAATTACCACAAATTTTCTTTATTTCCTTTAAATTATCAACAATTGGTGTTTGGATGATTACTTTTTCAACTAGAAAAAAAATTAAAGAAATAAGAATCGTTTTAGTCAACTTTTTTAATGGTTATTGGTTTATGATCTTTAAAAACTAAAGAATGCTTCGGAATTATTTCTACATTCATATATGTGTTTTTTAATCCAAAACCTAAATTGGCAGAAAATAGTCGTATGATTTAAATGTAAAACTCTGAAAATTTTACACAAAATAACATCAACTATAATCCCTAGAATAATGAGGCACACCTAACTCAGATAAAAATAATCTCACAAACATAATTTACTTCTTATATTTTTCAACCTTCGGTTTCTATGCTTTTATAGGCAGTAATTATTTTTCTAACTAATCGATGCCTCACAACATCTTTATCGTCTAAATAAACCTGCGCAATTCCTTGGATATCTTTCAAGGCGAGTAAAGATTCTTTTAAACCTGACACTTGTTTTCGTGGCAAATCTATCTGACCAGGGTCCCCAGTAATAATAAACTTTGCATGCATTCCCATTCTTGTCAAAAACATTTTCATTTGATTATGGGTTGTGTTTTGAGCTTCATCTAAAATTACAAAAGCATTGTCTAGCGTTCTTCCTCTCATAAATGCCAAAGGAGCAATTTGAATAATTCCTTTTTCTAAATGAGATTCTAATTTTTCATACGGAATCATATCTCGCAAAGCATCATACAAAGGTTGCATATATGGATCTAACTTTTCTTTTAAATCGCCGGGTAAAAAACCTAAATTTTCACCTGATTCTACTGCAGGTCTTGTTAAAATAATTTTTCTAACTTCTTTTTCTTTTAACGCTTTTACCGCCAATGCAACGGCTGTATACGTTTTTCCTGTTCCAGCAGGACCCACAGCAAATAGCATATCATTTTTTGCCATTTCTGTAACCATTTTACGCTGATTCTCAGTTTTAGGCTTAATTAATTTACCATTAACACCATGCACTAAAACATCTTTAGCATTTCGCGCTGAAACTGCTTTTTCTTCATTTCCTGAAGATGTTAAAATACGTTCAATACTATTTTCATCCAACTTGTTGTATCTGTCAAAGTGTTTGATCAAACGTTCTAAACGAATTTCAAATTCATCTAAAATATCTGATTCCCCAAAAATCTTTAATTTAGGTCCTCGGGCAACAATTTTAATTTTAGGAAAGTATCTTTTTAGCTGCTCTAATGTACTATTCTGTGCACCAAAGAAATCTTTTGGGTTTATTTCGGTTAACTCTATCGTCCGTTCGTTCAAATGATTATTTTGATTAAAATGTTAGTTTCAATTATTAAAATAAAAATAGGCATTAAAATTAGTAAAATGATTAGATTTGCGTAAAATAGTTTAAGATTTTTTAAACAATTAATTAACAGCAAAAAAGGGAATGTCTTTTATTACATTAACTACAGATTTCGGAACTAAAGACCATTTTGTTGGGGCTGTAAAAGGGGCTATTTACTCGGAGCTTGCTGATGCTAAAATTGTAGACATTACGCATGAAATATCACCGTTTAACATTACCGAAACAGCCTATATTTTAAAGAATTCTTACAAAAGTTTTCCTGAAGGAACCATACATATTGTAGGTGTAGACTCTGAACTAAGTGACAACAATAAACATATTGCTTTAGAGTTAGATAAGCATTTTTTTGTTTGTCCGGACAATGGATTAATATCAATGATTGCCTCTGAAATTCATCCTACAAAAATTGTAGAAATTAATATTCATGACCGATTAGAAAGTAGTTTCCCTGTTTTGGATATTTTTGTAAAAGTAGCCTGTTTTATTGCAAGAGGTGGAAACTTAACGGTAATTGGCAAAGAAATAAA
Organism: Polaribacter sp.; assembly: GCA_051278125.1. GTDB lineage: Bacteria > Bacteroidota > Bacteroidia > Flavobacteriales > Flavobacteriaceae > Polaribacter. The sequence goes on along the minus strand of JBNMNV010000098.1, from coordinate 6,798 downwards.
AGAATATAAAAAATTAATTGAAATTCAGCCAAAAGTAAATCAAGCAAATAATCAAATCATTGGTGGCGTCTTGTATATTGATAATTATGGAAATTTAATTAGCAATATCCGTAAAAAAATGTTTTTCGATATTGGCAAAGGACGTACTTTTAAAATAACCGCTTCTCGTTATTCTTTCGATACAATTTATAACAAATACAGTGAAATTACCAAAAATAACGACCACAATTCAAAGTTGTTTGACGGTAATAGATTGGCCCTTTTTAACGCTGCTGGTTATTTAGAAATTGCAGTGTATAGAAGTAATTTAAAATCAGTTGGTGGTGCATCTACTTTATTAGGTTTAGAATATAGAGATCCAATAATTATTAATTTTTTCACAGATTCTAAACCAGAATATACAACGCTAAAATAAAGGAATGTTTGTACGAATTGTAAAAATGAGCTTTCACCAAAAATATATTCAAGAATTTCTAGAAATGTTTGAAGAAAAAAAACAGTTGATTAGAAATTCTGATGGTTGTAACTTATTAGAATTATATCAAGATAAAAATAATCCTGAAATATTTTTCACCTATTCTTATTGGGAAAATGAAAGCAATTTAGAGCACTATAGAAACTCTGAGTTATTTAAAGGAACTTGGAAACAAACAAAAAGATATTTTAATGATAAACCTCTAGCTTGGAGCGTACATAAAAAAGTAAGTTTACAATAAATATGAATTATAATTTTACACCTTTTCCTGTTTTAGAAACAGAAAGATTATCATTAAGAGCATTAAATTTAGAAGATGCAAAATCTATTTTTAGTTTAAGAACCAACAAAGAGGTAAATGAGTTTATTGATAGAAAAAAACCTAATAATCTCTCGGAAGCAAGAGCTTTTATTGATCTTATTTCTAACCTAACCGCCAATAATAAAGGTGTTTTTTGGGTGATAGAATCAAAAAATAATCAACAATTAATTGGTACGATTGGCTTACGTCATTTTGAAGATGAAGAAAATTATGCAGAGATTGGCTACGAATTAGATCCAATTTACCAACAAAAAGGTTTTATGAGTGAAGCTTTTGAAGTAGTTTTAAATTTCGGTTTTACAGATTTAGCATTAAGTACAATCGAAGCTTTTACACATCAAAATAATACCGCTTCTATTGCGTTATTAAAGAAACAAAAATTTGTTCTACACCCAGAAAGAAGAGATGAAGGCTTTGAAAACAATCGCAGTTATCGATTAGAAAGTGCGTAAAACTGACTACCTTTAAGAAGGTAGCTTTTTTAAGCGATTAAGGAATCTAAAAATTGAAATGAATTAAAACACAAAAAAGTCTTCGAAAGGTTCAGAATTACGAGAGTTAGATAAATTAAAATTTAGAAACTATTTTAGTGGTATCGAAAAACCAAGACACTATTGGGAGTTAGCCTATAGTTTCTTCAAATGTGTTTTAAATAATTAAACACATCAACAATTAAACAATTACACATTGATTGCTATTTTAAAAAAAGAATTTAACTCGTTTTTTGCATCTCCCATTGCGTATTTGGTCATTGGAGTTTTCTTGCTAATTAATGGTTTGTTTTTATTTGTTTTTAACGATGAATTTAATATTCTAAACGCTGGTTTTGCAGATGTTACTCCATTTTTTTATTTAGCGCCCTGGGTTTTTTTATTTTTGATTCCCGCTATTACTATGAAAAGTTTTGCTGATGAATTTAGCAACGGTACCATAGAACTACTGAAAACAAACCCGCTATCCGATTGGCAAATCGTTTTAGGTAAGTTTACAGCATCGCTACTTTTGATTACTATTTCAATTATCCCCACCTTAATATATATATATACTGTTTACAATCTAGGAAGCCCTGTTGGAAATATAGATTTTGGCAGTACAATTGGTTCTTATATAGGCTTACTTCTATTAGCAACAACCTACACCGCTATTGGCTTATTTACGTCAACTTTATCTAAAAATCAGATTGTAGCTTTTATATTCGGTGTTTTTATCACATTTTTTCTTTTCTACGGCTTTGATTCCATCGCAGCTTCTTTTGGAAACGACAGTTTAACGATTCAGAAATTAGGAATCAACGAACATTTTAAAAGTATTTCTAGAGGTGTTATAGATACAAGAGATATCGTCTATTTTTTGAGTGTAACTTTCTTCTTTTTGTTCATGACTAAAACACGTTTAGAAAATGAATAAGAACACAAAAAACATCGTATTTTTAATTATTGGATTGCTTGTTTTAAACGTTATCAATCAAGGGTTCTATAACAGATTTGATTTAACTGCCGATAAGCGCTACACACTTTCTGAAACTACTAATTTAATTCTTTCTGCAGTTGATAAACCACTTTTTATAACAGTTTATTTAGAGGGTGATTTCCCTTCAGAATTTAAAAGATTGCAGGTTGAGACACGCCAATATTTAGAAGAACTTTCTGCGGAAAACCCGAACATAAAAATCCATTTTGAAAATCCTGATGATCAGCGTGAAAGTCTGATAAAAAAAGGAATGATGCCAAGTCAATTAACCGTTGAAGAAGACGGCAAATTATCGGAAGCAATTATTTTTCCTTGGGCAGAAATCAATTTTAGTAAAAAAGCAACGATCGTTTCTCTCTTACCAACGGCTATTATTGCCAGCCAAGAAGAACAATTACAAAAAGCGATTGAAAATCTAGAGTATGGTTTTAGCAACGCCATAAATTCAATTATTCAAACGAAAAAGAAACGCATTGCTATTATTACAGGAAATGGCGAACTACAAGATATTTATCAATATAGTTTTTTAAGCGAAGTTTCTAAAAAATATAAATTAGCCAAATTTACGTTAGATTCTGTGGCTACAAATCCGCAGCAAACATTAAAAGACATCACTACTTTTGATTTGGCAATTATTGCAAAACCGACTCGAAAATTCTCGGAAAAAGAAAAACTAACTTTAGATCAATTTATTACAAACGGAGGTAAAACTTTATGGATGCTAGACAATGTGCAAGCAGACCAAGACAGTTTGTTTAATAACGGAAAAATGTTAGCATATCCTAGAGATTTAAATTTAACCGATTTGTTATTTTCATATGGAATTAGACTTAATACCACACTGATTAAAGATTTATATGCTGCCAAAATTGCATTAGCAACAGGCAACGTTGGCAACCAAACACAGTTTCAAAATTTAGATTGGTTTTACCATCCTTTAGTGGGCGGAAATCCAAATCATGCAATTACAAAAAACATTGCTCCTGTAAGATTACAATTTGCAAATCAGATAGATACTTTAAAAAACAATCTCAAAAAAACGCCTTTATTAATGAGCTCGCCTTTAACTCAAAAAGTAGGAACACCTGCAATCATTGAGTTGCAATCTGTTGCTGATGAGCCTCAAGAAAAAGAATATGTTTCAGGAAATCAATTATTTGCTATCTTGTTAGAAGGTGCTTTTAATTCGGGGTATAAAAATCGCATAAAACCTTTTGAAACCTCACTTTTCAGAGAAAATGCAATCAATAATAAAATGATTGTAATTGCTGATGGTGATGTTGGGAAAAATCAAATATTAAAAGGACAACCAACGGATTTATCACGAGACAAATGGACCAATGAACAATTTGGAAATAAAGATTTCCTATTAAATGCTGTTGACTATTTATTGGATGATACTGGTCTAATGGCGTTAAGAAATAAGACTTTACAAGTTAATATGCTCGATAAACAAAAAGCTTTTAAAGAACGTACTTTTTGGCAGTTTTTCAATATTGGTTTGCCGTTAATACTTCTCTTTGCATTTGGAATTATATTTACTTATTTGCGTAAACGAAAGTATAGTTAATCGCAATAATATTGTAACCATATTAAATCGCAATAAATCGCTCCTTTTTCGCCTATTTTTTAAAAAAAATTACTGTACAGAAAGTCTTGTTACTTGTTTTAACTTCAATGAGTCAAAAAAATAATTCAATTGATGTACACGACAATGTAAAATTAGATTAATATTAAAAATCAGAGTCCACTACTGCTTGTGTTTTGCAGAGTATAAATGGGCAAGTAAGACCATTTATAATTTAAAGTTACGGGTATAAAAATAATTTTTTAAAGTGGCTTTAGTAAATCATCATGAATAAATGTATAGCCTAAAACTTGTTGTACTTTTTTAGAACTGATAATTTTCCATTTATAAATCTCATTTTTTTCGAATTGTGGCATTTCGAAACCCATACTTAATTTAGCCATGGTATAAAATTCCCTTCTTGTAGGGTGATGATTTGAACATACATTAAAAATTTCATTCCAACAATTCTGATCAATAATGGTATGGATAATTTCAATACAATCTTCCTGGTGAACCATATTTACAAATCCCTTTGGTTGTGGAATTTTTCGTCCGTTTTTAAACCAATTTGCAGGCTGTCTTTCACCACCAAACAAACCAGCAAAACGAATAATTGTAGTTTCAAAAAAAGTATTATCTCTAAATAAATTTTCAATTTCTGTTAACGGAATTTCTAAAACAACATCTTCTTCTGTCATTACTTTATTTAAACTAGGGTACACAGAAGTAGAACTGATAAAAATTACTTTCTGAATTTCAGAATCCTGAATTTGAGCAATCAAGCGCTCAAATCCGTCAAAATCTTTAGAGGTAATTGCAATAATTAAAATATCCGTATCTAAAAATTCATCGAATTGCTCAAAATCACTAATATCAACCAAAAAAGATTCAATATTATGAGACTCTAAATCCGCTAATTTATCTTCGGAAGTTGTTGACCCTTTTACATTAAAACCGTCCTCTAAAAAAGAAATTGCCAAAGGTTTTCCTAACCAACCAGATCCTAAAATACTAACGCTATTCATAAATTAAATGTGTTTCATCTTTTTTAACGGCCTAAAAAAATATTTTGAATGCTCTAAAACAAATAAGAAAAGGGTAATCTATTTCAGTATAAAACAACAAGAAAATAACTTATTAGTCTTTTGATTCCATTCTTTCTTGCAAAATTTCTGGTAATTTATTTTTAAAACTTGCTGCATTATCTCGATAAGAAACTAATTTTTGTTTCGAAATCATTACTAATAAATCTTGCTGTAATGTAAATAAAGTTCCTGTCCTGAAGGATTCCATAATTAAGCCTTCTAATTCGAGCATAGCGGTTTTTAAAGAAAACTTTTCGTATTGATTTTCGGTGGCATGTCGATATTTAAATTCAAAAGTTTCCTGACCATCAATGACAAATAGCCGTATATAGACATTTAAAAGACCTTCTTTTTTTCGGAGCGGCTTACTTAAGGTTAATTTTACAAAAACATCATCTTTAACACTCTGTTGCAATACTTCAAAAAAATGTTCAAGTTTATTCATGCAACAAAGGTAAAATGTTTTACAACAAAAAACGTCAATTAAAAGGGACGTATTTTTAGATTAAAAATATATTTAAAATTTTAATAATTTTTCTATACGCTCAACACTTCTTGTTTTGCCAAGTTCGGCGTTTTCTCCACAAAATCTTCTAAAACAGCAAAGAAATTCAAAATATCTTCTTTTTCGTTGTTGGCGTTAATCGTTACCAATCTTATAAAGGTATCTTCTTGGAAAGAACCAAAACCAACTACTGTAATTTGATTTTTATACAAGGCAGTACAAAGCGCCATCGGATCTATATTTTTATAATTAAAACATACTGAAATAGTATCATTAAAACTATACAACGTATAATCAGGATTGCTTCTAATATACTCTAAAGCAACATCTGCTAATTCGAATTGTTGTTCTACAATTTCTTTTAAACCATTTGTTCCGACAGATTTCCATAGCGTCCAAAACTTTAAGGCATCATTTCTTCGACCACATTGAAAAGAAGTTTTCCCTAAATTAAAATCATCACCATCTGTTTGATACAGATAATCAGCGTCATTACTAAACGAATTGTACAAATGTTTTTTATCATTCACTAAAATAATAGAACAGGTTAAGGGTGTTCCTAACATTTTATGCGCATTGTAACTAAAAGAATTCGATCTTTCTACTCCTTTTACCAAATGTTTGTATTGATCACTAAAAATTACGCTTCCGCAATAAGCACCATCAACGTGCAACCAAATTTTATACTTTTCTGTAATATCTGCAATTTTATCAATCGGGTCGAAAGCTCCAAGCACCGTTGTTCCGGCGGTTGCATTTACATATGTCGGAATATCGCCGTTTTCAATATCTTTTAGAATTTGCTCTTCTAAATTCTCTGGAATCATTCTACCTTTTGTATCTACCTTAATATAACGAATATTATTTCTCCCAATTCCGGAAAAACTTGCATTCTTATCATTGGAATAATGACATTCTTTAGAAGTATAAATAATCAATGGTTTCGTCATTCCACTTAATCTACAAGCAGGATCTTTAGCGTCACGCCCCATAATTAGCCCCATATAATTACTCATAGAACCGCCAGTAGGAAATGTTCCATTACTTTTAGCTCCGTACCCAATTAAATTACAAGATTGTCTAATAATTTCTTGCTCAATACCCACTTGTGGACCTGCAACTTTATAAGTATACATACTATTATTTAGCATTACCGCTAATAAATCTCCTAAAATTGCTTTGCTTTGTCTTCCTCCAAAAAGCTGATTAAAAAATAAGTTTGTTGCAGTTTTTGGAGTAGAAATCAAAACTTCACGAAGTAAAGATTTAAACGTATCATCTATCATTCCGCCCTCGTTTAGCGAAAGATCAATAGCATCGTATAATGCACTCGATTCTATTCTTTCTGCCACAGGGTTTTCTGCTTCTTCG
>JBNMNV010000097.1:0-10606 GCA_051278125.1 Polaribacter sp. | reverse complement strand
GAAAAAGTCTGATGAAATTGAATTAATTAAAAGTTGTGTTTTCCATTACGAAATGGAATTTATACATCCATTTTTGGATGGAAATGGAAGAATGGGAAGATTATGGCAAACTTTAATTTTAATGGAAGAATATCCAATCTTTGAGTTTTTGCCTTTTGAAACTCTAATTAGTAAAGACCAAGAAAAATATTATAAAGCGTTGGCTGAAAGTGATAAATCTGGAAAATCAACTAAATTTATTGAATATATGCTAAACGTAATTGAAGTTTCAATAAGTGAATTATTAGATTTCAATAATCGAACGTTAAATGAAAAAGACAGATTAGAATATTATGTTTCATTAGATAAAACTGAATTTACAAGGAAAGATTATATGGATATTTTTAAAGATATTTCTTCAGCAACAGCAAGTAGAGATTTAAAGAAAGGTGTTGAATTAGGTTTATTTGAAAAAATAGGAGAAAAAAATAAAACAGTTTACCGTTTAAAATAACGAAAGCACAACACCGTATATAGCTCATAGCTAATCAGTTGATTAATCGAAGTTAGAGCATGTTTGCAAGTCCGCCAATTTTTTTTAATTTGGCTTATTGAGAAAAAAGATAATAATAAAATTAAAAAAATAGCTCGTGCTCATCCGAAAAGTTATCGCCTACTTTCAGCGCTACTTTTCATATACGGAACCGTTGGCAACAATTAATACCTAACGTAAATTGAAAAGAAATCAAACCGGAGCTATAATTATTATATAATTTGTGCTTTCTTATTTATTTTTAGATTCCAGTTTTGTAACCATATCTTTTGCATAACTATTTTCTGAATCCAGAGCAAATGCTTTTTTATAAGCATTTAATGCCTCAGTTTTATTACCATTAGCATAATATATCTGACCCAAACTATCCCATATATTACTATCCTTAGGAAATAGTTTAATGTTTAATTCAGCGACTAAAATGGCTTTATCAAGCTGATTATTTCTTGAGAGTATTCCACCTAATCTATTCAAATAAAAGGGTTTGTCTAATTTATCCCCAAATTTATTTTTGATGCTAGATGCAAGTTCGTTGGGCGCTCCTTTATAGTGATATGCAAAATCTAAAAGTGTACTTACAAAATCTACTTCAACAGCTTTTGGTGTATAGGTTTCATCAAAAAACATTTTATCCACACGCCAAGCCATTCCACCTATATTTCTTGTAAATGAAGGGGTAGCATATAATATCGCTACATCTTCTTCTGGCAACCATCTAAAGTCATAAAAGAAAGTAGCATTACTTCCATCATGAGCAACCATATTAGTTTCTCGTGGGGTTTTAAAAATTACCCAGCCATAAGCATAATAACTCGTTTCTCCCTCATATTCGAGAATATAAGGAGTGGTTAACTTCTTTGTAGCAGATTTAGACAAGACTTTATTGGATCTTAAGGCTAAATACCATTTAAACATATCTTCTTGTGTGGAATTAATTCCTCCATTTCCCATTAAAACCCATGACACTTTTCCATCTTGTTGGTAACGCGTTACCATGCTTCCTGTATTTACTACATGATAACTATAACCATTAGCTAGAATACAGTTATCCCATTTTGGCAACAAATAGCCAGTATAGTTCATTCCAGTAGGTTGAAATAAATACTCATTTAAAAAGGACTCGTAAGATTGGCCAGAAACCAATTCAATAATTCTTGCCAAAATACTGTAACCTGCATTAGAATATTCGTGTTTAGAACCTGGCTCATGTATTAGTTTTGTTGCAAACAATTGTTTAAAATAATCATCAACTGGAATATGATCAAAGTCGTTTTCACCAATACCCTGAGTTATTCCAGCTGCATGAATCAATAATTGATGAATCGTGATGTATTTTTTTTCCTCAGGCAAATTTTTAAAAAACTTGCTTATTGGATCCTCCACTTTCAATTTTCCCTGCTCTTCTAATTTTAAAATTGCCGTCGCAGTAAATTGCTTGGAGACTGAACCAATGTCAAAAACTGTTTTGGTAGTATTTTTAATATTCTTTTCTTTATCTGCCATTCCAAAAGCTTCATTATAAAGAATCTTATCTCCTCTAGCTATTAACATAGCTCCAGTTAGTCCGTTTTTTTCACTTTCCTGTAAATAGGCTGAAATTCTATCGACGGCTTGCTTATCTTCAGTTTGCTGAGCAGTTACCATAAGTGAACCTATCGTTAAATAAGCAAGTAGGATGGTTAATGTTGTAGTTTTCATTTTACTATATATTTTAAATTATTCATCAAAGAAACAAGCAGTTAGTCTTTTAAAATTTATAAAGTTATATACCTCCCAGTATTGATTACTAAACCCTTAAAAAAAGGGATATCCTGTTTTTATAGACTTTCATAACATATTATAGTCCTTAGCTACCAAATCTTAAAATGAATTGATTTAAAGATATATCTTAGCCTTATGAATAAAAAATGGGTTGAAATAATTATCAATATTCTGTTCTGGGTATTTAGCTCATGGCTAATTGTGTATTCATTTTCCATCACGGGACATCTTGTAGAAGTTAGAGAAGGAGTGATTACTGGGGATATAGAACACAGCGATTCACTAATTAGCTTCTTTATGATTGGTCAGCCTTTTTTCGCCATTTATTTTTATGCCCAAGTCTATTTAATACAAGGACTAAAAAAGAAATCGAATATTCTTCCATTATTCATAAAATCTACCCTGCTTGCATTATTATTTTTAGGACTTTTTAATGGGATTGTTTTTTTATTCTTCAAAAGCTACATCCATGTTATTTGGTTTCCCTCCCTATGGTATGGCATATTTATTTTTTATACAACAATCGCAGTAGGATACGGGTTTGTTAAGGTTTGGTTTACTATAGAACAAGATAAAAGGCAGCTGGAATTGGTGAAAAATCAAACCGAGTTAAAGCTTTTAAAATCCCAATTACAGCCTCATTTTTTATTCAATACCATGAATAATTTATTGGCAATGGTCGACCAGAAGAACAATCCAAAACTAGCAAAGAGCATTGATAAATTATCTGGATTATTGCGATATGTAGTTTACGATACCAAAAACGAAAAAGTCCCTATTGCACAAGAAATCCTCTTTCTTCAAAATTTTGCTGAATTGCATTTATTACGATTTGAAGAAGATGAAATCGATTATACCTTTATAATTGAAGGAGAATATGACCAACAGTTAATTGAACCAGGAATATTGCTATGCTATATTGAAAATGCCTTTAAACACGGCGTGCAACCCGAAGAGAAATCGTTTATTATTATTCATTTAGACATAAGCAATAAAGACAAACTGAATTTTAGTATAAAAAACTCGATCCCTTCCTTTACTCCTAATCATGAAAAAGGTGGCTTTGGAATCGCATCCAATACCAATAGATTAGAATTAGCGTATCCCAATAAACATAGCTTAGAAATTAGCAAGACGTCTGAATATAGGGTAGAATTAAAAATTGAAACCGATGAAAGTAATCATAGTAGATGATGAACCAAAAGCGATAGAATTAATTGCTTCTTATTTAAAACATTTCGCTAGATTTGAGCTGGTGGCAACTTTTAGAAATGGTCTAAAAGCATTGGAGTTTCTTAATACCAACACAGTAGATGTGGTGTTTCTAGATATTAATATGCCCCATTTAAGTGGGCTGTCCTTATCCAAAATGATTGCCCCAAAAACTTCTATCGTATTTACGACCGCCTATTCAGAACATGCCTTAGAAAGCTACGATGTAAACACCGCTGATTATTTATTAAAACCCATTAGTTTAGAACGTTTTTCTAAAACCATTACTAAGCTAATAGATAGCCAAGAACAACAAGACAAGACGTCAAACTCCCCTACTGAAAACTCCCTTACACTATTTGTAAAGAGTGGATTAGAAACTCATCAATTGCAAATTGCAGACATTAATTACCTTCAAAAAGATGGGAATTATATGTATTATTTTGTTGGCGATAAAAAGATAATAGCTCGTCAAAGTATTGGAGAAGCTTTGGAAACCCTACCTAATAACTTTATTCAAATTCAGAAATCTTATGTCGTTAATTTTGTTAAAATAGATTCGGTAAGTACCACTCATGTTAGTATAGGAGAATCTCAAATTCCTATGGGTTCTCAGTATAAATCTATGGTGCTTAATCAATTTAAGTAACTATCGATATTACTAATAACTGTTGCCAACAACGTGTATAATCAATTGCTAGGTTATCGCCTACTTGTAAATTCCCTCGGAATTTCCTCTGGTTCGTTTTTGTTGACTAACTTATTCCTAACCAACGCAACTAACCATACACAACAACGTTAGCATTCATTAAAACCATCCACTAACTAAATGATAAAATTCTTTAGAAAAATTAGACAAAACTTGCTTACTGAAAACAAGACAGGAAAATATTTTAAATATGCCATTGGAGAAATTATTCTTGTGGTAATAGGAATTTTAATAGCATTGAGTATTAACAATTGGAATGAAGACAGAAAGGACAAAATAATAGAACAAAATTACCTGTCAAAAATTCATGAAGAATTCAAAAACAACAAAGAGCAATTCGATCATATAATCAGTATGCATAGACAATCCTACAAGTCCAGTAATTGGATTATAGAAAATTATAATATTCCAGATATTAATATCGATACTTTAAGAAAGCATCTTTTAGTATTTCGTTATTCTTATACTTATAATCCCTCTAAAAGCTCTATAGACGCCTTAATAAATAGTGGAAAACTTGGAGTAATAAGAGATAATGAACTGAGTAGTAAATTAATTGAGTGGCCTGAATTAATAGCGGATTATCAAGAAGAAGAAATAATCAATAGGAATTTTTTTGACAACATCATATTACCATTTGATATAAAGCATTTTACAATTTACAGTAAAGACAAAAATAAACGATTTGATAATTTTATTAATTTTAATAAAGAAACAAAAAATGAATTTTTAAATATTGTTGCAACCAAAAGAAGAATGTTATCACAAATTGTTGATGATCCGCAGAGTGAATACCAAAAAATAAATGAGGCATTAAACATCATCATATCCAAAAGACGCTAATTCTTGGGATAGTTTAGGGGAAGCCTACTTTCATAAACGTGATAGAACAAATTCATTAAAAGCGTATCAGAAAGCACTGGGTTTAGATCCTAATTTGGCATCTGCTAAAAAAATGATTCAGAAGTTAGAAAGCTTATAATAGAAATAAAAAAGAGATTCTTATTACTAGTCGTTACAATTATTGGATTAGCATATGTGATTTTTAACATGTTATTTGTTCAATCAAAGTTAGTTGAAGGAAATTATATTATATTCAATTAAAGAATACATTCATGCATCATTCTGGTGAAGTTTGCACCAAACGGAGAACTAGTTGCAACTGGAGCATATGAAGGTAAAGTAAGCCTTTGGGATGTAGATTCTGGAAAGCTATTAAAAGTGCTTATGAAAAAGAAGGTGCGGAATATTTTAAGCAATTCCCTTTTCTAATCCAAAAGACAAATGAAGAAAGAGGTGGAGTATTTGAATACTCTCCAAGAAACTCAGTACATGTTGAGGTGCAAGGAAATCAGATAACTTAGCAAAAATACTCATGAAAGAATTGCAGCAAACTTGCCAAAAACCTTCCTTCATGAATAAATTTTAAGTTATCTCCAATCCATACTTTTAAAGATAAACTCTTTTTTTTGTTACAAACCTCAAGCTTAATCGTCTTAAGTACATAACTTTCTTTTAATGAAATCCAAACTATTGCTTTATAGCTTTTTACTTTTTTTAAAAATGCTCCAACGACTGAAGATCCCAATGCAGAATTAAACTTAATTTCAGATGATCTATGCCATTAAAATTTTTGAATTAAATATTTAAGAACACCTGAATTATGCAAACGCATTTGATAGTTTGGCTGAAGGTTATTTCTTAAATGATCAACTTGAATTATCAAAAATAAACTATCAGAAATCTTTAGAGCTAAATCCTGAAAACACTCATGCTAAAGAAATGATTACCCGAATTGAAAAAGGAAAAGTCGAAAAATAATTAATGGCAACACCTCATAAAATTCATGCTTACTTTTAAACTTATCTACAAACTGACAAACATTCAACAAGGTGATTTGCTTAAACCGAAAAATTACACTAATTAACTACACACAACACCGTGTTGTATTAATAGTCTCTTTAAACCATTGATATACTAGAATTAATATAAAATATTATAACTTGGGTACAACATAGGTGCAACATTTTCAGTTTTAATTTTATGTTGAAAAGAAACCTTTTTTTAAGAATGTATGAACATTAAAGATTGGTATGTTATTAAACACGCCTGATAGGGATATTCTTTTCTGGCGGAATCAGTTGCAAAAAAGAAGAATACATCTTTAAATCTTCGTTCAGGAAGAATAATCAGCCGGATAAAGAATCACTAAACATGCGTTTATCCGGAGATATTTAATGGATAAAGAGTATATTCGAGTCGATATAACCAGTTGTGCAACATTATGAAAAACCTTTTCCTTACGTTATTTAGTTTACTTTTTTCAAGCATAATTTTTGCTTGCGACTGTGAATATGGGGGGAATTTTTTAAAAGCTTCTGCATCCTCAGAAACTATAGTCAAAGCCAGAATAATTGAGCACGTTTATCACACAAAAAATGGTAAAAGGTTTACGGATTATGAAGAATATTTTGCTGAAACTATGGAAAACGAATTTGATGATTTTTATGACACTGGAGAATCTATCAAAATTGAAGTACTTGAATTAATACGTGGAACTGAAACAAGAAAAATAATTGAAATTTTCAATACCGATGGAGCGGATTGTAGAGCAGAAATTAGTGGATTTGAAAAAGATAAAATTTATATTATTTCTATATATCAACCGAAAAGAAAATATTCAAAACTGCCAAATGAAACTGATTCAGATTATGCAATTGGAGCATGTTCGGAAAATTGGTTGGAATATTTAATTGACAAGAATGAAGTAAAGGGTTATATAACAGGAAAGAAAAGAATAATAAAAAAAACTTATAGCTACGAAAAGCTTGTGAAGAAAATAACGTTGCACAACAATGTATATAAAAAATAGCTCGAGTCATTGCTAACACAAAGGCTTGGGTGTTTTTGGAAAGTCGTCAAATTTTTAAATTTGACAAATTCCCGAAAATAAAATAATTAGTAAATTTAAAAATTCGGCTTGTGTATCATGAGAAAAGGTAATGCTTACTTTCAGCGCTACTTTTCATATACGGAACCGTTACCTACAATAGCACAAAAACCCCAAGCTACGGCCAACGCTAGCAAGATGCTCGGAATATAACTCTGAAGTAAATAGTAAATCCTCCCTCCGATTGATTACTGAGATGATTTATACAATGCACTCCGTGTTGCGGTAAACAGCGCGTGAATAGCTCTTAGAGATCAAAATAAACCCGGATCATACAAACACCTAGATCGTTAAAATACATTCACCAAGGCGCTCCATTAGAACTCACAAGATGAAAAGTAGAACTCACAGGATAAAAATAATTTAGAACCTTAGAACCGCAACACTCCAAATATTTACTAGCTATGGAATATGCGTATGTGGTGCTACGGTAGGTAACAACGGTTATAATTCATTGCGAGTTAAGAGCTAGCCAACGTCTGTTTGTGATTGGATCTACAGCCGCAGCCCTTTTGAACGTTTAATGAAAACTGTCGTCTGTAAAAAAAACAGACCACAAATAAAGTAAAAGAGCTGGGCTGCTTTTTGTGGCATCAAGATTTTGGCTTACTTTCATGCAACGAAATCATAACCGACACCGTTAGCCACAACTCAATTAAATGTCTGAAAAATTATCAAAATACAAGTTTAGAAGATTATCGACGGAGGCATTTAAAAATGGATTAAGATTACACTTTGATTCAATATTATTATTCAATAACAAATCGTTTCCTTCTGCATTTCAACTCTCAGTTCTCGCAATGGAGGAGTTTTCGAAATCTAATTGGGTTGAACACTATTTTTGGGCTTCTCTAAATAATGAAGGATTCCCTGATGAGAAATTCGAACAAGAGTGGTTAAAATTACTATACTTTCATCCACGTAAACAAAAGGCTTTTTTTGGTTGGTCAATGGAATTAGATTACTCACCGAAATTTGTGAAATTTGTTCGAGACCACAAACTAGAATCAAAAAAACAACACGCCACATACGTAGGACTTGAAAAGCACAAATCAAAAATTGATGTGAAAAGTAGAATTAGTATTCCTACAAAAATTAAGGAATTAGATGCAAAACAAATGGTAGCCCTAATGAATGACTACTTATCAGAAATATGTAGTAAGAAAATGATTCAGGAAGTCTATTTCGATTTAGAGGAAAAAGATGAACTCATTACCCTAGAACTTCAACAACAATTAAATGAATGGAAATATAAATCTGGCCTTCGTTCAAAAAAATGGTTTACAGAACATATTAATAAAAACAAGAAAAGCAGTGGCTAACACCGTATATAGCTCATAGCTAATTAGTTGTTTAATCGAAGTTATGGCATATTTGCAAGTCCGCTAAATTTTTTAATTTGGCTTATTGAGATAAAAAAGGTAATAAGAAAATTAAAAAATTGGCTCGTGCTTAACCGAATAGTAATCGCAATTTTGCACGCTACGAGCCATATACACAACCGTTGGGCACAATTAAACAGAAACTATGATAAAAGATTTTTTAATATCATTTCGTGATAATTTCAAAGAAAAAACACGAAATCCTTTTTTGGGAACTTATCTGATAGTTTGGATTATTTTAAATTGGGAATTGATTTATACACTTTTCAATTTTGATGACAACTATAAATTAGAAAATAAAATTGCTTTCATAAAAACTTATTACACAGAACAAAGTTTTATTGGGAATTTGTTCAAAACTGTTTTCTGGGCTTTTGGATTATTAATTCTGACTTATTTACTTCTTGCACTCTCACGCTTAATTACAAATTTTTCCGAAAAGCAAATTACACCTTGGATTTATAAAATAACAGATAGTAAATCAATAGTACTTAAAGAAACATATGAAAATTTAAGAACTGAAAACACTCGAATTGAGGCGAAATTGGAAAAAGAAAGGGAAAACAAAAAAAGACTTCTCTTAGAAATATCTGAACTTGAAAAGGAAATTGACAAATTAAATTTAGAAAATAATCAAGACGAAAAAAACACGGAAGAGTCTATTAAAAATATAAGTTTAGATAATGAAGTAGATGTACTCTTTAACAAAATCAAAAAGAAAAATCTAATAGATGAGTACATTGAATTAGTTGAAAGCATTGGAAGAGAAGAACAAGGTTGGATAAAAACCGAGGATTTGACAGACTCTTTCGGTTATTTTGTAAAATTAGGATTACTAGCTTCTGGAAAAGATAATGTTAATTATATGGAATTGGTAATTACTAATGTTGGAGAAAAAGTTTTAAGAAGAGCAAGATTAGAAATAGAATAATAACTGTGCCCAACACCGTATAAAAATAATTGCGGTTTTTGGCTTAATCAAAGGTCGTTGCGTGTTTGTAACGTCTGATTTTCTTGCGGAAAATCCTCGCATACAAACCCGCAACTATTCTTATACATAAACGTTGTACGCAATATGAAAAAACTCATCGTAATAACATTTTTAATTTTTTCAATTGGACTTTCTAAAGCAGATAACTTATTGACTGCTCAATATCCTGATAAAATAAAGTACGATGGAATTGAATATTCTTTGAATACAAATCCATTAGAACCTTATTTTGAAAAGAATCCTGAAAAAAGACCTCAGTGGTATTCAACAGCATTGTATCGTGGTTACGTTGGTCATTTTGAAATCATAGAAAATCAATTGTTTGTAACTGATATTACAATTCCACGTCATTACACGGATTCGGATGGAAAGCCAAAAACAAAATCAATTTCAATATACAAACGAATTTTTCCAGATAGAGAAAAGGTCAAAATCAATTGGTACAGCGGAATTCTAATTTTGCCGTATGGAAAAATGACTGAATATGTGCATTCAGGATATGCAACAGTCTATAGCAACTACTTTTTACTTGAAATAAAAGAAGGAGATTTCAAAAAAGACAAGAATTACACTTATGAAAATTTTTTAGAATTTAAAGAACAGCAGTTTGCGGTATACAAAAAAACAGAAGAATATAAAACGGAATTTGAAAGTTTAAAAAAGGATTTTCCTGAAAGTGACAAAAAATTTATTGAGTCATTTTTAAAAGACCATATTATAAATTATACATCTGAATTTTTGATTGAATAAAAAATACTGCGTACAACACCGTATATAGCTCATAGCTGGAGAGTTGCTTAATTGAAATGTAAGCATATTTGCAAGTCCGCCAAATTTTTTAATTTGGCTTATTGAGAAAAAAGATAATAATAAAATTAAAAAATTGGCTTGTGCTTAACCGAAAAGGAATCGCTATTTTGCACGCTACGAGCCATATACATCACCGTTACCTACAATAGCACAAAAACCCCAAGCTACGGCCAACGCTACCATAATACTCGGTATATAATTCTGAAGTAAATAGTAAAGCCTCCCTCCGATCCATTACTGAGATAATATATAAAATGCA
>JBNMNV010000096.1:0-10624 GCA_051278125.1 Polaribacter sp. | reverse complement strand
CATACGCAATCAAGTTGAGCACAAGCTTTGACCTAAAAAGGTCAAAAACCAAAATTCTATTATTTAGATTCCCGTTACCCAATCTAGTTGAGCATAAATTTCACGGGAATGACAATTTCAACGGAAACCCCTACGCAGCCCATCGAGGAGTTCTTTTCGATTAAAAATTTGAACTATTTTTCATCCAGTTTAGGAATAAAATGTAAGCATAGCAATAGCTACGGTTCTATTTTATGACGACAAATGGGTGAAAAAGAAACTAATTTTACACGGCATTTGAAATGTAAATTGGTATAATACCCTAAAGCACACAAAAAAGTAGGTCGAAATGAATTTCGACTAACTTTTTTTCTTTCAGATTTCCAGAAAAACGATTTTTTAAAAGTACTAAACGTTGATAGTACTAAATTAAATTAGATTTCTCTTTTTTAACTTTTAAATTTTCTTTCTCTTGTACTTCTTTGCGCAAACCACTGCTTGAAAATCGATGTTCTCTTTTATTGAAATACAATTCAATTCCTTTTTCCTCACAGTATTTTCTACCTGTAAATGGTTTGCTAGCGTACTCATCACCAATAATTCGCATATCAATTTTAAACGAACGCAACACATCTTCTAAGTCTTGTTCTGTTGCATAAGGTACAATTTCATCGACAAACCTACATCCTTTTAATTGAATATAGCGCTCTACAACAGATTGTACTGGACGATTTTTTTCCGGCCTATCTAACGTTGGATCTGTTTGCAATGCACATATTAAATAGTCACACTGACGCTTTGCATCTTCTAACATGGTAATATGACCTGCATGTAACAAATCAAAAGCACTAAAGGTAATCCCTACTTTCATACTTACATTTTTTATTTTTTTTTTAATAACCAAGACGAGGATTGTATTTTTTCTCCTAATCCATCAATTAATTCAATGCCTAATTCCTTACAAACCGGAACTTCCGGTATTGAATTATTGTCTTGGTCTCCGCCATTGGCAAACCCTAAATCATATTCTTGATGATGTTTCTCAAAAATACTTCGAATTGATTCACGGACCGTCCGATCAGTATCTAAAGAAATAATCGCTTTATCAACGGCTTTCATATTCTGAACGATGAATAAACGCTCATCTTCTTTTTGAAACTCTTTAGATCCCTTTAGACCTCTTTGTAAATCACTGTTTACAATAACGAACAACTCATCTGCTAACGCCTTCGCATTATTGAAATATTCGATATGCCCTTTGTGAATTGGATTGAAATATCCTGAAACTATAATTGCTTTTTTCTTCATAAATCTTTCTTCAATTAATTCTACGTAAATATAAACTTTTTTTTTAAAATCCTGCAACTTTTAGATTTGATTCTTGGTAACCCCTTCATAATTGTATTCATTACGTTGTACTTTTAAATAATTATTATGCACACATAACATACGTCGAAAGACTTTCTTTTTCCATTACTAATTATTTATTCAAAACTAATGACCTAATAAATTATTCCTTGTTAAATGGCTTTGAAAGTATAACTTTTAAATTAAAAAGATAGTTTTAGAAAAGTAGTTTGAATACTACAAATAATCAAGTACTTAAACAATGTCAGAAAGCTTTTCTTGCCCAAATAAAAACTTTTCAAACCAAAGAAGTATGGGGCACTATTACCGTATCGATTAACTTATTATAAAGGAGCGCTTTTAATTGATTGTATCGATATTGCAAAAAACAACAATAAAAAATAGATCTAATTAACTACCTTTCTCATTTTTTAGATGATCTTGAAACGATACCATACTTTCTTATTGCTCCTATCCATACAAATATTGAGTTATGCTCAAGATAAAGGGACTGATCATTGGGTGCAATTATCTCCGGAAATAAGATTGAATACCAGCAAGTATGAATTTAGATACAGACCTTATGAGACTTTTTATCTAACGAATACAGAGACCAATAAGCTAACCACCTTTGGCCGCACAGATATTATGGCAGGGTACCTCTACAAAAAGTTTAAATTTTTTGTGTATGCAAAATTTGAAACTAGAAAAAAAAGCTTCATAGGACCACGCATTGATTTTAATACCAAAATTTTTAATAACCGATTGCTAGTGCACGGTCAATATCGCTATTTTTGGGGCCTCAATGAAATCTCTCAAGACCATCAGTATTTCATTACCATGCTCGTATACGACACGCCTAAATTCTTAAAACCAGGTTTTATGGGACTTAACAAACAAACTTTTAAAGGCTCTACAACCCTATTTTACGGACCATCGGTTAGTTTTTCTTTATTCAAAAATATTTCGTTTTTAGGATCTTACATGAAAGACTTTAATACCCGAAGTCGCTATTTCTATTTTATCCGTTTTAATTTTAAAATAAGGACTAAATAATTTGTAATCAACAAAAAACAAATGAATTCCGTTGGATAGATTTACCGTATACTAAAAATTTAGAAATCTTAAAAAAGAAATCATTCATGTTTTTTTATTTCATCGATACAAAAGTTTATGTCCTTTTTTTATATACCTTAGCTTCACATTATTGAAAATGCAAGATAAAAATATAAACCCCTTTGTTGGCCTTCGATCTTTTCAAGAACGCGAAAATCATTTATTTTTTGGAAGAGATATCCAAATTAAAAACATTATTGATAATTTAATTCTTACAAATTTTGCAACAATTATCGGGTATTCGGGAAGTGGAAAATCTTCCTTAGTACGCTCTGGTATTATTTCTACCCTAGCCAACAAATTTCCAAAAGAACACCCAGAGTACTGGAATATAGGGGTCACTAATCCTGGTAATAATTCAATACACAATTTAGCAAAAGCGCTACTACATATGTATCCGGAATTTAAAACAAATTCTAAAAATGAAATCAACGAAGTTTCTGAAATTTTATCACAACCGAATTCCAGTATTATTGGGACTATTAAGAAGCTAAATAAAAATCATTCTGGGAAATTCCTTTTAATTATAGATCAATTTGAGGAAATTTTTAGGCTCACCAAAACTGAGGATATAGAAAAATCGATCCATTTTGTAAACCTGCTCCTTGGTGCTTTTAAAAACAAAGAAGACAAACTATATATTATGTTAACGCTTCGTTCTGATTTTATCGGAAACTGTACAGAATTTGAGGGCCTGCCAGAAGCATTAAATCAATCTCAATATTTAATTCCAAGATTAAATACCGCCCAGTTTAAAGAAGTAATCAATGGCCCACTAGCTCAATTAAATTACGCTATATCAGATTCATTACTACAAGTTCTTTTAGATGATATTGTGAACAATCAAGATCAATTACCGATACTACAACATGCCATGATGAGAACCTTTGCGTATTGGAAACTAAATTCTTCTCATAAGCAACCGATAGATATTCTTCATTATAAGGCTGTCGGCACCATGAAAAAAGCGCTCTCAAATCATGCAGACGAGGCTTTTGAAGAACTAAATACCGAAGAAAAACAGGCTTGCGAAAAAATTTTTAAGGTACTTTCAAATTTTGAAGCCTTAAAAGTTACTAGAAATCCAATAGCGTTTTCTGAGTTAGTTAAAATTACCGGTTTTGCACCCAGAATATTACTGAATGTTATCAATACGTTTAGAAGAAGCGATCGCTCTTTTTTAAGTCCTAAAGAAGATGTTGCCATAACCGATACCACGATTATTGATATATCTCATGAAAGTTTACTTCGTTTGTGGTCTCGTTTAAGAGTTTGGATTAAAGAAGAAATGGAATCTTCTGTAATCTACAAGAACTTATGTGAAACGGCTGCGGTTTATCAGCAAGGTAAAGGATCGCTTTTAATTGATCCGGAGTTAGAAATAGTTTTAAAATGGAAAGAAAACCAAAAACCTACCGAAAATTGGGGACTTCGTTATGATTACTCCTATTTAAGAGCTATTAATTTTTTAGAGGATAGTAAAGAAAAATTTGATCAAGACGTAATCTTTAAAAATTTAACCCAAAAAAATCGAATTAAACGAACGAAACAATTTAACATTTTTATAAGTTTTGCCTGTGTAATTTGTCTGTTCTTGGGAGTGTTTTCATGGATAGAAAAGGAAAACGCAAATAAAGCAAAAGATAAAGCCTTAGAAAGTGAAAAATCAGAAATAGCGGCAAGAGAAATTGCTGTAATTTCTAGAGAGGAAGCTTTACAAAGCAAAATAGTGGCGGAGAAAGCAACTATAAGTGCTCAGGAATCAGAAAAAATTGCTATTGATAAATCTATTGAGGCTGAAAAAAGTAAAATCGTAGCGCTAAATGCCAAAGAAGCTGCCGATATTTCCAAAAATGAAGCCTTAGAAAGTGCAGAAAAAGAGAAAGTTGCTGCCGAAAAAGCAATAGAGGAAACTATAAGAGCGAATAAAGAAGAAAAAGAAGCTACACGATTAAAAAATCTTTCAAATGCTATAAAAATGGCATTTGAGTCAGAAAAAAGTTTTGATTTAAAATTAACTGATAAAGGGATCACAGAAGCTATTAATTCTTACCAATTATACACAGACAATACGAAAGACACAAAACGTCAAAATCAAATATATAGTGCGCTTAATAGAGCGCTATTTGAAGGAAAGAATTTTAAATCTAAGTTTTACAAGCATCATTTAGGGCTTAAAAAAATTGAAAAGGCTCCCAACAATGCCATGTTTGCGCTATTAGATAACAGTAACACGGTTTCAATCATAAAGGAAAATGCAGAAGGTTTAACAAAAGCACCAAAGAATACATTTCAAAATACTACCGATCTAAAATTCTCAAATAATGGCAAGCAGCTACTACTATCATCAACAACTGGTGATGTAAAAATTTATAATACGGATAATCTAAGCGCTATTGCTAAAACAATAACCTATCAATCCAGTATCAAATCAATTCAAAATTTTTCTTTTTCAGGAGGAGAATATCTCTTGATCTCCGAAGGTAAAAACCACCCTATTATAAACCTCTCTACTTATGAAAAAATTAATAGTGATGCGTTATCAAAACTGAATGCTGCAAAAATTATAATGAGTAAAAACGGCAACTATCTTGCCGCCTATCAAAATGAAAAGATTTTAATTTATTCTTTGATTATTTCTGATTCAGCAATTAACTTAGAACTAATAGATAACCTTTCAGATACTCCAAAAGAAGTAACTACTTTAAAGTTTCTTGCGTCTCATATGGTTGCTACAGGTTCTAAAAAAGGAGCTGTTAAAATTTATAGCATTTCAAAATCAGGAAATATATCCTTGCTTAAAAAAATTACGAACCACAAAGATGTAAAAATATCTGATATAGATCTTTACCAAGATTCTGATGAAACCTATATCATAACGGCTAGTTTTGACAATACTTTAAACATCACTAATTTAAATAATTCAGAAGAATTAATTACTTTTAAAGACTATGATGGTTGGGTTACAGACATGTATTTTGATGAAAACGAAAAAAGAATTTATAGCATATCTCAAGATTCATTTTTAAGATATTGGCTCATTGATTCTAAAGATATTTTAAAATTATTAAAAAAATAAACAATTATGATCAAGCATGGATTCTTAAAGCTTGCCTTGTGTTTTACTTTCCTACATGTAAGTTTCACTGGATATGCACAATGCGAATTAAATTCTTTAGAAAAGGAATACGGTATTGGTAGATTTGAGGAAGTAAACTTAAAATTAAGGAAATGTTTAAACACTTTTAAGGATGATCCGATTGCCTATCAAGCTGCGTTAAGACTTCTTGCCATGAACTCTATAATGATGGATGATATGGACCAAGCGATTATGGATGTAAACACCTTACTAATCTTTAATTCAGAATATGTCTTTGATATTAATGATCCTTATATTTTTAGACAGCTCATCGAAAAATACAAAAAATCAGCATCGTTAACGGTCACATCCGTATCAAAGTTTGAAGAAACTTTAGACGAAGCACCCGCCTCTATATTCGTGATTACTGAAGACGATATCAAAAAAAGAGGTTATTTAGATCTTGCACAAGTATTTAATGATTTACCTGGTTTCTCTCTTTCAAAATCTAATGGACCAGGATATGTACTTATATATCCAAGAGGCTATCGTTCAACAGGTAATGATAAGTTTTTATTACTTATTGATGGAATAGAAGACAACGACTTAAACTCTGACAACGCCGTTATTAATAGGCAGATAGCACTATCTAACATCAAACAAATTGAGGTAATCTATGGCCCCTCTTCTACCATGTACGGTGCTAATGCTTTTTCTGCAGTGATCAATATCATTACAAAAAATGCAACTTTTAGTGAAAACCGCAGCTTTTCGGCAGACATTCAAACAAATGTTGGTACTTGGAATACTAATTTTGTTGATGCGACGCTAAGTAAAAAACTAAAAAACGGTTCTTTTTCTGTAACTGGAAGACTTTTTCATTCTGATGAAATGGATATTACAAATCAGGGATATGATTACAGTACCGAAAACTTTGGGTATGCTGATGAATTTTCACCCTTAACAGGTGAGGTTGCTGAAAATTTTATAAATTCAAATGGCCCCTCTACTTACTTTACCTATGACACCACAAACAACAACGTAACATTAAGTGCCGCCGGAGCGGATAAAATGAGAGAATTAGATACTAATTTCTATGCTCAAAACCCAAATATAGGTGCGAACAATAGAGAGGACAACTGGTTTGTGAGTACCAAGCTAAAGATTGATAAATTCACCTTTGGTATTCAGAGTTATAAAACGAATACAGGAGCTCAACCTTGGTATCCGAAAAGATTTGTTGGTAGTCATGATTTATCAAGATGGATTACTTGGAATAGCTCCATTTATGCCCAGTATGAGAAAAAAATTAGTCAAAATCTCTATTTAACAAATCTAACTTCTTATCGATTACATACTATAGACGGGGCTACCAATCTTTCAACGATTGAAACATACAATACCAATGGACTTAATTTCCAAGATTTAATTGATGAGACTTCTCCTTCTTTAAATTCAACATACTATTATCGATCTTCAAATCAATTAAGAAACGAACTGAAACTATTCTACAAAAAAAATAAATTTAGTTTAATTACGGGTCTAGAGTTACGCCAAGGAATATTTCAAATGAACTATTTAAGAACAACAAATATTTCAAATCCGAATGAAAACTTGCCAGCCACAACAGAAGTAGGTATCGAAGGCAGTAATATTTCAAATAAATTAGATATTGGATATTTTGCGCAGGGTAAGTATTCATTTTCAAAAAACTTTTCTGCTACTTTAGGAGGTAGAGTAGATTACAACTTAATACGATCGAACGGTGGTTATGGTTTTGTATTTAATCCAAGAGCCGCCTTGGTATATACCCAAAAAGATAAATATACATTAAAAGCCATCTACTCAGAAGCTTTTAAGGATGCTTCATTTTTAACAAAATATGGTACCACTACCACTAGAATAGCAAACCCTGGTTTAGCACCTGAAAAAGTTAAAAACTATGAAATTTCAGTAATTGTGCGACCTTTAAAAGGGCTTCGATTTGAAGTTGATGCGTTTATGGCCCTATACTCGAATGTGGTAAGCTCAGTGCCCATAGAAAATGGATTGACACAAAACCAAGCGTCTGCTGAAGGTAATAATATTCGTGGAATACAAGCGAACTTAAATTACGAATATAACGCTTTCTCATTCTGGACAAATTACACCTATCTTGACCCTAAAGATGAAAGCAATGACCTTAGAATTAGTGATATTCCTAGCCATGCTATTAATGCAGGGTTTAATGCCGTCGTTTTAAAAAAATTAAATTTTAATGTAAGAGCCAATTACGTTGGAGTAAGAGAAACTGGCCCTACTACCTCTGGCAGTTCTAACCGTTTAGATGAAATTGATGCCTATGTATCATTGCATACAAACATAAACTACACTTTATTTAAAGGCTTTGACATGGGTGTTTTGGTAAACAATGTTTTAGATGCTACTTATTATCACCCTGGGGTTAGAAACGCCGACGATATAAGCAATAGGTCGATTTCTCTGCAAAATAGCAGAACAGTAATGTTACGCGCTAATTATAAATTTTAATCATGAAAATCTCCCAGGACTTGGAAGTAAAATTAATAGATTTTAAAACCCATAAAACCGAATTAATACAATTAAGACAACTTTGTTGGGAAGCATCTACAAGCAATATTAATTTTAAAAAATTCTTTACCGAAAAAGATGAGCTTGTAGACCTTTCATCTATGCATTGCGCGGTTTTTAAAGATAAAAAACTAATTGCAAGTCATCGCTTAACTCCTATAGATACCATAGAGGATTTACCCTTTATAAAACATTTTAAAGCTTCCAAAATTATTGATTCCAATTGGTATACTTTCAGTGAAGATGAAGTTAATTATGTTGTAATGAAACCACCAATTGTGACCACCGGAAGACTAGTGATACATCCTAACTTTAGAAAAAAAGGAATTGCAGAAAAAATATTAACTTTTTGGTTTGATTTTTTAAAAAACGAAAATATTAAAACATTGATTTCATTCCCTTCACCTTGGATGGTTAATAAATTGTTGGAAGTAGGGTTTGAATTTGAAAAACAATTAGGAGATGTAACTGAAACTGGGCCAACGATTAATATCACTCTAGTCATTAAGAAATTTTAGATGAATGTTAATTAACGTCAATAGATTACTCAATATAAAAAAGGAAGAGAATACAAGGATAATACTTTTAATTATTCAGTCCTTATTTTACGGTATTTTTATCTCATACTATACTTCATATATCAATGCATTATTTTTATCTGTCTTTGACATTAGCTATTTATCGTTTGGATATCTAGGTTCGGGTATTATCGGCATTATTTCTGCCTATATTTTTTCTTTTTCTTTAAAAAAGTTAAGCTTTAAGGTTCTTTCTACGGCAACGTTACTAGTGATTTTTTTATTTATTTTAATACTAAAACTGGGTATTAATTATAATTATTCAAAAGAAATATTAGCTTTTACAGGTTTTATTTTCTACACTCCTATTACTTCTTTAATTGCCTTGGTTTTTAGTAATTTAACCATGAAGCTATTTGACTTAAGGCAAGGAAAACGTTTGTTTAGTTTAATAGCGAGTGGCGCAGTAATCGCTGCGATTATAAGTTACTTAACGGTACCTTTATTAATTGGTCTATTAAATAATTCTTCAGATTTACTTTGGTGCTCACTTATTGGGGTTTTTATAAGTGGTATTATTCAAATAATAATAAATAATAAATATTCAAATTATATTATTGAATCAAAAAAGACTCTAAAATTAGATGATAAAGTTCCAGAAGTCTCTATTTTAAAAAACTCATATTTTCGCAGTATTTACATAGTTTCAATACTATCAATGGTGGGTGTGATTTTATTAAGTTATTCCTTTTTAAGTGCCTCAAAAATATTTTTTAATGATTTTGATATTAAAACTTTAAGTAAGTTTTTTGGTTTATTTTTTGGAATTACAAAATCTATTGAATTTATAATGAATACGTTTATATCCGGAAAATTATTAGAGAAAAACGGACTTAAATTTGGTTTATCTTCATTACCTATTTCACTTTTAATTTTATCGACTCTTGCACTTGCCTTGTCCCTAATTTCTATCCAATTTAAAAATTTAGAAGCCATTGTTTTTATAGTTGTTGTTTTAAGTATGTTATTAGGTATTGTGGTAAAAAGATCCTTTGAAGATTCTTCATTTAAACTACTCTTTCAGCCTATTAATATCAATATTAAATCTATAGTCCAATCTAGTACAGAAGGAAAAGCACGTCAATTAGGGGCGATTTTAGCAGGCTTATCTTTGGTTGCGCTTCAATTTTTAATACCCTCAGAATATTTACAAATTACCTGTATTGCACTGATTGTTGTGAATGCTGTTATTTGGGTTGTTAGTGTTCAAAAAGTATCCGATGAATATAAAAACTATATCAGCAATCAACTTAGCCATATTAAAAAAAGCGCCAAAAGCTTCTTAAAAGTTAACAGTTTTACAAGCACACTTATTAATTCTAAAGATCTTGAAATAACGCCATTAACATCCTTTATTCTTCCTGGGATTGACTATTTGAAGCCAGCGAAAGAAACAGTTTCAATTCCTATTGATATTTCCATGGGATCATCAGAATCTCAAAAAAAAATTGAATATATTACCTTTATCAAGAATAACTGGTCAATCTCATATTTTAGTGAAGTTACAGACCTTTTAGAGGAGAAAGATCCAGTGGTCGTTTCTTATTTAATGGTTATGTTAAAAACACAGTTAACCTCAGAAGACTTTAAAACTTTTGTTTCCTCACAAAAATTAGAATTTACTGCTAGGTTAATCTTGCTACTTGTTTTTATTGACTATAATTTTGAAAATTCAAAGAACCAAATTCGAACCCATCTTTCTATCCATAATACTGCGAATCATAATTCAAATCTTTTACTCATAGATATTCTGTCTAAATCAATATGGGTTGAAGCTGAAAAAATACTTTTAAGAAATTTAGCTGTTAAAAATATTGAAATGGAGAGCAAAATAATTGCTGCCTTAAATTTCAAAAAAATAAAAGGTACTTCTCAAAACCAACTCTTAATAAAAAATAAAATACAGGATGAAGTATCTAGATACACCTGGATTATT
>JBNMNV010000095.1:0-10685 GCA_051278125.1 Polaribacter sp. | reverse complement strand
TATTAGAATCACCATTTAAACCAATAGCCCTTCCGTAACAAAGTCTAGCAGTTTTGTTACTGGGGTATGACTTTAAAATATTTTCAAAAAATTTTTCTGCTTGTTTATATTTACCGGTTTCTAAAAACACAAAACCTTCTTTCATGTTTTGAGCGTACATAAAAGTAGTGATAAAAAAGAATACTAAAAGCGCTAAGTATTTGATTTTCATACTCTACAATTTAAGTAATAATATTCAATCATTCGACTTCACAAAATGGTCTTTCATCGACAATAGCCTTGTTTTCGAAAGTTATAAGGAGATATTTGTGTCAGTATTAATACTTATAAGTATAAAATTATGTGTTTAAGAATCTTAGAACACTATGGAACATTTTGTCTAAGTGGAAATATACACACCACAACATCTGATTCTTTTATTATGTATTTTGAACACGTTTTTTAACCATTCAAAAAGTAATTATAGCCGTAGATGATGTAAATGAAATTGATAAAGAGGGTTTGGAAACAATAATTGTATTTAGAGGAATTGTTTTATGAAAGCGTAACACGTTTTCTTTTGTAGGTTATGGTTGTACATAAAGTTGTAATTATTTCTGGTAATTTTTAATAGTTAAATTGGGTATTGGTACTATAGCATGATAGCGATTTGAAAATGATAAAACATAAAATAGGACCAGAACGAATCTTTATGATAAGTGCGTTATTAGTAAACGCAGGGAACTATTTTTACAATGTAGTATTAGGGAGACTTTTAGGGCCAGAGAAGTTTGCAGATGCTGCTATTATGATTACATTTTTACTCATGCTTGCTTTTATAGCCATGACTTTTCAATTAGTTACAGCAAAATTTTCAGTGATTTTTGAAGACACTGTACGTAAAGTCTTTATTTCTAACACGTATAGAAATGCTTTTATTGTCGGTCTAATTTCAGCAATAATTGTTATTTTGTTTTCTTCAGATTTACAATTTTTTTTTAAAACATCATCTTCTTCAATGTTTGTTGTTTTTGGTATCGGAATTCCTTTTTACTTTTTAATGAGCGTTAATAGAGGCGTTTATCAAGGAAAAAAAGAAATTACCTCTTTATCTGTAACCTATCAATTAGAAATGATTAGTCGTTTATTAATTACTTTTGGATTACTATATTTTTTTCAAATAGAATCATCATTAATAATTGCTATTGGAATTTTCTTTTCTTTTATTTTCGGCTTAATCCCGTTTAACATAAAAAGAATCTCTTTTTCTAATCCTTTCAAATTAAAAAAACTGCAAACTAAAATGGTTTACAATTTTTTTATAATTACCGCATTCTATGAATTAACTCAAATTATCATAAACAATAGTGATATCTTATTGGTAAAACATTATTTTGAATCATATGAAGCTGGCCTATATGCTTCTTTAGCCTTAATTGGTAGAGTGGTATATTTTATAGCTTGGATGTTTGTCATGTTATTATTACCTACCGTAGTTCAACTGCATAAAGAAGGAAAACCTACTGTACATATACTGTTAAAATATGTAGGTTATATTTCAATATTATCAGTTGTAATTATCTTTAGTTGTTTTCTTTTTCCAACGATAATTATTACCTTACTTTTTGGAAATGAATACGTAATGATTACACCGTTATTATGGAAATATAGCTTAGCTACAGGTCTTTTTGCAGTCTCAAATATATTTGCATACTATTTTTTATCCTTAGACCAATATATCCCTGTCATCTTATCTTGTCTATTTGGAATGCTACAAGTTATTCTTGTTATACTTTTTCATAAAAGCTTAGACCAAGTAGTTCAAATGCAAATTTTCGCAATGATTTTGCTCTTATTAGTTCAAATAAGCTTCTTCTTTTTTAAGAATTTTAAACAGTCAGGTAAAAAGAATATCTAAACACTTCTTCCATTTATCGACACATAATTGCGCTTCAACAAGGTTAAGAAATTTAAGATTTTTATTAGTCTCAAATTTGGAGGATAATTTAAATATTATGAAACTAGCCATCGTAACAGCATATCCGCCAAGTAAAGTAACGCTAAATGAATATGCATACCATTTAGTTAAGAGCTTTAGACAGAAAAAAAATATTACTGAAATTATTCTATTAACTGATGTAACTTCTGAGGGTAAAGATGTACATTTTACAACACGTGGATGCGAGATAACCGTACAAGAATGCTGGAAGTTTAATAGCTATAGAAATATCATTACTATTACCAAAGCAGTTAATGCAGCCCAGCCAGATGCAGTTTTATTTAATTTGCAATTTATGAAATTTGGTAACAAGAAAATACCAGCTGCCTTAGGATTAAGTTTGCCGTTAATTTGTAAACTAAAACAAATTCCAACAATTGTTTTATTACATAATATTTTGGAACAAGTAGATTTAGAAAATGCAGGTTACACTTCCAATAAAATCACCCAGAAAATATGTAATTTTTTTGGAACGGGTCTTACCAAATTAATTTTAAAAGCTGATTTAGTAGCAGTAACTATGCAAAAATATGTAACTACCTTGGAAGAGAAATACAAAAAAAATACTATAAAAATGATTCCACACGGTACATTTGAAATCCCAAATAATCCAGTACATAAGTTGCCAAAAGGACCTATGAAAATAATGGCTTTTGGAAAGTTTGGAACCTATAAAAAAGTAGAGTCTATGATTGAAGCTATAGAAAAAGTTAGAAAATCTTCAGGTTTAGATTTAGAAATTGTGATTGCTGGAACAGATAATCCAAACGTATCTGGTTATTTAGCAAATGTACAAGAAAACTATAAACACGTTCCACAATTAACTTTTACTGGGTACGTTCATGAAAATGACGTTCAAACATTATTTAATGAATGTGCTGTCGTTGTTTTTCCATATACTTCAACTACGGGAAGTTCAGGAGTTCTGCATCAAGCCGGTAGCTATGGTAAAGCTATTGTGATGCCAAATCTTGGAGATTTATCAAGTTTAATTAAAGAAGAAGGGTATAGAGGTGAGTATTTCGAACCAGAAAGCGTAGATAGTTTAGCAAGAGCAATTGAAGCTATTGTAACTAATGAATCTTATAGAATAGAACTTGGACAAGCAAATTACATCGCAGCAACTGCATTTCCTATGGAAAGAATTACGGATATATATTTAGAGGAGTTTCAATTAATTATTAACGAAAAAGCAGCACTAGATATATCATATTCTAAAATTTCTGTTATTTAGATATAAACTCAAAGGATGGTTTTTTTACTCCCTTTTTATTAATAAAACCAAAGTTCTTTTGAGGAATAACGCGCCAAGGAAGCCTACCAATAACATCTTCTGGTATCTTATTAAAATCATATAAAGTCCATGATAGAAAAGGAATCGTATTTTTAGTCAATACTTTTTGTATTTTTTTATAATAAGCTGCTTGTTTTATTTTAGAACTATTAAAAGGTTTCCAAAAACCACCGTAAGAAGAAATTCCAAATTCGCCTAAAACGATAGTTCGGTTTGGTATTTTCTTCTGTAATAGTTGATACGCTATTTCAAAATTATCGACATCTTCATAATAATGAAAGGATACAAAATCGACTTGATCTTTTAATATTACAGCACTTTTTGTATTAGACCAGCCTATAGTTACCGCATGTTTTTTATCAATAGATTTAACTAAAATAAGGAGGTGCTCTAACCAAGCTATTACAGTCTCTTTTCCACGAGAATCAAAATCTAAATTGGGTTCATTTTTAATATCCCAAGCAATAATTGCTTTATGGTCTTTAAATGTAGAAACTATTGTTCTAGCATGCTTTTGATTAAGTGTCCAATCCATTACATCATAATTCCCATAAAAATCAAAAAGCGTTACAATTACTTTTATATTGTTTTTTTCAGCGGTGTCCAATACTTGTTTCAATTTATCAATTTTACCCGCTTTAACTGATGCTTTCCCAAAATCCTCATAGGGAACGAAAATTCTAATAGTATTTAAACCAGCACTTTTAATAATCTTAAAATCGGCATCAATTACATTGATATTAAAAGATTTTCCATACATATCCCAAGGTGTTGCTTGTGGATAATAATTAATACCTTTCATTATTGCTAAATGTATAGGAGAGGAGTTTACTACTTTTTTAAGCTCAGAAGTTTTCTCTTTTACCAAATGTCTGATTCTCCAAAAATTATCTTCTAATAATAATATTGCTTTATAACTAGAAACTTCTGTTGTCTCTATAATAAGAATATCATCTTTAAAGACTTTTTTATATTCTACAACATGGTCATCTTTTAAAGCAATGAGCTGTCCGTCTTCACTAAAGAATTCAATATTTGGATTGTGTTCTAAGGTTGTCGCTTCTATATGAATGTTTTCTTTTTTATTTTGTCTAATAAAATTATAAAGATTCTTTCTTGCATTTTTAGTGTAGTAGTCATTAAGGCCAGTTGTAATATTGACTTTGTTCGCAATATGTTTTACGTACCAAGCGTCTAAATAATCATTTTCTACGTCTCGTAAAGTTTGGTTGTTTATAAACCTACCTTCATTACCATCATTTTTCCAAGTAATTTTTGGAAGGTATAAATCGAATCTTTCAACCTTAGTATGCAATATTTCACTTCTGTTTGCACCTGTATTAAAATAACTAAATAAAGAACTTATTAAGAATAGTATTACGGATGTTATCAAGAAATATGATAAAATTAAAGTAGCTCTTAAAATGATTTTATTTGTTTTTACCATAATTTTATAGTTCGAAATGTTTTGGTAATTCCAGCTGTAGCAACTTTTAAAACATAATTACCATTTTCATAAATATTCGAATTTAGATTAAAAACTACAAAACCATCTTTAGAGTTTTCAATAACGTCATTCATTAATTTACCTTCTTTAAAAATGGATAATTTCACTTGCAATCCATCAGGAATCATCTGATTCATAAAACTTATTAATGGACCAATTGTAAGGGTTCTATTGTTGCTAGAAAAAACAACATCAAATTTTTCAATTACCTGCTTGTAGTTGATTTCCAAACTATTACTTTCAGAAATACCGATTATATATCCTTTTATTTTCCAATTTTCTTGCCATTCTGGGTGAATCATTTTTGCATATGCAACACCATTTATTGTGGTTCCAGAAGTTTTTAAAATATTTCCTTTTTTGTTAGTGATGAAAAAATCAACAAAAGTCCCATCACTAACCACATTACTGTTTTTGTCTTTTATAATAGAGGTATAGAAGGTCGTTATTTGATTTCCATCTGCATATTCATGATTTCTTTTTGAAAAAATAGTAAAATTTATTCCAATTGCTGGTAGGACATTAACATCATATTCTTTCGAGTTTAAACCTAAAGACGCTGAAGAAAGTATCATTCTTCCACTTTTTAATGGAGAAAATATATTTTGATATGCAATTAAATTATTAGTAAAAGCGATGTCCTTTTTTTCTGATACTAAAAATTGATGTTTTATAACAACTTCAGTATTCATCTTTAAAGGATTATCTAAATCATCTGTAACGATAACCACTAACATTGCGAAATCAGTATTACCAGCCGCTATACTTGGAGGTCCTAAATAGGTTTCTAAAGAAGTAGGACGTTCTTTAGAAATAATTTGAAATTTACCAGAAAGGGGGGGGGTAGTATTTATAACCTTCCATATTAAGATTCCTTTTTTATTACTAATATGACTTGGGATTTTGAATAGTATTTTACTGTTCTTTATTTCAGAAGTAATCAAAGTACTTCCATAACTATTTGTACAATACAGTTGATAATCTTTAGTATGGTCAGCTTTAAATTCTAAAAGTATACCACTTCCTGCAACAAATTGTTTTTTTTGAGTTAATAGCGTCAAAGAATGTTGAGCTGTAATTGAATGTATTACGAGCCAACTAAAAAGAAAAAATAGACTATTTTTTACTTTCATTATTTTGGATTTGCTATATAATTATTCATTTCAATTTTTACATACTTATAAAGTGGATGCACTACTCTTTGTAACTTATTACGTGTATGTCTAACTATTCTATTTGGAATTATTTTGTCAGAAATAGCTGTATTTGATAATCCATTTACATAACAATCTTTCATATCTTCATTAATAATAATTAGTTGATTGTTTTCTGCGAAATTATATTCAAAGTATTGTTTACGCTGTTGTTTTATTCCGTTTTTTAGAAACAAATGATCTACCCAAACTAGTTTTTTATCTTTATTATAATACGTGATTAATAACTGTGGAATTGTAACTTCTTGCAAACCGCTATTAAATAGTGTTCCCTTTATGGTTTTAGAATTGATGTGAACAGCACTTAAAACAACACCTTTATACAAGTCTGAATTTGATACATTTCCTTCTGCTTGTAAATTAAATTTAGTTGGTTGCTCTTCTAATTCGACGGGTGTAAACTCATCAGGATTAAATGTTTGTGGAATAGAATCCTGTACTTTAGACCAAGCAATGCCTTCGAAATTAATTCGAAAAGAACTAATTTCTTTTGGCATCAACTTATGCTTTATGTGGTATTTAGCATTGTAAGTAGCTAGTCCTTTGCTTTCATCATTATATAAAGTGCCTTTTAAAACGATATCTGAAGGAACGTTATCTATGTTCTGCACCTCTCCAATAATGGCGTAGTGATTATTAAACTTCACCAATTTAGCATTGAGAATTTCTAAAACAGGTTGTTTTAAAATATCTTCATGATGCGTTTGTTCTGTAGTAATTTTTCTTCTTCCTTGGTTAAAAAAGCCAGTTACATTATTAGAATATAGTTGATTTGGAGGTAGGTCAAAGTCTACGTTTTCTGGTTTCAAATACCATTTTCCTTTCCTATTAACTAAGGTTTTATACTCAGTTTTATTGATTTTTTCAAGCGGAGTAATCCAGTCTGTCTGCACTTTTAAAATTACTAAACTATCCGTTTTTTTATTAATTTCAGTTTTTAAAGCATCTAGTTTGGCGTATGAACTTAAAAGGCCATCAGAAACTGCAATTTCTAACTTAAATTGAGAAAATGATATATTACTTTTTGGGTCTATCAATTGATGACTTTTCTCAAATTCTTTAAAATCTATCGCGTCATAATACGCCTTTACAACATTTTCTGGCGTTCTTTGTGAATCATTTTTCAGATAGAATGAATACAAACCAAAACAGATAATCAAACACAACAGAAATGACCAAATGTGTGTCGTTTTTAAAAGGTTTTTAGAGAAAATAGTGTGTGTATTTTTAAACCTTAAGTATTCAGGGACTTCCTTAATATGTGTTTTTAAACGATGTACAAAAAGAAATCGAAGGTTTAATACAAATGCTAAAATAAGCGTTAAAAGAGGAATAATTCCCCAAATTATTTTTTGCCAAGTAGCGACATCATCTTTAGGCAAAATAGAAGAAAGGGGAGGGACGTTTAATTTTTCCCAAACCATAATCCCGTTTTCTAACCGCTGCAAACGCTGCCATCCGCAGAAATACAAAATAGGATCATAGAATTTATCATTTGAAAATATATATTTTAAACGGTACTTTTCCGGAGTTGTTAAAAACTGTTGTAAAGAGCCAATCCCTTCAACTCCTTTAAATTTTGAGTTTTCTAACCGTTCAATGGCTCGTGTTGTTAATTCAGGTAAACGTCTTGCGGAATGATAATTTCCATCTACAGTTAAGGCATCAGTTTGTATAGATAACCAAGCCATTTGATCTCCGAAACCTAAAGTTAAATACCTCCATTGATCATGCTGATCTTGGTTTAAAAAATTAGCAATAGGTAGCATCTTAATCTTCCGTGCTTGAAAAGGTCTGAAATAGCCTAAATTTATGGTGAAAATGGTGATAAATAGAAAAAAACCAGCTAATAATACACTAATTAAGCGATGGTATACTGAACCAAATTTTTGCTTAATTAGAGCTTTTAAGTCACCTTCTACAAGTCGGTATATAAACTCTCCAAATAAGGGTAAAACCATAATAGAAGCCCAAAATGTAAATCTGTCTAGGGTTAGAATATTAAATGCATTTTCTCCTAAAATTATTTTAGGAATTGGTGTAGTGCCTCCAATTCCTAGAATTAGTAACGAAGTAAAAGAAAGCCCAAAAAATAAATATCGTTTGCTAAAATATCTATAAAAAAAGTAGGGTAAGAGAAATAATAAAACACCCCATGGAATCAAAAAAAACACTAGACCAGAAGATGTAATTTCTAAAAAGTTATCACGAGAACCGTGAGGAATGGGAATTTGCGTAATCGGGTTTTTTTTAGAATTAATCCAATAAGGTAAAAGACAACCGATAATAATACATAGCGAAAGTAAACCAAAACTTATATTTCGTTTAAACTGCCTTCCAAAATTTTTAATGAATAGCTTAAAAGTAACTTCTTTATAAGAGTTTACTTGTTCACGAGAAATATCTAAAATTACCATTCCAATTAAGGGAAAGATAAAGAAAATCATTCCGAAAATTGGTGTAACATGATGAGATGTCACAGTTACGGCGATTAAAGATAGCGACATAAAAAGAAACGCATACTTCCCTGTTTTTAACCAAGAGTATATAGGTGGCATTGCATGCATTAAAACAGAAATTCCTATAATACTTGGTAATTGTCCGAAAATATGGAGGGTTTCTACAAAAGAAGAGGAGAAAACAGCTAATAAGGCAGCATAACCTGCAACAGTTTTATTAGACGTCATTAATAAAGAAAAACGATAAACACCTGTTATAAATAGAATGACACTACTAATTGCAACAGTAAAAAGGCCAAATTTTAAACCCCCAATTAAAGATAAAGCTGCAATAGATTGATGTACCAAAGGAGGGTAGCTCATTACATTAAAACCAGTATACCATTTATAATTCCAAGGTTCAAACCAATTATTAGCATAATGGTCTGCGAAAAATAGATGTACTAAAGCATCATAGGTCATTTCTAATGTAAAAAAGAGCGCGCTTCCATGAAAAGCAATCCCTAAAAGTATTGCAGAAATTAAATATTTATGAGAAGTTTCTTTCATGTGATAAAGAGCTCTTTTTCAATACTATAAATATAAATTTTTTAAATGATACTTAAAATGTTATTAGACCTTAGTAAACTTCCATTGGTCTTCACAGAACTATCTTTAGTGGTTTACCGCCGTTTTTTTTACTAAAGTAAAGCTACCTTTTACAAATTAAAAGACCTCAAATATGAAAATCTTAGCTATTGATGACCAAAAATTAGTTCTAATTCCTTTAGAAAATAGATTAAAAGAATTAGGCTATGAAATTCTTACGGAAACAAACGCACTTAGGGGAATCGAATTATATGAATCTTATCAGCCAGATTTAGTGATTATAGATATAAATATGCCTTTAGTTTCTGGAATTGAAGTTGTAAAACATATAAGAAATATTAAAAAATCAGATACAGCAATTATGATTTTATCTGGTAATACTGGTGATGATATGATTACAGAAGGTTTTGATTTAGGTATTAATGATTATCTGAAAAAGCCGTTAAGCCTGGTAGAGGTTTGTGCTAGAGTAAAAAGATTAATTGGAGTTCCAGAAACCTCCAATAAAGTAATTAAACATAAAGGTATAATAATTCAACAAAGATGTGTTGGAGTGGTAATACCTTGTTATAATGAAGAGAAAAGATTGCTAAGTAAAAAGTTTGCAGATTTTATAGTTAAAAATTCTGGCTATCATTTGTGTTTTGTAAATGATGGCAGTAAAGACAAAACGTTGCGGGTCCTTAAGGATTTAAGAAAAGGCAGAGAAGATTTTATAACTGTTTATAATTGCAAAAAAAATGTAGGTAAAGCAGAAGCCGTAAGGCAAGGAATGTTATATATGGCTAAGCAAAAGGGTTTAGATTATATAGGGTTTTTAGATGCCGACTTGTCTACAGACTTAACAGATTTTGATAATTTAGTTTCCACTATAGAGAAATTCAACTACAAAATAGTTAGTGGTTCTAGAATTAATAGAATGGGTGCGAATATCAGCAAAGATTCTGCTAGAAACATAATTAGCTTAACATTTAATTTTTTTATTAGAAAGATTTTAAAGCTGAGTTTTAAAGACACTCAATGTGGTGCTAAAGTTTTTAGTAAAGATGTTATTGAAATTTCATTTGGTAAAAAATTTATTACACGATGGATTTTCGATGTGGAAATTTTTAGAAGAATTACACTTCACTTTGGCTTAAGAAAAGCAAAACTACTACTTTGTGAGCATCCTTTAAAAAGATGGATTCATGCTGATGGTTCTAAATTATCAATTAAAGATTCTATTAAAATCATGGGACAATTGGGGAAAATTGCTTGGTACTATAGAAGGCAAAGAAGTAAACCTCCTGTAAAACTAAATTCTCTAAAAACCGGAAATAGTAATATTTTAAAATTGGCGCTAAACACTCGTTATTTTTTCTATTAGACAGAATATTAAAATGCTGATATGTATTTCTTATTAATGATATTTTAGTTTGTGTTCAATTCATTAATCATTTATTTGATTTTTATATGTCGTGTTTTAAATCTTTTTTGATTGTCTGAATCCTTGTAAGGTTAATATGAAATTGAGGAAATTTCATTGTCTTATAGTCATAGAGAAGAATTAATTAAATATATACCTATTATGTTTGATGTCCACACCAAAACGCAACAAAAAGAATCCCTTCTAAAGCAGGTAGAAGAACTAGTGCTAGCCAACAAA
>JBNMNV010000094.1:0-11057 GCA_051278125.1 Polaribacter sp. | reverse complement strand
TCTACCTTTTCGTTATTTACAAAAACCTCAGATGTATTGGGTTGTTTGGTGTTTAAAATCACTTTATTTTCATCCCAAGAAACTTCTACACTATTTTTTTCTTTATGCCATTTGTAAAAATTAGTTCCTCTAAAACTCCATTCTATGACTTCCGTATTTTCAAAGGCTTCATGGTTAATTGCATTCAACATTTTTATTGCCAAAGCATCCGCTTCTTTCCCTTTCTTACCCTCGGGTAAAGCTTCATTTTTTACGAAATAAAAAACAGTACCCGCTACGATTAATAATAAAACAAGGATTCCTAAAAGTTTAAAAAATTTCTTCATCATGAATTTTAAAAATTAAAAAACAAATTTATTACTTTTTATAAGAACTTATTTATTTTGAGAGGAATAATGTAAAAGCATATTTTTAATCGAAAAGAATTCCTCGATGGGCTGCGTCGGGGTTTCCGTTGAAATTATCATTCCCGTGAAATTTATGCTCAACTAGA
The DNA here is from genome assembly GCA_051278125.1 of Polaribacter sp. Lineage (GTDB taxonomy): Bacteria > Bacteroidota > Bacteroidia > Flavobacteriales > Flavobacteriaceae > Polaribacter. The sequence continues at coordinate 10,564 of JBNMNV010000094.1, read as the reverse complement.
TTGGGTAACGGGAATCTAAATAATAGAATTTTGGTTTTTGACTTTTTTAGGTCAAAGCTTGTGCTCAACTTGATTGCGTATGAAACAAGCGAAACACCTCTATGGCCCTTCCTCGAGGGTAGTTCGTTTCAAGAAATTCTTTATTTTGATGTTTTATACTCATATTATAAATCCGGAATTTTTTCAAAAATGCGCTTAAATTTTTCAGGTAGTTCTTTTATAATAACGGTATTTTCTTTCGTTATAGGATGTAAAAACGCAATTTTATATGCGTGTAAATACAAGCCTTTTCCTTTTAATATTTTATTTTCCAAAAAATAGTGCTGGTCTCCTAAAATAGGATTTCCTAGGGCACATAAATGTTTTCGTAATTGATGTTTTCTTCCCGTTTTGGGAGATAATTTCACCAAATTTAAAAATCCAAATCGTTCTGACTTTACAATTTGTAAAACTTTATAAGTCGTAAAAGCCTTCTTTTCATCGATAGAAAAATGGATTTCTCCGCGAGTTGGCATTGCTCCAATGGTAACGGCACAATACGTTTTTTGAATTTCCTTATTTTGAAATAATTTTCCCAATTCTTGAATTGCCGAACTTGTTTTTCCGATTAGTAATACTCCAGAAGTAGGGTAATCTAATCTGTGAATAGGTTGCGGATTTACAGCATCAGACAAGTTGCTTTTTGTAAGGTTTTGGGGCAATGCATTTGTGATCGTAACCAACTTATTTCCACTCACTAAAAGGCCTGCGGGTTTATAGATCGCGGCTAAATATTCATCTTCAAACAGCACTTCTAGCTTTAAGTTTAATCTTTTAAAACTTGCTGGTTGTTTTAATTGATACAATTCAATTTTTTCTCCTCCAGAAATGTATTTGGATGTTGTAGCTACGATTCCGTCAATAGAAACGAGTTTTTTTTTAATCGCTTTTTTTATCGCAGATTTTGTTGGTACAGTCATAAAAATACCAACTCCATATTCCTGAAATCGAATTGGTTTCTCTTGTTTTGATGCGACATGTACTTCAATGATTTTCATGGTAAGGGTAAAAAATAATTCCCACAAAAGTGGGAATTAGAATTTTTTAATGATCTTTTTTATAACCTTTTGGTCTTTTAGAACGAATCGGTGCTTTTGGTTCTGGTTTTAATTTAAATTCGTTTCCTGCTAATAGTCTTAAAGCTTCTTCAACTGCTTTTTCTAATTGCGGATCTTTGCCTTGTAAAACCTCTTTTGGGGTTTGATGCACTTCAATATCTGGCGCAACACCTTCACCTTCAACCGCCCAATTTCCATCAACATCATAAAATCCGCCTCTTGGCGCAACCATTCTACCTCCATCAATAAAACGGGGTGTATCCCAAGTTCCAACGAGGCCACCCCAAGTTCTTGTGCCGACTAAAGGGCCTAAATTTTTCTCTTTAAACATATACGGAAGTAAATCTCCACCAGAACCTGCTCTTTCATTAATAATCATCACTTTTGGTCCCCAGATTCCTGCCATTGGTGTGGTCCAAGGTCTTCTGCTTTCACTTTTACTATTAAAATAACCAACTACTTCTCTAGACATAATATCAATCATATAATCAGCAGCAGAACCACCTCCATTATTTCTTTCATCAATAATAACTCCTTTTTTGTCTTGTTGAGAAAAATAATACCGATTGAATGATGTAAAACCCGGTTGGCTTGTATTTGGTACATATACATACGCCAATTTTCCATTAGAAAGTGCATCAACTTTTCTTCTATTCCCTTCAACCCAGTCAATAGATCGTAAACCTCTTTCGCTAGCTACTGGCTTTACTAAAACTGTTTTTGCATTTTTTTCTGAAGGTACATCATTCACTTTTAGGTAAATTTCTCTTCCCGCGGTTTGTTCTAATAGTTGGTAAGGATTCATTCCTGCTGTTAAAGAAACTCCGTTAATTGCCAATAAATAATCACCTTTATTTATATTGATGCCGGGTAAACCTAATGGAGCTGTAATAGAAGGATTCCAACGCTCGCCAGTGTATATTTTCTTAAATCGATAAAAGCCCTTGTTTTTTTCTAAATCAGCACCTAATAAACCAACAGGGACTCTATCGAGGTTGGGTAAATCTCCGCCAGAAACATACGAATGACCAATAGCAACTTCACCACTCATAATATCGACTACATAATTTAAATCTGTTCTGTGTTTTACATCATTGATCCAGGGCGAATACCAAGTATAAACGTCATCCCAAGGGGCACCGTGAACATTATCAACATAGAGGAAATCTCTCATATAACGCCAACCTTCTTTAAAAATTTGATGCGCTTCAGTTTTCGGGTCTACTTTTATTTTCATATCAGTTTTCAGCGTTTCTTTCCCTGCTTTTACTGCTTTGCTGCTTTCTAAGCTCCATTTCCCATTTTTAAAAAGTAAAACGGAATTTCTATCATTTGAAGCCGTCATGGAGGAAACACCTGTGGCGAAAACCGTAGGTTTCTCTTTAAGTACGTCATAATTATGAACAGTGAGCCCTGAAGAGTTTGGAATGGCTTCAGCAATAAACACCTTGTTTTCTAGTCCTTTTAATAAGGCTATATAATTTCTTGCGGGTAATTTTAAGACAACTGCTCTGTCAAATAATCCATTTTCATCAATGATTGTTTTAATTTCTTTTGGCGTTTTTTCTGCGGAATTTTCATCTTCTTTAGTCTTTTTATTATCGTCTGTAATGACTTCTTTTTTTGCGGATTCTTCATCTGTTTTTGGTAAAACGGGAGCCTTGTCTTTGGCGTTTAAAACCACACAATAAAGAGATCTTGTGACACTTGGGTCATAAGAACTCATATCTAACCAACCCGTTTGTAAGCCATAATCCGTGCTTGCTAATGTGTAAATATATTTACCAGACGCATCCCAAACAGGTGAAATAGCATCTGCGATTGGATCTGTAATTTGTACTATTTTTTTTGTGCTTATTTGATATGCAAAAATAGATTTAAAGTTGTTGTTATTTTGTTTTGCATAAGCAATCCAATCACTATCTGGAGACCATTTAGGATTCATGGTTCTGTTAGGATGTGCGTAACCATCACCATCTACTTTGGTGATTTTTTTGGTTTCTAAATTAACAATCCAAATCACAAAATTAGTGTCTGTATAGGTAATATATTTGCCGTCTGGAGACCAATCTGGTTGGAAATAAAAAGTTGGGTTTGGCAGTTTTATGGAGGTTTGATTTGCGCCATCTTGATCTGCAATGACTATTTGATATTCACCACTTTCATCTGAAAACCACGCCACTTTATCACCTTTTGGAGACCAAATAGGAGAACGATCTGCAACGCCAGAAGAGTTCGTTAAGTTTCTCCATGTTCCGTTTTCTTTTGGCACGGTAAAGATTTCTCCTCTGTGTTCAAAAATGGCTCTTTTTCCTTTTGGTGATACATTCGGATTTGTTAGATCTCTGCCGCTAACATCCATCCATCTTGTTCTAGAGTAATTTAAATCGCCTTTTACATTGATGATGATTTGATTGGTTTCCTTCGTTTCTGGGTTTAATCTATGAAGAAATCCTGCCTGTTCATACACAATTCCGTTTTCATTGGCATCCATGTTTTTAACATCGAATTTTTTATGAAAGGTAATTTGTTGTTCTTCTTTGGTGGCTATATTGTAAGACCAAATGTTTGCAGTATAATCTCTTTCAGAAATATAATATATATCACCTTTATACCAAACTGGGCTTACATGTCTTTCTCCATCTTTTTGTGGTGTTTTTATCAATTCTTTTGTTTCTAAATCTACAATCCATATCGGCATCGCTTGTCCGCCTCTGTAATTTCGCCACTCCGCATCCCAACTTGTAATTGGTGTGTAGGCAATATATTTATTATCCTCAGAAATTTCTCCATAAGCCGCTCTCGGAATATCAAAGGCTTCGGGCATTCCGCCTTGGGTAGAAATCGTATAAAATTTATTGGTTTGTGTAGGTTTAGATTCTCTATCTGAACGGAATAAAATCTTTCCATCGGGCGTCCAACTTTGTACAACATCTCTTGATGGGTGGTAGGTTAATCTTTTTGGTTCGCCACCATTTATAGAGACTAAAAATACATCTATATTCCCGTCATACTGGGCCGTAAAAGCAATCCATTTGCCGTCTTGAGAAAATTGAGGGTCTGTTTCATAGCCGTCATCACTCGTTAGGCGAATTGCATTTCCGCCCTCTAAAGGAACCTTCCATAAATCTGAAGCATGTAAGAAAACAATAGCTGTTTTAGAAAGTGTAGGCTGTCTTAATAAACGTGTGTTTTGTGAAAAGGTAGTATAAGCGATGCATACTGAAAAAATAAAGAAAATTTTTTTCATGATAAAGATGGTTTAATTAATGTACGTAAGGTAAGAAATTTAGCGTAATAAATAAAAAAGGAAATAAAGTGATTCATTTACTTACTTTGCAAACAACTGCCCTATATCTTTAAAAGCTTTAAATTCTAGGGCATTATTTTCTGGATCTTTAAAAAACATGGTAGCTTGTTCGCCTACTTTTCCTTTAAACCGAATGCAAGGTGCTATCTCAAATTTTGTATTGGCTGCTTTTAAGGTATCTGCTAAAGCATGCCAATCTTCCCAAGATAAAACAACGCCAAAATGGGGTACAGGAACATCGTAACCATCTACAGGATTTGAAATACGTTCAGCTTTAAAATCTTCTTTTTGATGAATGACTAATTGATGTCCGAAGAAATTAAAATCTACCCAATCTTCAGTACTTCTGCCTTCCGGACAATTTAAAATATCTCTGTAAAAGGTTCTGCATTTTTCTAAATTCTGAACGGGTATTGCTAAATGGAAGGGTTGTAGATTCATTTGGTTTGAAGGTTTAATTGTTTAAAAGTTTTCTCTAATGCTTGCATCAAAATCCAACAGCAGTATCATCTCCTCTTGGGTCTGCGCCTCCTTCTAATTTTCCGTTGGGCAACACTAAAATGCCTTCAACTTTACCAATAACAGGGGCGTCTTTTTCATTAATTTTGTAGCCTAATTTTCTTAATTCGTTTGTGGTCTTTTTATCAAACTTGTTAGGTTCCATCATAATAACATCGGGCATCCATTGATGATGAAATCTTGGCTGATTGATCGCTTCTTGCATTCCGAAATTAAATTCGTGTACATTTAAAATTGTTTGTAAAACGGATGTAATAATCGTAGAGCCTCCCGGAGTACCAACAACCATCCAAAGGTTCCCATCTTTTTCTACAATAGTTGGTGTCATAGAACTTAACATTCGTTTTTCAGGAGCAATTTCGTTGGCTTTTGCGCCTATCAAACCAAACATATTTGGCACACCAGCTTTGCTGCTAAAATCGTTCATTTCGTTGTTTAAAAAGAATCCTAAATCATCACAATAGAGTTTTGATCCATAGGCACCATTTAAGGTTGTTGTCACAGATACTGCGTTTCCAAATTGATCTATAATAGAATAATGTGTTGTTTCATCACTTTCTACAATTTCTATGTTTCCATGAGAAATATCAGCTGATTTTGTGGCGCTATCAAAAGAAAAATCGGTCATTCTACCTTTATTGTATTCTTTAGAAATTAAAGTGTCTATGGGTATGGAAACAAAATCTGGATCGCCTAGAAAGAAACTTCTATCTGCATAAGCCCGTCTTTCTGCTTCGGTAATTACTTGAATAGCTTTGGTAGAATTATGGCCGTATATATCTAAATCATAGGCTTCTATGCCATTCATAATTTGTGCTAGACAAACCCCTCCGCTTGAAGGTGGAGACATCGATATAACGCGTAAATCATCATACTTAAAAGTAATTGGCGTTCTCCATTTTGCCTCATATTTGGCTAAATCCTCTAGCGTTATAATACCTCCGTTTTCTTGGATAAAATGGACCAATCGTTTCGCAGTTTCTCCTTTGTAAAATTCATCCCTACCATTTTTAGAAATTCTTTCTAAAGTTGCTGCCAAAGCAGGATATGTAATGATTTCATTCTCTTTCCATATACTATCAAAAAGAATCAAAGATTTGTTCGCTTTTTTAAAATAAGGCTGGTATTTTTTTATTCTTTCTTCTTGTTTTTTGGTGACAATAACTCCTTGTTTTGCCAGTTCAATAACGGGTTTTAAAATTTCTTTAATAGAAAGGGTACCAAATTTTTTATGCACTTCAAATACACCTGCAACGGTTCCTGGTACTCCCACAGCCATCGCACCTAATGTACTTTTTCCTTCAATGATTTTATTATTTTCATCTAAATACATGTTTTTATCTGCTGCTAAAGGTGCTTTTTCTCTATAATCTAATGCGCCAATTTCTCCATTGTTTTTTCGGTATACCATAAAGCCGCCACCGCCAAGGTTGCCTGCGTATGGGTAAGAAACCGCTAAAGCTAATTCTGTAGCTACCATAGCATCAAAAGCATTACCGCCTTTTTTAAGAATTTCTGTTCCAATTTTAGAGGCCTCCTCTCTAGCAGAAACCACAATAGCGTTTTCAGCCACTAAACCAATAATTTTTTCTTCTGTTGATGAAGATTTACAATGAATTAATAAGAAAGAAAGTGTGAGGAAAATAAGTAGTTTTTTCATTTTATTTGAAGTTAATTTCTTTTAATTTTGAGGAGCAAAAGGTACGTAAATCTTTAAAGAAAAGGATAAAATCCTCTTGCAATTCCTCTTCCAAAAGGTTTAAGTCTTCAATAGCTAAATGCATTTGAGATTTTCCTTTTGTTCTAGAATTCATACCGTTTAAAACTTTTGCAATTCCTTCTTTATATTGGTAGTTGAATAAGATGTTGTATTCAATCATGTATTTTATGAAATGTTGTGATTTTACAGGAAGTTCTAATTTTATGCTATCAAATAAAGTATACACCGAATGGGTATAAATATCTAACGGAATTGCAGAATAATTACCCCAATTTTTCGCTAAAAAATAATCATAAAAAATATCGATAATGATACCGTCATAATGCCCGTAACGTGGGTGCAAACGACGCTTACTTTTTCTTACAATTTTATGTGCATCTGTAAATGTATCTATTGCTCTATGCATAAAAATACCTTGCTGAATTTCTTTAGAAAAGCCCTTATAATTATTACCTCTAATATGATCTGCAATAAAATTACCGATCATAATATTGGTATTGTTTTGTGAAAGATATAAGTGCGCTAAAAAATTCATTTGCTAAAAATACATAAAACAACAGTAGGTTTTAAATTATTTTACGCTGAAAGACGTTCTTTCAAAAATAGGCTTTCCGTTAGATGTAATGCCTTCAAGAATAATTTCATACGTGCCAGGAATATCTGAAGTGTAAAATGATATTTCTGTTGAAGTATTTTTTAAGTTAGCATTCCAGTATAATTGTGTTCTCATATCAGGAATTCGGTCATTTTTAACGGAATCATAATCAGGAGAGAAATATTTTTTTTGTGGAATGGATTTTAACAAAGAAAATTTATTTTTAGAATTAACTGTGGGTTTATACGCATCATTAAATGTATGGATGTTTATAATACCTTGATACACCTTTGCGCCGAAATAATATTTTTCTTGCACAACCTCAATAGACTTTATTTTTAGGGCATCATAAAAAATAAAGTCGCCATGATTCTGAACTATAAAACCATCAACAATTAAAAGGGTTTCTAAGTCTTTATCAGATTCTAAATTGATATCTCTCATATGAAAAGCATACTCTTCGTCTTTTTCAGTGATCCAAACATCTTGCAAGATTTCAATAGCAACTTCTTTTACAGTTTTAAATCTTGTGTAGTCATCTAAAGTATAGATGACTTTATTTACGTTATCATCAAAAATCAATTTATTTTGATAAGTTTCATAAAACGTTGCATTTTTTACTTGATTATAGGCATTTTCAATCTGTGTTTGTAGACTTTTTTCTTTAATGAGTGTTCTTAAATCTTCTGTTAAAAATAGTTGGGTAAAATCTTTAAATTTTTTCTCTAATTCAGTCTCTTCTATGAGGGATAACTCATAATCTTCTTTGTTGGGTTTAAAGACTTCTAAAATAACATTTTCAGCTTGATAAGGTTTGTTTACGGTAAAATAAAATTCACCCTTTTTATTGGTTGTAGCCATCTTTGTAATTTTAGGATTGCCAATAAAAGAGATGCCAATTTTTAGATTTTCGAGGTTTTCCGAATTTTTTGAGGTTACTTTTCCTTGAAAAAGAGCTCCTCTTAATTCTGGTAAATAATTTCCTTGAGATCGGGCATTGCTTTCATTTTTTTGATTAAAAAACTGAACGATATTGTTTTTAGAAGCTATAAAATTAGCTTCTTTTTTTCTGACTGAAATAGATAAATTTCTTGAAATTAAATTTTGGAAATCAACAACAACTTTTTCTCTTTTAGCGTATTCTTTTTTATCTAAATTGATGCTGACTAAATTTGTGGTTTTCGTTTTAATAGGATTAAAATCATTTTTTTTCAAAGAATCAGAAGACATTATTTTTTCTGAAAAAGGGTTGATGATAAAGATCGTTTCTTCAAAAAATGTTTGTGTATTCCGCATCCATTGGGTGTAAGAAATTAATTTATAAGTTCCTGATTTTAGGGATGAATTTAAAAATACATCTCCAGTTCCTTCACCGTTTTTAAGAGTTACTTTTTGTTTGTAAATGCTTTTATTATTACTATCGATTAATTCTATATACCCAATTTTACTTAAGGTACTTAATTCATTAGAAGTGTTATTTAAACAGTACATTTTATATAGAATCTGTTCGCCAGTTAAAAAGAAATTACTGTTTGTATGCACGTACATTTTTTCTTGTGGAAACTTTTCAATTTCACTAAAGATTGTGTTTTGTCCGTTGGAATTTAGTATTCCTAAAAAAACAAAACAAACAACATATATTTTTTTCATCATCATATTTTCTAATCTACCCAAAAAGTAGGTTTAATATTGGAACCCAAAACAGTGCAATCTCCACAAACTTTCGGAACAAGTAAATAATTCCCTTCTAAATAACCTAAACCGGTGTCGTTCTCCCTGTAATAGGTATGCGTATTGTCTTTAATTAAAGATACTAGGGGAGAACCGCCATTAAATGGTTCAGAAAGAATAGGAGCTACGAAATCACATGATTCAGGAAAATCAATAGATTGGTTTGGAAAAATGTCCTCATAATTAAAAAACAATCTTTTTTCTGAGACTGAAGAAACTTCAAAAAAGCCAATAACTTTTTCATTTTGATTATTCTCAGAAACGATATTTCCTGAAATAAAACCAGGTTGCGCTTGATTGAATACATTTTCGGAACTAGATAATTTCTTTAAAGTATTAAAATAATTATAAGCTTCAAAAGTTTGTACGTATTGTTTCACCAAGATACTGTACCTCTTAGCGATCATAAAATTAGTATCTAGAATAAATCTTACGGGAAAATCAACACGATCTTCAGCTAAAGATTTTGTTTCTGTTAGAATTAATTGACTAGAATTCATTGTTTTATAACAGTCTTTATTATCGATGGTTCTTTTGATAACTTCTACACTGAAAGGTGGTCTATCGGAGACAATAGCCAGTTCTTCATCAGACCAAAATGGAGGAGAAATTTTATATGTTTCTACGTAGGTATATCGATAATAATGGGAATTGTTGTTTGGGTTAAAACTTTGAACCGATATTTCTACTCCTTGAAAACCTTCGATAGAGGTTTGAACACGGGTTGTTAATTTTTCTATCTGTGCCTCTGGTGTTAATTTTTGTGCTGTAGAGATGTATCTATCGCCCGTTTTAGAAGTAATTTCTAACCTGTATTCTTTATTGTTTTCGGCGGAAAATGCGTTTACAGATTCATATTCACCAGCAGAAATCTCATTGAATTGGTAATTGACACCTTCGCTATCTTTGATAACCACATTAGCTCTCGTCTCTTTGTTTTCGCTATTTTGATCAATCTCGAAGGTTCTAGACAATTTAACAGTATGTTTTTTTAATTCATTGGTAATACTAGATTCAACGACTAAATAATTCTCAAAAGTGATGGTTTCAATATCAACGGGTTCTACACAACTAAAAAAGATGAAAAGCAAGACTAGTTTTGATATGTTTAATTTTAGTAACTTCATCATTTAAAATTTAAAGTTATAGGTGATTGTTGGAATAGGCGTTGCAAATATTGAACTTTGATATGCTTTTACATTTCCGTTTTCGGTGACAAAAAACACAGCAAAAGGATTGTTTCTTCCCAAGACATTATAGATCGAAATATTCCAAAAACTATGTGCAAACTTTTTAACTTTGTGATTGCCTTCAATATTTAAACCCACGTCTAATCGATAATAATCGGGTATTCTAAATTTGTTTCGATCGCTATATAAAACATATTCAGTGCCTTCAAAAATGTATTTCCCTGTAGGATAGGTAATGGGTCTTCCGGTTTGATAGGTAAAGTTACTAGACAAACTAAATCTTTTTGTGAGTTTATAATTAACAATCAAATTTACATCATGAGGTTTATCGAAATTTGTAGGAAAAAATTCACCATTATTGATTCGGTCTTCATTAAACGGACTGTCTAATTGTATGAAAGA
>JBNMNV010000093.1:0-11084 GCA_051278125.1 Polaribacter sp. | reverse complement strand
TGGAATTACGGTAAGCCGTAAAAAATAATAAAACCTTTATTATATTTTTGAATAAAAAATCATGAAAAAATCAATAAATTAAATAACAGGCATAAAAAACTCATTTGCTAAAGTTGATAAGATAGGAATCATAGCCAAAGATAGTTTCACTATCTAACTGAAAAACAAATAGTAAAAAAGTAAAATATTAATTGTAAACAATAAAACATATTCGCGATATATCAACAATATGGATATACAATTGTTGTGTGTAATTAAAAAACAAACGGGATAAGCTGAAAACCGATTTAGATTAGGCAAAAAAAATGAAACAATGAAAAAAATTTTAATCTTATTAATTGTGCTTGGCTCAATTACAAGCAATGTTATCGCTCAAACAAAAATTACAATGGAAAAAGAAGGAGGCGTTTATACAATTCCTTGTAAGGTGAATGGATTACAGCTTAAATTTATTTTTGATACAGGAGCGAGTGACGTTAGTCTATCATTAACAGAGGCACTTTTTATGTTCAAAAATGGGTATTTGTCAGAGAAAGATATCACAGGCACTCAAAAGTATTCAATTGCTAATGGAGATATTGCTGAGGGAACTACAATTCTTCTAAAAGTTATTGAAATTGCAGATTTAAAACTATATAATGTCAAAGCCTCAATTGTCCACGAATTAGGTGCACCTTTATTATTAGGACAAACTGCTATTGGAAAATTAGGCAAAATACAACTTGAAGGTAACGAATTGATTGTGATGACAAAAGGAAATAGTTCTTATGATTATAATACAGAAAATGTTTCTAAAACAACTACAACTCACCCCAATTCAAGGCCATATAGTAGGACATTTGCAGGTAATCAAGCGGTTTATACATATTCACCAATCTTAGAAAAACCTGATATGATACATTCCAAAACAATAGGAAAAGCAAAAAATAATAAGGTAACAATCATAGAAAAAGTAAATGGAAATTATTATAAAGTAAAATCTGGAAACACAATAGGCTACATATGGAGTAGTTGGTTTAAAAACTAAAAACTAAAAACTAAAAACTAAAAACTACACAAAACAAAAAATATAGTGCATTTGACAGATAGTACTAACAATTAATATGATAGCAATAAATAGATTATCGTTATCGATTGAAAATTTATAGTATAACACGCCAAACGCACCATATTCAGACCGTTATGGGCAATTAAAGAACGATGTCCTGTGAGAGAAAATCTATAATTAAAAATGGAAAAATGATTTATTACCATATTGACAAATCAGGTTTGATAGATTCAAATCTAAGGGAAAAAAAAGGCTCAATGTATATGATTTCAGGTACTGAATCTCTTAATAGTTTTCCTTATGGATTTATGACAGTTGAATCTGCTAGACTAATTCCTTCAATATTAAGCAAAGATTTGCATAAAAAAATAAGCGACTTTTATAAGAAAAGAGATTTAAAAGACATCGAAAATATCATAAGTGAAGTTGTATTGAATAAAGATTTGATTAATGATATTTATATTCAACGCATATTAAGAGAAATACTCTTCGAAGAAGTGAGGTTAAGCACTTTTGAGGATATACCATCAAGGCTCAGTTGCATATACTTAATTGAGAATTTAAAGGACATTGAAAAATGGGCTATTTACCTTAAAGTTAACGATAGTAAATATGTTACTTATAAATTTGAATCAATAAAGCCAAATAAGTTGATATTAGGTGATTTTATTATAGTTGAATCTGTTCATCGAGCAGATGCTAAATGGTTAGAAATAAATCTTAACAATATAGAAAGTGTACGAAGGAATGCTAAGCAATATTGGTCTGGTATTTTCACCCGTGAACCCTTAATTGAAATTCTATATTATGGAATACTAAAAAAAATAGAATAGAAAATAGAGACTATAAACTATAAAAATGGGGTGAAACCGAAAAGCCTTACGAGTAGGAAAATTTAAATTTATAATATGGAAAATTCAACGAATCAGGTGTCTGTAAAAACTGGAGAATGGTTTTTAACCTTTTTAATTACTTCAATACCAGTTATAGGCTTCATAATGCTGTTTGTTTGGGCCTTCGGTGGTGGTATAAATGAGAGCAAAGCAAATTTTGCAAAAGCAGCGTTAATATGGTTTGCTCTCATAATAGGTATTTACATTTTTTTTGCTCTCGTTTTTGGTGCAGCACTTTTATCAGCTTATAGTTAAAACCAGCCCATAACAAAAAATATACATATCGCGGAATCTCTGCTTACATCAAGGTACTTACATCAAAGAAAGTTTAGTATAAAACTGAAAGGTAAAGGCATCGAAATCCCCTACTACGTATATTCAAACCGTTATCGGCAATTAAAAAAAACACAACTCAAATTCACATATTATTAATTTAAATTCAAAAAAATGAAACAGTTATTATTTATTCTACTAATCTGCGTATTAGGAGTAGCTTCAGTATCAGCACAAGATTCAAAGGATGCAAAAAAAGAAGCGACAAAGATGGATGCATTTGCTTCAAAAACGGGAGTTATTATTAAATACATAGATTACAACCTCCCGAATCTAAAACTAACGTATGGTATTGCAGAAACTAAAATCAGGCAACTTTATAGTGGACAAGAAATAGGGTATTTCTATCAAATCTCAAAAGAAGGAAAATATGATACAAAAACTGCATCAATAGCTTATGAGGATTTAGTTGAGGTTTTGAAAGCAATTCAATCATTGAAAGAAGCAGCAGAATCAGACAAAAATTTAAATCCTGACTATTTGGAGAATAAATTTGTAACAGAAGATGGTTTTAATGTTGGATACTATGTAAGTACAGGAAAACTTGCTTGGTACTTGGTGTTAGAAAAATATGGGTCTGGTAATACAATCTTTTTAAATGGCGTTACGTTCATTGAAACTGCATTTAATGAGGCAAAAACAAAAATAGAAACACTAAAAAATAAATAATATGAAAGCCTTTATTTTATTAATGACAATTGTTTTAACAACAAGTATTGTAAAAGCTCAAGGTTTAAATTCTAATGCAAGCTATCTCAAAAAGACTTTTCCGACAGAATATGACGAAACTATAAAAAAATATGCATTAGCAGAATGGAATGATGATTTTTCAATGGTTGTCTATGAAATTAATAAACAAGGTGATGCTATTGTTAAACTAGTCGATTCTTTTGAAAGCAACAATACTAATATTGCATATAAAGCTATTCAAGAATGGAGTATAGATGGATATTTAAGTCAAAACATCAAACTATTTAAAACAATGACTTCTTTTGGGTTGAAGGATTTGCTAAAAATGCACTGTGATTGGTCAATGGTAAAATATGAATATGATAAGCAAGTAAAGGCGAAAACTCATATTGATTAAAGAATAAAAGCCGATAACAATGCGTAAAATGCATTTTACACTAAACGTTAGCAGCAATTAAGGCAAACCTATAAATCATATTTATAAAATAAATTAAAAAAAAAGAGATGGCAGAATTTTTCAAAACACAAGAACCTGTAAACTACGAACAAAAAAGTTTATGTGTATTATTACTAGATACTTCTCATTCTATGGAAGGAGCAAAATTAAAAAGCTTACAGAATGGTATTGAGGTTTTCCATGATGAAATATCTAATAACCCAACTACAAAAAATAGATTAGAGGTGGCTATAGTAGCATATAGCAGTACAATTGATATTTTGCAACAACCAGCTTTGGTTAGTGAATTTTTAATGCCAACTTTAAAATTAAACGGCGCAACATCAATGGGTGGTGCCATCGATGAAGCAATTGAGATAGTTGGCGCTAGAAAAAGTTGGTATAAGATGACAGGACAACCATACTATAGACCTTGGATAATAAACATGACAGATGGCGAACCTACTGATATTCCTAATATTTTTCTAAAAGGAGATGAAATTAGAAAACACGTAGATAATAAGAATTTTTTCTTTTTTAATGTGGGTGTAAAAGATGCTAATATGACAACCTTAGCCAACTTATCTTCCTCCCAAATGCCTCCTGAAAAATTAGAAGGATTAAAATTTGCTGAATTTTTCCAATGGTTATCTGCTAGTATACAAATGGTAGCTACTTCAACAGATACGGGTGCCACTTCAACTCCACTACCAACTCCACTGCCATCTAAAGGAAGTTGGATGGAAGGATTTAACATTTCTTAGTACTATTTATTAAACAAAATATAAATGAAATCAATCTTACTAGCATTTCTGCTTTTTAATATATTAATATATAGTCAAGAAAAACAAGATCCGACTAAGGTTCTCCCTAAGTCAAAGTTAAAGAACGTTGCTAAAAACAAAATTAATTCTGAAAGTCCAAGTATTACTGGAAAAAATACTATTTCTAGCATAGAAATGCTAAAAAAAAATCTTGATACTATTAAGGATGAACTTAATAAAAGCTCAGATAAATCTGACCCCACTAAAAAGAAGAAAGATGAAAAAGAACTTGAAAAGTCCAAAAACCCCCAAACCATTGATGAGACTTTTACTAGTGAAAATGATAAATCAAAAAACAAAAGCTTAGATAAATCTGACCCCACTAAAAAGAAAAAAGATGAAAAAGAACTTGCACAGTCCAAAAACCCCCAAACCATTGATGAGACTTTTACTAGTGAAAATGATAAATCAAAAAACAAAAGCTTAGATAAATCTGACCCCACTAAAAAGAAGAAAGATGAAAAAGAACTTGAACAGTCCAAAAACCCCCAAACCATTGATGAGACTTTTATTAGTGAAAATGATAAATCAAAAAACACTAGTTTATTCGATAATCTAGCTTACTATATTAAAATAGTATTAATACTATTGATTGTTATTTTTATCGTTTATTGGATTATTAAAAAACATAAAATATTAAAGAAAAAAATAGCTTTACTGGAAAATGAAAACGGTAATTTAAAAAACGATTGTAAAAAGTTAAATATTGAAATCCAAAATTTAAATAATAAATTAGGGAAATCAACAAAAATTAATCAAGATTTTAAAGGTAAGTCTTCAGTAGAAACAAGATCAATAAAAACTTCAGTCGTTAACAATATAATGCAACAAAATACTTTAACCGAAAATGAAGTAACCGAACTCAAAGAAAATCAAGAAAATAGATGGGTAACTATAGGTCATTCTGCTATAGGGAAAAATCACACGAATACGACTCCTATTATACCTTGTCAAGATAACAATCATTTTGAATCTTTAAGTGATAAATTTCAATTGGCAATTGTTTGCGATGGTGCAGGTTCAGCTAAAAGGTCTCATTATGGATCGAAATTCCTTTCGCAAGGGGCAATACCAAAAAACATAAAATTAAATTTAGAAAATTTAAATTGGTTTAAAAATGGAGAAATCCCTACTAAGTTAGAATGGAATAAACTCAGTAAAAATATTTTAAAACAATCATATACAGATTTAAAAATTTGGGTAAATAGTGAAAATAAAAAAAAGAACATTAGTTTCTCAGTTAATGAATTTGCTTCAACAGTTATAATTACAATTTATAATTCCAAAGGTGTATTAGTTGTAAACATCGGTGATGGTAGAGCAGGATATTTAAACAATAAAGGTCAACTGCAACCGCTTTTCACACCATATGGAGGTGAAGAGTCTAATGGAACCATATTCATAACATCTCCTATTTGGGATGAGCCAGAAAGTTTTATACAATCAAATGTTTTCTCTGAAGACATACTTTCTGTTTTTCTTTTGTCAGACGGTATGGAAAAATCAACTTTCGAATGTTCTAATTTAACAAATGATGTATTTGTTGACCCCAATATGCCATACAAAAAATTCTTCTTGCCAATTTTTTCTAAAATAAAATCAATTTCTACCCAAGAAGAGGAAAAATTATCAGATGAATGGAAGAAGTTTCTTGAATCTGGCACTGAAGCTATAAAAATCGAAGGGGATGATAAAACTTTAGTAATATCCTTTCTAAAATAATTAATACATGTACACAGGTCTGTCAGGTAAATCAATAACTTTAGGCTCTCTAATAGCGAAAGGAGGCGAAGGCGAAGTTTTTAGTATTGTTGGTGACAATGCAAATTGTATAAAAATATATCATCTAAATATTAGAAATAAAGAAAAGGAAGAAAAACTTAAATATATGAGTTTAAATGAACCTCATAATATTGAAGGCAAAAATTATAAGATTTGTTGGCCAAAAGATGTAATTTATCAAAAAGGAAAGTTTGTGGGCTTCATGATGCCAAAAGCATTCGAAAATAGCTCTTTACCTTATCACT
This sequence comes from Polaribacter sp., assembly GCA_051278125.1. Lineage (GTDB taxonomy): Bacteria > Bacteroidota > Bacteroidia > Flavobacteriales > Flavobacteriaceae > Polaribacter. Next base: position 4,833 of record JBNMNV010000093.1, on the reverse strand, counting down.
TATGTCAACCCAATATACCTAAAGAATTACCTAAAATTTGGCATAATACATTTAATAGAAAATCCGTTCAAGGTATAATATCTCGATTAAAACTTAGTACAAATATTGTTGCTGCAATAAAAAGGATACATGATACAGAAAAATATGTTATAGTCGATTTAAAACCACAAAATTTATTAGTTACATCTAGTGGTAGGGTATCTATTATAGATTTGGATTCTGTTCAAATAAGCGCGGATGATAAGATTATTTTTAAAGCTCCCGTATCAACACCAGAGTATACTCCACCAGAAGCTAGTGATATTATAAAAAGCAATGTACCGATAACTAAAGATTGGGATGTTTTTTCAGTAGGTGTGGTTATTTATGAAATTTTATGTGGTATTCACCCATATGTTGGTTCAGCAAAACCTCCTAACGACAACCTAAATACAATACAAGAAAAAATAAAAAATAATGTAACCTATCTAACTATCGGTAAATCAAAGTTTAATGTTTTACCAACACCTCATAATACGTTTGACTCCTACTCTGTTCTATTAAAAAATAGTATTACAAAAATATTTCATCCGTATAAATTGGGAGTTTCAAGTCGCCCTAAAATGGATGAAATTGGAGAACGATTATTTACAGAGGTTAAAACTTATGAAGAACAAGCCCAAAAAAAACAAAATCTCATATATGAAAGAGAAAAAGATAATGCGTTAGCGAAAAATAAAATTCTAAAAAAGCAAAATGAAAGAATATTAATTTCTATCGAAAAGGAGTTAATAAAAAATAAAAAACTACAGGATGAAATTACTCTTTTATCAGGAAAAAAAGGGGGCAATGAAGGTTGGATAACTTTTCTTAGTATAGCCCTAATTATGGCAGTAATTTTTGCAATTGCTCAAAGAATTGTTTTAGAAGTGGATAACGAGAGTTTAAAACGTGATAATCTTCGCCTTAAAAATTCTTTAAGTGATAGAGAAACATTTAGTAGTCAAATAAGTGTTTTAAAAGAGGATAACGAGAGTTTAAAACGTTATAATCTTCAACTTAAAAAATCTTTAAGTGATAGAGAAACATCTAAAAATATTAAAATAACTGATTTAGAAGAAAAGTTGAAGAATTTTCAGAAGTATTCAGCACCTCTATCTATTAAAAGCATTAGTTTTAGGTCTAGTAAAGGTCAAGGATATGGTGATCAATTTAAAAACAAAAACAATTATCTTTCTGAAAATCAGTGTTTTTATTTATACCCTACATTAAATTATATGGGTTTAATTAGCGGTAGTAAAACAATACTAGTTAAGTATTATAATCCGGATGGAACTTTAAAAGAAACGGAAGATAAATCGAATATGCCTGAAGGTTATACGTTAAAGTATGATGAATATATATACTCTGGAAATAATGAACTTGAATTAGGTGGGTTTGGAAGTGCTACAGTAGGTGCATGGGAAATCGGATATAATAAAATTGAAATTTGGATTGAAGGAAAGATGATTTATAGTCAAAAGTTTTATGTTACATCAAGTTAAAAATTAAATGTTTTACATTAAAAGAAATATAGAAGAGTTCGGTCCCTATGATGCTGAGCAAATAAAACAATCCTTTGCTGAAGGAGCTCTATTAAAAAAAGATTTAATTAGGCATCAAAATACAAGTAAATATATTTCAGTTATAGAGTTTTTACAAATAAATAATATAACTATTTCTCAAAAAGAAGAACAAGTTCAAGATTTATTTAAAAATATATTTTCAATTCAAAGGGTATTTTTAAATCCATTTAAGTATTTAAAATCTGGTTTTAAAGAAAATAGTATAATCTATGTGTTTTTAGCAATCGTATTAATTCCTGTTTTGGCTTTGGTTTTTTCAGCGTTACCAATAGTTACTTACTGTATTTATGGGGTTTACTTTGCAGCAATATGGGGGGTAGCTCTGTATAAAACCATAGGTACAAATCAAGTTGCTATTAAGAATATTATTCTAATAATTATGGGCACTATAATTATTTCTACGATAACTATCTATTTATTTCAGAGTAGTTTTTTATGGCGTAAAATAGAGGTTCTTATACAATCAGAAAATATTTTATATAAATTTTTAGGTATGTTTTTTGGGGTTGCCATAATAGAAGAATCATTAAAACAATTGTTTATTTATGTGGTGATATCTAGAAATAAATTTGTTACCATTATAAGAACAGCTATATTTTATGGAATGATTTCTGGTCTTACTTTTGGCATAGTAGAAGGTGTAGAATATCAGGTGTCTTTAAATAAAGAGCTTGGTGCAGATCAAAATTATTTTTACAACATCATTCGGTTAACGTCTCTACCTTTTTTTCATGCGATATGGGCAGGTATAGGAGCATATTTTATTTCTTTAAGCTATATAATGTTAAAATTTAAATATACTTTAAGAGTGTTGGGGTTGTTAATACCAGCATTACTGCATGCATTTTATAATGTGTTCGGATTAAATGTATTGGGGATATTAGTAATTGTTTTTAGTACAGTTTTATTTTCAGTATATCTTACTAAGAGTAATTCTGTTGGAGAAAACTTAAATAAATTATAAATGAACAAATATTACATCATGTTAAATGGGCAACAAATGGGGCCTTTTACAAGCGCAGAAATAGCATCTAAAGGGTTTTCAACTGACTCCTATGTGTATAATAAAACTCTTGGTGGTTGGAAAATGATTTCAGAAATACCAGATTTTTTTTATAATGAGGTTGAACCTGAATATACTCCTCCTAAAAAAACTCCACCTGGGGTTGGCTTTGGGATAGGTCCAAAGATTCCAACTAATTTTTCATATGCCAGTTGGGTCAGTAGAGCTGGAGCTCATTTATTAGATAGTGTCATTGCAATGATATTTTTAGTAATATTTTTTGGCTTAGTAGGCGCAATTTTTGGTGACGATGGTGAAACACTGTTAGCTGCGTATATAACCTACTTTATAGTACTTTTTATTTATTATGCAGGTCTAGAAAGTGGTAGTAAACAAGGAACTTGGGGTAAACAAATTGTAGGTTTAAAGGTAGTTGATTCTGTAACACAATTACCAGTTTCCTTTGGTCAAGCTTCAGGTCGTCTTATTTCAAGAATAATTATTTCCGTTATCCCTTTAATAGGTTTAATCAACTATTTAAGTCCTTTATGGTCGGAGAAAAAACAAGCTTGGCATGATCAAATGGCTTCTTGTGTTATTATTGATAAGTAAATTATTTATTTTATGATTGTATAGTTTTTTTATTTCACGCTGGCTTGTGGTATAATTATAGAAGGAAATATTAATATTATCTAATAATTTTTCGCTCTGTCATTCCAATTAATTTCGTAAAGCAAAATTAAAAATTTCCTTTATCCATGCTTATTACTGTGCCTTAGCTAAAATTTGTATTCTATTTGATGCAATTATTTTTTGGCTTAAAAACTATTTTGAAAAAGTTAAGAATCTAAACAAAGTGTAAGGCTTTTGTAGTAGTTTCATATGTTAAATTTATTATGCAAGTAATTTTGTTATGAAGAGGTTTTTGTTATTTGATTTCAGGTGTCGGTCTATATTCTGTTGCACTATCCATTACAAATGCAGAACTATAAAACTTTAGTTTACCTTCTGAAAACTCAACTTTACTTTTAAAGGATAAAGATGGACAGCAATGTGCGTCTTGATAATGGCACCGTGAAACTCCTTGTAAAAAACCATTTTTAATTATTTGATATCTAAACCTATTTGGCCATCCTTCTTTTTTACAACCGCAAATTGCATCTTCATTGGTTACATCTTCTAATTTAAATTCAGTACCATAATTTATAAAAACATAAAAAAAGGTGACTTCATTGTAGCCATCCGATCTAAAAACACTTACGACACAGTCTCTTTTATTATCCCCATTTAAGTCGCCAAATATTATTCCATTATTACCATATTCCTGCATGTTAATGTTTGATGGGAGCTCGTAATAACTAATTTTATCTTCAAACTCTTTACCTCCTAAAAGCTCAGGAGGATACTTTAAATCATATGCTTCAATTGTCTTTATATAATTGCTTTTACGTTTAAAGTTTTTAAATTCTTTCTCTGTAATAATTTCAGCCTTATACTCTTTAACTAGCGAATCATAAATTGTTTCATAATCCACATTTTTTTTGACTTTTATAATTGGGAGTGCCTTTTCTTTAAGAGGTTCAGTTAATTCTTTAAGAGGTTTTTTAGTGTTACATTTAATAAACGATAAAATTATTATTATTATAAGGATGCAGCCAATAGATTTTCCTGTTTTATTCATAACTTTTTTTAAGATAAATGTAATTAATAACTTTAGTTTTTATTGAGAAAACACACGATATTTTGTAATAAACATTTGCTGGGTAATAATTTATCCCTCTGATGATGCTCCACTTAATTCCGTAAAACATAATTAAAATGCTCAAAGTTTAATTTACAACAACTAAACTAATCATTTATCTTTTTCTCTGAAGAGTTAATGAACAAAGATTCACAAGAATAATATTTTATAGAAAATAAAAATTCGGTTTATTGCTAAAGGAAGAGATTTACGTCTTTTAAATCAACACTCGCCACCACGCAGTTGGTTTTATGTCATAATACTTATAGCCAACGCTATAATGACACATTGCTTATTTTATTTAAACCTAGTTATTTTTAAAAATTAGAAGAATAAAAAAGTAAAGAGCCATGGCCAGCGCTCAAACAACTATTACGCCATAAAACCAACCCCAAGCTAAGTTACATAATGGGCTGTTATACTGCTCTTCCACAAAAGTTCCAGGCACTATAACGCCATTATGTAAAATAGCCACACCATCCAAC
>JBNMNV010000092.1:0-11086 GCA_051278125.1 Polaribacter sp. | reverse complement strand
TCCAAAAATGGACATTTGCTAATGCTACAGAATATAATTTTGTTTTAAACATTCTTGGTATTAACCAATACAACATACCAAAAGTAAAGAAACCATTCCAAGCTAATGCACCAACATGAACGTGTGCGATAATCCAATCACTAAAATGTGCAATAGCATTTACATTTTTAAGCGATAACATTGGGCCTTCAAAAGTTGCCATACCATAACCGGTAATTGCAACCACCATAAATTTTAAAACAGGATCTGTTCTTACTTTATCCCATGCTCCTCGTAAAGTCAATAAACCATTAATCATTCCTCCCCAAGAAGGAGCTATTAACATCACAGAGAATGCTACTCCTAAATTTTGAGCCCAATTTGGCAATGCCGTATATAATAAGTGATGAGGACCTGCCCAAATATAAATAAAGATTAAAGACCAAAAGTGTACAATAGATAACCTGTAAGAATACACAGGTCTGTTTGCAGCTTTTGGTACAAAATAATACATCAATCCTAAAAATGGTGTCGTTAAGAAAAATGCAACAGCATTATGACCATACCACCATTGAACTAAAGCATCTTGCACCCCAGCATATACCGAATATGATTTGAAAAAACTAACAGGTAAAGCTAAACTATTAAAGATATGTAACACTGCAACAGTTACGAAAGTGGCTAAATAAAACCAGATTGCAACATATAAATGACGTTGTCTTCTTTGTAATATTGTCCAAATCATATTGACACCAAAAGCTACCCAAACGAGCGCAATTGCGATATCAATTGGCCATTCTAACTCGGCATATTCTTTAGATGATGTATATCCAAGTGGCAATGTAATGGCTGCTGCAACAATAATCAATTGCCAACCCCAAAAATTAAAATTACTTAGAAAATTACTAGCCATTCTTGCTTTTAATAATCTTTGAAGGGAATAGTATACTCCTGCATAAATTGCGTTTCCTACAAAGGCAAAAATTACAGCATTCGTATGCAGCGGTCTTAAACGACCAAAACTTAACCAAGATATTCCGTCTGTAACATTTGGGAATAAAAACATAAAAGCCAACAATAAACCTACGGAGAATCCTACAATTCCCCAAAGTAATGTTGCGTAAATGAATTTTTTTACGATTTTATTATCGTAATAAAATTGTTGCATTTCCATAATTTAATATTTATTTAGTAGTTGTTTTCTTGTTTTCTTTAACGAGTTCATCATCAAATAACATTCGAACAGATGGGGTATAGGTATCGTCATATTGTCCGTTTTTCACGGAATATATAAATGCGATAAAGAATACAATAGCCACTAGAATACTTAGTGTTAGTAGTAAGTATATTACGCTCATATCTTGCCTGATAATTTGATGTTTCAAAAATAATTATGATAGCCACTATAAAATATGACATTTGTCATATTTCTTAAAAAAATGTTAATATTCCTGTTTTTTTTTAGAAAAGATAGTACTTAGAAATCTTGAAATAAACTCTAAGAAAACATTTTTATATAGTTTGAGAAAATAATTGTGTGCTTGGTTTCTTTTTTAGCAAATGCACATCAAAAGCCATGCAAATATTACGTACGAAAGGTCTTGCGTTTGCTGGTATGGAAAGTGAATTTTCGCTAATTTGAACCAACCCATCTTCTTGCAACTCTTCTAATAATTGTAAATGCAGTTCAATGTTTTTTATTTGAGTCGATTTTTCTTTCCAAGAAGTAAAAAAATGACACATCATATTTAATATATGTTTTCTAATAACGGTGTCTTCTTTAGATAAAATATGTCCTCTAAAAATAGGTATTTCACCGGTATTTACAATTTCTTGATATTCTTTTACTGTTTTTACATTTTGTGCAAATCCATACCAAGAATCTGAAATTGCAGACATCCCTAAACCAATCATTAATTGGGTTTTATTAGCAGTATATCCCATAAAATTTCTGTGTAATGTATTGTGAATTGTTGCCTTGTATAAACTATCGGATTTTAAGGCAAAATGATCCATACCTATTTCTTCATAACCTAATGTTTCAAAAAGTTGTTTTCCTATTTCATACAGCGCTCGTTTTTCATCATCTTTCGGCAAATCTTTTTCGTTAAACCCTCTTTGCCCAACTCCTTTTACCCAAGGTACATGCGCATAACTGTAAAATGAAATACGATCTGGTAGTAATTCTTTTGTTTTATGAATTGTATGAATTACATGTTCTTTGGTTTGATGTGGAAGCCCAAAAATTAAATCGTGACTAACAGAGGTATAGCCTATTTCTCTAGACCATTTTGTTACTTGAGCTACTGCCTCAAAAGGCTGAATTCTGTGGATGGCTTTTTGTACTTTTTCATTATAATCTTGCACACCAAAACTGACTCTTGTAAAACCACAATTGTACAAAGTTTGCAATTGTTCTTTGGTCGTATTATTGGGATGCCCTTCAAAACTAAATTCTGCCTTCGGATGTTTTTTAGCAATTTTAAAAATACCATCAATCAAAAACTTTAAATGTTCTTTTGAAAAAAAAGTAGGTGTTCCGCCACCCAAATGCAATTCTTTAATCACAGGTAAATCTTCTACTAAATCGACATATAATTGCCATTCTTTTAAGACCGTTTTTATATACTCCTCCTCTACTTCATGTCTTTTTGTAATGTGTTTATGACAAGCACAAAACGTACATAAACTGTCGCAAAAAGGTAAATGAATATACATACTGATACCTTCTTGCTCATTGCTTTCAATAAAAGAAGTTTTAAAAGTTTGTATCCATTTTTCTTTTGTAAACGTTGTTGCATCCCAAAAAGGAACTGTTGGGTAACTCGTGTATCTGGGTCCTGAAATATTGTATTTTTGAATGAGTGATTTTTTCATCTAATTTTCATTAAGCCAATTCTAAAGCTATTTCTATCATTTCTCTAAAAGTCTGCTCTCTTTCATCTGCAGTTGTTTTTTCTTTGGTAACCAAACTGTCTGAAATTGTTAAAATAGACAAGGCATTTACATGGTGTTTTGCAGCGACTGTATACAATCCTGAAGTTTCCATTTCTACACACAAAACACCATAATCTGCCCATTTTTTATAACTTTCAAATTCATCTGCATAAAACTCATCTGAACTTAAAATTCCACCAGCTTTTAACGGAATATTCTTTTCTTTAGCAACCTCAATGGCTTTTTGAAACAAGGTAAAGCTTGCGGTTGGCGCAAAATCTGCTCCATTAAAACGAATGGTATTTAAACCCGAATTTGTAGAGGCAGACATTGCTAAAACAATATCTCTAATTTTTACATCTTTTTGATACGAACCTGCAGACCCCACTCTAATTAAGTTTTTTACTCCGTATGCCGTGATGAGTTCTGTTGCGTAAATTAAAGTGGATGGAATGCCCATTCCTGTGCCTTGTACCGAGATTTTTTTCCCGTTGTAAGTTCCTGTAAAACCCAACATTCCTCGAACGTCATTATACAGAAACACTTCTTTTAAAAAGGTATCTGCAATCCATTTTGCTCTCATAGGATCTCCTGGCAACAGAACTGTCTCTGCAATTTCTCCTTTTTTAGCTTCAATATGTATGCTCATAATTATTTTATTTTTTTTCCTAAAATATTCGTTGCAATCGTAGTAAACACTACAATGCTAATAGAACTTAAAGGCATTATAATGGCTGCAATTACTGGTTTTAATTGACCTGTTGTTGCAAAATACAATCCAATTAAATTATAACACAAAGAGAGTATAAAGCTATATTTAATAATTGAAATTGCTTTTTTTGATGCTTTGATGTAAACGCCTATTTTATTGAATTTTGAAGCATCTAAAATAGCATCACAAGCAGGAGAAAATACATTTATGTTTTCTGATAACGCAATCCCAACATCACTCTGTGCTAAAGCACCTGCATCATTTAAACCATCACCAACCATAGCAACGTTTTTATTTTCTTGTTGAAGCTTGGCAACAACATTCAATTTATCTTCAGGTTTTTGATTGAATAATAGCGTAGTTCCTTGAGGTAAATTTTCTTGTAAATACCTTTTTTCTCCTTCATTATCGCCTGAAACAACTGCTAAATTATAATTGTTTTTTAAAGAATTAAATAATGATTTTACTCCGTCTCTATAAGCATTTTTAAAAGTAAATTTTCCTTTATAAACGTCATTAAAACTAATATAAACAGCTGTATCTAGAGCTGTTTTTTCGATACTGTTTTTTACGTATGTTGCGGAACCTAATTTTAGGTTTATAGTGTTATAATTTACTTCAATTCCTTTTCCTACAATTTCTTTGTAATCCTTAATTTCGAACGTTTTTACATCTTTAAAAGTATCGTATAAAGTTCTACTTAACGGATGGTTTGAGGCTCTTAAAGAACTTTTTAAAATACTTTTTTCTTCATTACTTAATGGAAGTCCGTCATAGAAAATAGTGTTTTCTTTGTGGGTTGTTAGTGTACCTGTTTTATCAAAAATAAGCGTATCAATTTTTGCTAATTGTTCTAAAACTGTCGAGTTTTTTAAGTAAAATTTTTGTTTACCAAAAATGCGTAACATATTGCCTAAAGTAAACGGAGCTGCCAAAGCAATTGCACAAGGACAGGCAATTATTAAGACTGCCGTAAATACATTTAATGCCTTTCTTGCATCAAAATACAACCAAAATGTGGTAGCAAAAAAAGCGATCAATAATACGGCAATCGTAAAGTTTTTACTGATTTTATCAGTAATGGTTTTAAAGTTCGATCTATGATTTTTTTGAAAAACATCGTTACTCCATAGTTGTGTTAAATAACTTTGTGAAACAGAGGTTAAAACTTCCATTTCTATAACACCCGATAATTGTTTACCACCAGCAAACAATTTATCTCCAGACTTTTTAGAAACAGGTTCTGCCTCTCCAGTAACAAAACTATAATCTATTTGAGCATTTCCGTTGATTAAAATTCCGTCTACGGGAATCAACTCTTGATTTCGAATCAATAATCGATCTCCTTTTACGACATCATAAATTTGTACATTTTCTTCTTTTTGCGCAGTAATCCTTGTAACTGCAATCGGGAAATACGATTTATAGTCTCTTTCAAAAGACAAAAAATTATAGGTTTTCTGTTGAAAAAACTTACCTAGTAATAAAAAGAAAACCAACCCCGTTAAACTATCAAAAAAGCCAGTACCCAAATCAAAAATAATTTCAATGGTACTTCTAATAAACAGCACAGAAACTCCAAGTGCAATTGGTACATCAATATTTAAAATCTTAGATCGTAGGCCTTTGTAAGCTGCTATAAAATAATCGTTAGCGGCATAAAAAACAACCGGTAACGAGAAGAAAAACATCAACCACCGAAATATATTTTTATATTTTTCTATCCAAAAACCATCTACTTGAAAATATTCTGGAAAAGAAAGAAACATCACATTACCAAAAGAAAAACCTGCGATTCCTAATTTATATATTAAGCTTCTATCGACTCCCTTTTTTCCTGTTTCGTAATCATCTAAGCTTATATAAGGTTCATAACCAATGGTACTTAATAATAATACAATTTCTTTTAAAGACGTTGTTTTTGAATTGTAGGTTATTCTTACTTTTTTCTGAGGGAAATCTACTTGCGATAAAGAAACGTTTTGATTTAATTTATGTAAATTTTCTAAAACCCAAATGCAAGAACTACAATGTATATGTGGAATATACAATGTTGCAATTTGTGTATTTTCATCATTAAAATCTAATAATTTTTCTAAAATACTTTCGTTTTCTAAAAAATCATATTTTCCTTGAATTTCTTCTGGAATTGCACCTGGATTTTCCTGAAAATCGTAATAGCATGCCAAATCATTCTCAAAAAAAATTTCATAAACAGTTTTACAACCATTACAACAGAAAATTTTCTCTTCGATCTTTATACTATCATTGCTGCAAGAATCTCCACAATGATAACAATTTGTGGTATTCATATTTACTCTTTTGCCTTTTGCAAAGTTGCTATAAGAAATAAATTTAAAATATGATATTTGTCAGCTTTTCTATATATTTGTTTTCACATCACCAAAAAATTGTAATATGAGCAAATGTCAACAATGCATGATGCGTAAATTTAATTCCTTAAATGAACTTTCTAGGGAAGAATTGGTAAGAATATCTTCTTGCAAAACCGTTAAAATAGTTAAGAAAGGAGAAGCTTTATTTAACGAAGGAGACCATATAAATGGGATTTATTGTATTAAAAAAGGAATTTGTAAAGTTTCTAAAATGAGTGAAAACGGTAGAAATCAAATTATTGATTTAATAGATAAAGGAAATATGTTAGGCGAACGGAATTTAATTTCGGATGAGCCTTCTAACCTAAAAGCAATCGCCCTAAATGATATGGAAGTTTGCTTTATACCCAAAGAAGAAATTTTAGGAGATCTTGAACAAAATCCAAAGTTTTCGATGAGCATTTTAAAATCGATGGCAGATAACTTAAAACAATCAGATAATTTAGTTGTAAACATGGCCCAAAAAACAACAAAACAGCGTTTGGCTGAAACCTTGTTGTATCTTAATTTAAATTTTGTTTCAGAAGACACTGATTATATAGATATACAATTGTCTCGTGAAGATTTTGCAGATATAATTGGTGCTGCAACAGAGTCTGCAATTCGATTACTTTCTGAATTTAAAAAGATAAAAGCCATAAAATTTGATGGAAAATCTATTGCTGTCATTGATAAAAAAGCATTAGAAAAAATTGCTTCAGGGTTTTAAATTCGCTTTTAAAAAGAATATCCTGCAGCAAAATTATAGACTGGTTCATCATTCCTAAAATCCTAATTTACTCCTTGTTCAATAAGTTTTATAAGGTTCAATATAGCTGTACTAATCCATAAACTATTAATACCTTAAAACTCCCGTTTTTTCTACTATTTTGAAATAGAATTATGAACGAGTTTTTTATAATTTTCAATATTATAGTAAAATTCAATTACCTCATATTTTTCTAAAAGATTTTATACATTTGTTTTAATTTTATGCTCTGACAATAATGAAACAAATAATAATATTTTTACTTCTGATTATTGCTTTGATTATTGGTTACGGAAAATATAGCGAATACAAGAGATTTTCTTCTCCAGAAATCAATTATCAAAGTGATCAAGAAATCGATTTAAGCTATCATAATCAAGAGACACTTTAAACTATTATGAGTCGATTGAAAGTTTAGATAGTTATGTAATGTTGCAGTGGTCGGCAAATGAAATTGATGTTCGAACTCTATAAAAAGATGATCCTAAAACTAAAGTAGCTGTTGAATTATATGCCGAAAAATTAGCAAAAGTTAAGTACTATGCAACTATTCTTAATAATTCTTTGCAACTAAAAGAAAAAGGGCTTTCTAATATCGAAATTAAATTTATTGAAGACAATGGCATTGATTTAAAAACATTTCGAAAAAGAAATAAATATGAGAAAATTAAAAGCTTATTTAGTTCTGATGTTAAGCTCTACAATGGCGAAAAAAATGCTATTATTTATGAGGTTCAAAAAGAACTCAATAATAATGGGGCTAACCTTACCCTTGATGGAGTTTATAGAGTAGAAACATTAAATGCAATTAAAAGATTTGAAGAACAAAATAATCTTCTAGCAGACGGTTATTTAAATGTTTTAACTTTAGAAATGATGTTTCAGTACTAAAAAAGATTGAGTTAAAACCCGATCTTATTTTAAGTGAAATACTTTTTACAATTCTTCTAAATTCTTGTCTATATTCTAGTTTGTCTTCACCCCTAGCATTTTTTACTAATTTTATACTTAATTTTAATCTAGCTTTCTTTAAGATTTACCTTAAAACTAAGGATATATATAGTTTAAAAAACATCATCGATCAGTAAAAAAATTTTTGAATGTTTTTTTCCTTTGAATTTTTCCTGATACTGTCTCTACAAATTGATCTAGAAAATAAATTTCTTTCGGAATTTCAAATTTTGTGAGATTGATACTTTCAAAACTCATTTCTTTTTGATTTCCTTCAATCAGTAAAATTAGTTTTTCTCCTAGTTTTTCATCTGGAATTCCGATGACAAAAAAACGATTTGAGATGATTTTAGCTAATTTTTCTTCTATTTTTTCTGGATGTAATTTTACACCACCCGAATTAATCACATTATCAAAGCGACCTAACCATTTAAAATGCCTATCTGAAATAAGTTCTACAACATCATTTGTAAAAATAATTTCGTCAGCCACTTTAGGGGCATCAATTACCAAACAATTTCTATCATCTTTATAAATCGTTATGTTCGGGAGTGTTTGATAAAAAGATTGTATTGTCATTTTTCCTTGCAATGAAGCAAAATGGTTTAGTTTTTTAACGGCGATATGTGTAATTGTTTCTGTCATTCCGTAAGTTGCAAAAACATCCGCAGAAACTGTTTGTAATTTTTCTTGAAGCGAGCTAGAAACCACGCCTCCCCCAACAATTAGCTTTTTAATGAAATGTATTTTAGAAAGTGAGTTCTCTAATTGGAAAGGAACCATAGCAGAAAAATCATACTGCTTTTCAACTTTTTTTAAGGGATTCGAATTTGAATCAATACTATCTAGTTTCCAACCTAAAGTAAGAGCTCTAATCAACATTAATTTACCAGCAATGTACTGAATTGGTAAGCACAATAATGCTGTTGTATTTTCTTGTAAATCAAAAAAGGCACCCGTTGCTTTTGCTGAATTGATTACAAATTTCTTTTGAATTGAAATTGATTTTGGTGTCCCTGTAGAACCCGAAGTTTGTACAATTATTACATCGTCTTTAGAAAACCAATTTTCTAAAAAATAATGAATCTCTTCAGAAAAACCTTTTGTATATGCTTGTAACTCATCCACAGAAGAGAATGAAATACTATTTAATTGAAAATTTTTATGAATTTTATTTGGTACCACTATTTTCTAAAATTTTATCATTTTCTTCTACATTTATAGGTTTTTCTATGCTACCAGTAAGTTTCTCTTTCCAATGGGTCCACTTATATTTTTTTGAAAAAAACAGCAACATTAATGGATTTAAAACAATAACAGGTAAAAACATTTCTAATGTTACCGAGGGCTCTGAAGTATCTATAAATAATGCATCGGTCTGAAAAACCATCCAGTCTGTTGTGACTAAAAAAGCGGCTACAACATTATTGGCAGCATGCAAGCCTAAAGCTAATTCTGTACCTTCATCCATTAAAGTAGTGATACCATAAAAGAAACCTGTGCCAATATAAAAAACCATTAAAATGTAACCCAATTTTTGAACTTCTGGATTAGCTCCGTGTAACAAGCCAAAACAAACCGAAGTTATAATGAGTGGAACCCATCTATTTTTTACTAAAATCCCGATTCCTTGCATAAAATAGCCTCTTAAAAACAATTCCTCGAAACTCGTTTGAAGTGGAAGTAAAAAAAAAGAAATAGCCACTAAAATAAAAAATGGTTTTGCATTAAAGTTGTACGTATAAATTTCTGGCTCTATTAAAATACCGACAAAAGTAAAAATAACAACTAAAATACCCCAAGTTAAAAAACCAACCCAAAAACGTTTCCAATCAATTTTTTTTCTGCTCGTTACCAGCGAAGTAAATGTTCTTTTATGAACAAATTTTATACTAATAAATAGAAATAATAACCCTAGAGCAGAAGTAAGAATGATGAGAAATAGAAATAAATTTTTATCAATTCCTAAACCCATAAAATTATTTAACCCTGCGGATGTAAACTCTTCTAAATCCTTTGAATAAGAAAAACCTACCGCTAATAAAGGAATGCCTCCTAAAATTTGCCACCCAAAAAATACTAATAAAACAGTAATTAACCAATAAAAAAAATCACTTTTCCCTTTATATCCTTGTTGTATGTAGTTCATTTTTTTCTTTAACCTTGAAAATAGGATCAAGGTGTTATTTTTAGATACTGTTCAAATCCCAGTTTGATGTTGGATTGTATTGTAACGTTCCGTTTTTAACTTTTAACGGACTTTCAATATTGTTCATAAACAATTCGCCGGTTCCTAATCCTTGTGGTAATTTGTTTTGTAAAGTAAATGTAAATTGGGCAATTGCATTCAAACCAATATTACTTTCTAATGCTGATGTAATCCACCAATCAGTATTATTTTCTTCAGCAAAATTAATCCATTCTTTTGTGCCTGCAAAACCACCAACTAAACTTGGCTTTAAAATGATATATTGTGGGGCTATTGTTTGTATTATTTTTTTCTTTTCTTCGGGTAAAAACACACCAATTAACTCTTCATCTAAA
This sequence comes from Polaribacter sp., assembly GCA_051278125.1. Classification (GTDB taxonomy): domain Bacteria; phylum Bacteroidota; class Bacteroidia; order Flavobacteriales; family Flavobacteriaceae; genus Polaribacter. The sequence continues at coordinate 819 of JBNMNV010000092.1, read as the reverse complement.
GCAATTGGCAAAGGTGTTTTTAAACATAATTCCGCCATTTCTTGGATTTGACCTTGTTGAATGGGTTGCTCTATAGAATGAATCTCTAAAGCCGATAATCTTTGTAGTTTTTCTAAAGCATTTTTTGGATTGAAAGCGCCATTTGCATCTACTCTTAAGGTTATTTCTTTAGATGAAAATTCATTTCGAATCGCTTTTAATAATTCAAGTTCTGTATCAAAATCTATAGCACCAATTTTCATTTTAATACATGAATAACCTGATTTCAATTTTTCTTTAATTTGGGTTTTCATGAACTGTTTATCTCCCATCCAAATTAAACCGTTGATATTAATTGATGCTGTTCCTTTTGTAAATTCCGAAGGAAATAATTCAAATTTATCTTTACTTTTTAAGGATAAAAAAGCTTGTTCTAAGCCGAATTGAATAGACGGAAACTCACTGAGCTCTTTCAATAAAAAATCTAAACCAAAATTAATATGTTCACAAACCCAAGTTAATGTTTCCTCGTAATTGGGCACATCATCAATACTTAAGCCCCTAAAAAGTCCGGTTTCTCCAATGCCAATTTTATCGTTTGCATGTAAGATGATAAACCAAGTTTCTTTCGTTCTTAAAACTCCACGCGATGTTCCACTTGGGTTTTTAAAATTTAGAATGTATTTTTTATAATTCGCTTTTATCAAAATAAAAATAATTTTAAAAGTATCTATAAATTTATCATTTGAAATTACCTTTTCAACTTTGTAAAAAACTAGTATTGAAATTCATTTTAAAATAATTACAATGTTTTTCTCTTAGTCTATGTACTTCGACTTC
>JBNMNV010000091.1:0-11091 GCA_051278125.1 Polaribacter sp. | reverse complement strand
GAAGAATCTCTAGGCAAAAGATGGATGAAGGCATTGCACCCTGATGATGTAGCATTAATAAAAGAAAAATGGTTTGGATCTATTGCATCACGAGGAAAATGGAAGTATGAATATCGGTTTATAGCGAAAAGCGGTGAAACTGTTTGGGTAGAAGGAACTGCAAGAGAATTATTTAATGATAAAAATGAACTTATTGGACATTTAGGCGTAAACGTAAATATAACCGAACGTAAAAAAGCCGAACAAGAAAAAAATAGTTTACAGAAAACGCTAGAAAATAGTCTGAATGAAATTTATATTTTTGATTCGGAAACATACCTATTTACTTATGCCAACAAGGGTGCGCTGCTAAACCTAGGCTATTCAGAAAAAGAAATAAAATTATTAACTGTAATTGATATAAAACCAGAATTAACTAAAACTTATTTTAAAGAGCTTGTTACTCCTTTAATGCAAGGTGAAAAAAATAAAATTATATTTTTCACAAAGCACCAACGAAAAGACGGCAGCTTATACCCTACGGAAATACATTTACAACTGGTTACAGAGGGCAATCACAAAAGTTTTTTAGCAATAGTACTAGATATTTCAGAACGTAAAAAAGCTGAAGAAATGTATCGTTTATTGTCAGACCATATCAATGATTTAGTTTGTATACATGATCGAGATAGTAAATTTACATACATCAGTCCATCCATAAAAAATTTATTAGGTTTTGAACAGGCTGAATTATTACATAAAGAAGTGTTTGAAATCGTTCATCAAGAGGACATAGAACCCTTAAAAAAGGCTATTCAAGAAAGAATATTTAGAGATTTAAGTACAGATGCTTTTACCTTCAGAGCACGTCATAAAGAGGGTCATTATTTATGGTTAGAGGCTATAGGATCTCCAGTTATTAAAAATAAAAAAATTGTTTCCTTTGTTACTTCTACAAGAAATATTAACCAATGGATGTTGGCAAAACAAGAAATTGAAGAATATCAATCTTCTCTTCAAAGATTAACTTCAGAAGTTTCTTTGATTGAAGAAAAACAAAAAAAAGAAATTGCAGCCAATATTCATGATCATTTAAGTCAATCTCTTGTAATTTCAAAAATGAGAATCAGTGATTTAGAAAAAAGAGCTGAACTAAAAAGTGCCTTTGAAGATTTAAACTTTATCAAATTGCATATTTCTAAAGCTTTAGAAAATAGCCGTAAAATCACTTATGAACTATCGCCACCTATTTTATATCAATTAGGCCTTGTAGATGCATTAGATTGGTTCGCAGAAGACACTCAAGCAAAATACGGTATTGAATTTCAATTTAATAGTAATGTAGCTTCGCTTAGTCTTGATGAGTCTAAAGCTATTTTAATTTTTAGATGTGTACAAGAAGTTGTCACCAATGCTATAAAATATGCAGAAGCATCTTTAATGACCTTAGAATTTATAAAAGAAGAAAAAGCTATTCTTATCTTTGTAAAAGATAATGGTAAGGGCTTTGATACCAGCATCGTAAAAAAAGTTAGTAGTTCTGGTAATGGCTTTGGTTTGTTTGCTGTGCAAGAGCGTGTCAGAAACATGAAAGGAGAATTTACGATAAAATCAGAGATAAATAAGGGTACCACTATTAAAATTTATGTACCTATATAAAGGTTCGGATTCGATTATGAATGTTTTAAAGAAAATAAATATTGTTTTAGTAGATGATCATCAAATACTTCGTGATGGATTAAGAAGTCTTATTGAGCAAAAGTCTAATTTACATATTGTAGGTGAAGCTGCGGAAGGTAGGTCTGCTATGAAATTATGTGCAAAATTACTTCCAGATGTTGTTATTACGGATGTTGCCATGGCTGGCTTAAATGGTATAGAAGCTGCAAGACAAATTCATAAAAATCATCCAACATTAAAATTATTGGTCTTTCTATGCATACCAATAGGAAATTTGTTCAAGGAATGTTTAATGCTGGTGGTTCTGCTTATTTATTAAAAGATGGCGACACCGATGAGTTAATTACTGCTATTACTGCTGTGATGCAAAATAAAAAATATCTTTCTAAAAACGTCAATCAAGATTATCTTACGTTTTTACACGAAGACCATGTGGTTCATGAAAAAAAAATAAGTTCAAGAGAAACTGAAGTTTTACAATTGCTAGCGGAAGGAAACACGTCTAAAGAAATTGGTGAACTGTTATTTTTAAGCTCTAAAACAGTCGATGTGCATAGAAAGAATTTGATGAAAAAATTAGACCTACATACCATACCTGATTTAACCAAATATGCAATTCGAGAAGGCTTAACTTCATTAGGAGATTAATACGAATAAAAAGTTTATTTATTATAGAACAACACACTACATACATCACTTTCCTTTATCGCTATTTTACAAGGCTTTATCTCATTTTAATATGACAAAATGTGCAGTTTTTAAATAGTATTTGTGTGGTTTAGAACATAAAAAATTAAAGGAAGCATATTGCTGATACCAATTGTACTTCCAAAAGATTGCTTATAAATTTGAACTATATTTTCTTTAAATGCTATAGAAAATAAAAGTATCGCATTAGGTACTGTTATATTTTATATTGAACTATAAAGAAAATAGAAACGAATTAAATAGGCATTATATCGTGAAATCGGTAGTATAACTTTACCTTTTAATAAAACTTTTTAAGATAATACCATTTAGGATTTGAATTTAGCGTAAAATAAAATGATGATTTTTTTCTTTATTCGAATTTAAAAAATCAAGCATAGCCGTAGTTACGGTTTATTTTTTAAATGATGAAGAAAGGAAAAAAGGGCGTTTTATTAAGGTAAATTCAAGTTGTAAAGGGTCTATAATAGCCATAAAAAAAAGTTAAAAACTGGGGAAGTAATTAACTTTTAATTATGTTTATAAGGGGAGACTAACTATTTTTTCACTGCAGGACAATAATACACGCACTTTAAAGATTTTACTATAAGCAAATTCCTTAAACTTATATTTGATAGAAGAACCTTCATACTTTAAATTATAGTATAAAGGCAAGCTCATTTTAAAAATATCACTCTCGGCAACTCCCTTAAAAATTAAGGGATACCAATTTAATTTTACAATCTTTGTATATTAATTCGCTGTAACCGCCAGTAAAATAGCCACATAATGACAAACGGCAGCTGTTAACACAAAAAAGTGCCAAACTGCATGGTTATAAGTATATTTATCCCACAAATAAAAAATAACACCTATAAGATAAAGTGCACATCCTATTAGAATCATTGTGAGGATATTGATGGGAATACTTTCAAAGAAAGTGCCTCCACCAACAACCATAATACATCCCATAGCGATATAAATTAATGTTGAAAACACTTTCCATTTTCCTGTAAAAAAAATTTTAAAAATGATACCCACTGCTGTTAAACTCCATAAAATTGATAGCAAAGTAATGCCGAAAGCATCTTGCAAATACATCAACAAAAATGGCGTGTACGTGCCTGCTATTAAGAAATAAATACTGATGTGATCCAGAATTTCGAGGATGCGTTTTACTTGGACATTTTGAAAACCATGGTAAAGTGTAGAAAAAGTAAAAAGCTGTAAAAAACAAAATCCATAAATAGCGGCACCAATTACACCTACAGTATTATCACTTTTAATAGCAAAGGCTATTAAAATAGGAATACTTACAATACCAAAAATAATTCCGAAGCCATGCACAATACTGTTTATGAGCTCTTTCTTAATTTTTGTACTTGAATTCTTAATTTGCATGAAGGTGAATTTTTACAGTTTTTTTATATGAAACCATTTTTGTAAAATTACTCAAATCTATGCTTACATTATTTCTATTGGGTATAAAGTTTATAATACCATCTATAACTTGAATTTACCGCAATAAAACGTCCTTTTTTCCTTTCTATCTATTCTATGTTTTTAAAAAATCAGTTTTTAGACGAAAAACAAAATGAAAACTTCTATTTTTGAATGATGTATGTAAGCTATGAATAATGCCAATGAACCAAAACACGATACTCTCTGAATTACAATTTAAAGCCACTAGAAGTTCTGGTGCTGGCGGACAACATGTAAATAAAACTTCGTCTAAAATTGAATTATCTTTCGATTTAGAAAATTCTAATTCCTTAAATGAAAATGATAAAGAGCTACTGAAGGCAAAACTATCATCAAAATTAACGAAAGAACATATCTTGATTTTATTCTGTGAAGAAACAAGGTCACAGCATAGAAATAAAGAGATTGCCATTAAACGCTTTTTAGCATTGTTAAAAACGAATTTAATTCGCCCTAAAAAAAGAAGAAAAACAAAACCAAGCAAAGGAGCTCTTATGAAAAGAGTTGAAACTAAAAAAAGAACTTCAGTAAAAAAAGCACTTCGTAAAAAACCTAAACTTGATTAAATGTCTAATATCAATGCTGCATTGAAGCTAGCAAACAAATTTAGCCTTGCTTTAAACCGCATTCTTTTTTTTTTCGCAAAAAAAAGAATCTTTAGAGCTCACTCAAGATAAAAACGAAGCAAGAAAATAGCCGCTAAAAAAATCATTATTTTGTTTCACAATCAATTTTTCTAACTTAATTTTGCATCGTTCTCATAAAGGGGTGCTTTTTTTAGTATTCAGTTTGCAGTTGCAGTTTACAGTGAAAACTCTAAACTTAAAATTAAAAACTTTGAATTAAAAACGGCTGAGATCATACCCAATGAACCTAGAACAGGTAATGCTGTTTAGGGATACGAACGTTAAGAAAACATCTAGCAAATGTTTTTAATGAGTAGCGAAAAAGCCATGCTTTTTCTAACAAGTTAACGTTCACAAATTAATTATTCAATAATAACCACAAGAATAATTACCTCTTTTTATTCGTTTTAAAAATTTTTAAAATGAAAAAAATATCTATTTTTTTATTCTTGTTTGTAAGTACACTTGCAAACGCCCAATCGTATCAACTTTCAGGAAAAGTTATCGATAAAAACAAAGAACCTTTGCCAGGAGCATCTATTTTGGTAAAAGAACTTAAAAAAGGAACTTCCGCAGACTTAGATGGAAACTTTAGCTTTACACTGAACAAAGGAACCTATACCGTAGAAGTCTCTTTTTTGGGTTACAAAACAATTTCAGAAAAAATTATACTTTCTAAAGATGAAGAGTATATCATTCAACTGAATTCTGATGAGACCGCTCTAGATGAAGTTTTAGTCGCTGCCGTGCGTGCAAACACAGACATTCCTGTTACGTTTTCTAACCTATCAAAAAAAGAAATTGCAAAACGTAATTTAGGGCAAGACATTCCTGTTTTACTAAATTACATGCCTTCTGTGGTTTCTTCTAGTGATGCCGGCGCAGGTGTTGGCTACACGTATATGAGTGTGCGTGGTTCTAACTCAGAAAGAATTAACGTAACCTTAAACGGAATCCCGTTTAATGATGCAGAAAGTCACGGTTCTTTTTGGGTAAATTTAGGCGATTTTGCATCCTCTACAGAAAACTTACAATTGCAACGTGGCGTGGGAACATCTACCAACGGTTCTGGTGCTTTTGGTGCAAGTTTAAATATTTTAACAGATGCCGTTTCCGAAGAGGCTTTTGGAGAAATATCCAACTCTTTTGGTTCTTTTAACACCAGAAAACATACCGTAAAATTTAGTACAGGTAAAATTAATGATCATATAGAAATTGCCGGTCGTTTGTCTAATATTTCTTCTGATGGCTATGTAGACAGGGCTTTTGCAGATTTAAAATCGTACTTCTTACAAGGAAGTTATACCGATGAAAACACGCTCATAAAAGCGATTACCTTTGGCGGAAAAGAACAAACCTACCAAGCTTGGTTTGGTTTAACGGCAGATGAATTGGCTGAAGACAGAAGGCAAAATCCCTATACTTATGACAATGAAACAGACAACTACGAACAAAATCATTATCAATTGCATTGGATTGAAAAATTGAATGAAAATTGGTCAACAAATTTAGGCTTGAATTATACGAAAGGATCAGGATATTTTGAGCAATTTAAAGATGGTGAAGATGCCGCAGACTTTAATAATTTAATTGCCGATGGTAGCGATGTGATTGTAAGACGCTGGTTAGATAATGATTTTTATGTAGTTAATTTTAACACCAACTATAAAACGGATCAACTAAATTTTATTACCGGTATTTCTTATTCAAATTATACGGGAGATCATTTTGGAGAAGTAATTTGGGGAAGTGAATTGGCACAGAATGTAAACATTAGAGATCGCTATTATTTTTCTGATGCCAAAAAAACAGACTTTTCTGCTTTTGCAAAAATAACGTTTGCTATCAACGACAAACTTTCTGGGTATGCAGATTTGCAAGGACGTTTTGTTGGATATCAAACCCAAGGAATAACCAATGATATAGTACCCATTGATGTGGATAGAACCTTTAATTTTTTCAATCCAAAATTTGGTTTTACCTATAACATCAACCCAAATAATAATTTGTATACCTCATTTGCTATTGCCAATAGAGAACCGAATAGAAACGATTTTGAAAACGGAGTGAACACTCCTGAAACTTTAAATGATTTTGAATTAGGTTGGCGTTTAAACAAAGAAAGCGTTAAAATAAACACCAATATGTATTATATGGATTATACCAACCAACTGGTTTTAACAGGTGCTTTAGATGATGTTGGTCAACCCATCAGAACAACTTCTGGAAACAGTTATAGACTCGGTTTAGAAATTGATGCAGACATTACCTTATCAGAAAAATTCTCGATAAGACCCAATGCAGCTTTTAGCACTAATAAAAATAAAGATTTCTTTATTACAAGAGACGGAAACACAGCGCCACAGCCTTTAGGAAATACAGATATTTCTTTCTCGCCAGATGTAATTATTGGAAATATGTTTACCTACATGCCCTCAGAAAATTTGCAGTTTACATTTTTAACCAAATATGTGGGAGAACAATTGATGAGTAATTTTAGCAGCGCAATTTCTGATACAGATGTGTTAGATAGTTTTTTTACGTCTGATTTAAATTTAGTGTATCAAATGAATCCGAAGAAAATTTTTAAATCAATTACATTTACCGCTTTAATAAACAACATTTTTAATGTAGAATATGTAGATAGAGGTTACTACTTTACATTTGATGATACTTGGTCTACACAAGGTGTTACCACTACTGTAGACGGTGCCGGATATTATCCGCAAGCCACAAGAAACTTCTTAATTGGTGTAACCTTACGGTTTTAAAATTAACCATTTTTAATCAAAACTGATTAAAAAAGCACAATAGATGGCCGTTTTTTAGATAAAACGGCTTATTTTTTGTACTTTTGTGCTTTATGGAAAAAGCGACTACTTCTCAAAAAATATCTACTCTAATGTATAAATCTGGTTTTAAAGTCCTTTTAAACCCATTTTATACCTTTATTTTTTCCGCTTTCTAGCAATCAATTCAATTGCAAACATGTTTTGCACACACGACTTCAATCTTATTACCTACACGTACATCCAAAAATGTATTTCTAGTAACATTATTAAATTTATTCATATGAAACTAATTCAAATTAGAAGAAAAACAAGACAAGAAAAATACTATTCCGCTGCTATGGGAATGCTCAACTCTAGAGTTACCTACATTAAAAAATATATCTTAGGATTTCCTATAAAAACAATCCATAAATACCGAGAAACTTATAGTGGTGAGGTTAAAAGCTGTGATGATTGCAATTTATATATTTAAAATAACTTCTTAAAACACCTACATAAAAATATGAGACAACTTAAAATTAGCAAACAAGTAACCAATCGTGATGCCAAATCTCTAGACAAATATTTTCAAGAAATAAGTAAAATAGGCCTAATTACTGCTGATGAGGAAGTAGAACTGGCGCTGAAAATAAAAGCAGGAGATGAAAGAGCTTTAGATAGTTTGGTTCAAGCTAATTTAAGATTTGTGGTTTCTGTAGCGAAACAATATCAAAATCAGGGTTTAAAGTTATCTGATTTAATTAATGAAGGTAATTTAGGCTTGGTAAAAGCTGCAAAACGCTTTGATGAAACAAGAGGTTTTAAATTTATATCGTATGCTGTTTGGTGGATACGCCAAGCAATCATGTCTGCTTTAGCAGAACAATCTAGAATTGTGCGTTTGCCATTAAATAAAATTGGCAGCATTAGCAAAATCAAAAAAATATACTCGAAACTAGAGCAGCAAAGTGAGCGCATTCCTACCTACGTCGAAATTGCCAACGAATTAGACACCACCGTTAACGATGTAGCATTGAGTATGAAAAATTCTGGACGCCATTTGTCTATGGATGCTCCCTTTAGAGAAGGTGAAGAATCAAACTTATACAGTATATTAGGTTCTGATGAATCTCCTAGACCTGACAGAAATTTGATGAAACAATCCTTAAATTTAGAAATTACAAATGCTTTAGACACCTTAAGTTATAAAGAAGCATCAGTCATTAAAATGTTCTTTGGTATTGGACAAACATCTCCTTGCAGTTTAACCGAAATAGGGGAAACTTTTAATATTACAAGAGAACGTGTAAGACAAGTAAAACAAAGAGCCATCAGAAGATTACAAACAAGATCTAGTGCGAAAGTATTAAGAACTTACTTAGGGTAAAATTATAGATTTAGTTTTCTAAATTTGTAATAAAATCTTCAATTGAAGAAGCATTCGCAACAGAAAAATCACCAATCTTTGTTCTTCTTAAAGCTGATAAATGCGCTCCTGAGTTGAGTGCATTTCCGAAATCGTACGCCAAAGAACGAATGTAAGTACCTTTGCTACAAACAATTTTAAAATCTACTTTGGGTAGGTTTATTTTTGTAATCTCAAAACGATCAACCGTAACGGTTCTTGCCTTTATTTCAGTAGTTTCGCCTTTTCTTGCTAATTCATACAAACGTTTTCCATCCTTTTTAATCGCAGAAAAAATCGGTGGTTTCTGCTGTATATCACCAACAAACTGTTTGGTAGTCTCTAATAATAACTTTTCAGTAAGATGCTCTGTAGGAAATATTTCATCAATTTCCGTCTCTAAATCATAGCTTGGCGTTGTTGCTCCTAGCGTAAAAGTACCTGTATATTCTTTTATTTGATTTTGATAGGTATGTATTTCTTTCGTTTGTTTTCCTGTACAGATAATTAACAAACCTGTAGCTAAAGGATCTAAAGTTCCGGCATGACCTACTTTAATTTTTTTAATTTTAAATCGTTGTTTAATGTGCCAACGCAGTTTATTTACTGCCTGAAAAGAAGTCCAAGTCAGTGGTTTATCAATCAATAAAACTTGACCGTTTTTAAAATCCTCTTCCGTCATCATAAAAATTTAAATACTTAATGGATAAATGAAGAAGTGAATAATTAAAAGTGCTGTACCGAAAACAATTCTATAATAACCAAAGACTTTAAATCCTTTTTTACTTAAATAATCAATAAAGGATTTAATAGCAATTAATGCCACAACAAAAGCTATGATATTACCAACAATTAAATAATTAATTTGATCTGAAGAAAGTTCAAAGCCTGCCTTATAATAATCGTAACTTTTTTTAGCCGTTGCTCCCAACATCGTTGGCACTGCTAAAAAGAAAGAAAATTCTGCAGCTGTTTTTCTATTTATCTTTTGAGTCATTCCACCAACAATACTTGCACCACTTCTAGAGGTTCCTGGTATCATGGCCAGACACTGAAAAAAGCCAATTTTTAATGCCGTCCTATAGCTTATTTCGGTATGCGCTGTAGGGTTTGCCTCATCATATTCTTCGTTTTCTTTAAACCATTCATCTACTTTTAAAAGAATAATGCCACCAATTATCAGAGAAACCGCCACCGTTACAGGGCTTTCTAGTAAGCTATCAATAACATCATTTAAAAGCAAGCCTAAAACCACTGCAGGAATAAAGGCTACAAATAATTTAAAGTAAAAATCCCAGCTTTGAAAAAATCGTTTCCAATACAAAACAACCACCGATAAAATAGCCCCTAATTGAATTACAATCGTAAAAAGCTTTGTAAAATCGTCCGAAGCGATGCGCATAAAGGAAGATGCTATAATCATATGCCCCGTTGATGATACCGGTAAATATTCTGTAATTCCTTCAATAACAGCTAAAATAATGGTTTCTATTAAGTTCATATTTACCTATTGGGATTGGCTAAAATCGCATAAATTTCTATACCTAAACCAATAATCACCAAAGTTGGTGCTAAACGAATACGTTGCCAATTATAAATTTCTTCATTAAAAACATTGGGATCATCACTACCACCACCTGCCATAAAAATAAAGCCGAGAGCAATAAAGGCAACACCAATTAACATGATCATGTAATTTTTTTTACCAAATAAAAATTCTTGTTCTTGATTCATTTTATTTTCCATTTGTATAAATTTATAAAGAATTTCTTATGAAATAATTGTCTTAGTTCTTGTTTGTTTTAATAATACAGCTCGTCTGTTCGTAAATTTAAAAAACGCTGTGTAGCGAAGAAAGTACTTAACATTGTAATGATAAATGCCGAAAAAATGACGCCTGCTGCGATATATCCTAAAGTGATATAATCATCTAAAAAATTTAAGCTTGGTATGTATTTGTCTAAATAATAAACAACAACTGCTAATCCTGCTAATGCCAATAAAGCACCCACCATTCCTAGCTTTATACTGCGCCAAATAAATGGTTTTCTAATAAAACCTTTCGTTGCGCCCACCATTTGCATCGTTTTAATATTAAAACGTTTTGAATAAATGGATAATCTTATCGAACTGTTAATTAAAATCATGGCTATCACAGCAAAGAAACTGCTTAAAACTAGCAGCCAAAAACTAATTCTCTTAATGTTTTTAGTTAATATATTAATGAGTGGTTTATCATAAGAAACATCTGCAACAAATAAGTTTTTTTGGAATTGTTTTTCTAATGCCTCCATTTTTTCTGGAGTTACGAAATCCGCTTTTAAGTAGATATCAATTCCGTTTTTTAGCGGATTTTCACCAAGAAACTTCAAGAAATCTTCACCAATTTCTGCACTATATTTTTCTGCTGCTTGCGCTTTACTTGTATAAACAACATTTTTTGTAAAGTCTTCTTTTAAAA
>JBNMNV010000090.1:0-11221 GCA_051278125.1 Polaribacter sp. | reverse complement strand
TGTAAATTCTGCTAATATTAGCTAGATTTTAAGAATTATATTTTAATTTTAAAACTCCGAATTTTATTTTTCGGAGTTTTTTAGTTTTAATAATTAAGCAAAAATTAAGGTAAAAACGGATCAAGTCAAAAAGTTGTGGGATTTAGAGTTTAAGCAAAAATATTAGTAAGTCTAAAGAGGAAGAAATTAATATTTCTAACCCCTCTGAACTGAGCTCTAAAAGCCTTAATTTTTGCGTTAAACGATTCTGCTGATGCATTTGTGCTTCTATTATCAAAATAATTGAGAATATTTTGATAATGAATGGACATTGTTCTGGCAATGGTATTAAAACTTTTAAACTGAGCCTGCCTCACTTTTTCATCCCATTTAGCAAGTCTTATCAGAGCTGAAGTTTTGTTTTCAGTATTATTGAATATCCACGAAAGGTTTTGACATAATTTATAAGCTTTTTCTATATCTGGATATTTTTCAAAAAGTATAGCCGCTCTTTTCGATTGATTTTCAGTCCATTTAGAGCTTGATTTATAGAGTAAATACCTACTTCTAGCTAATAATTGTTTTAGTGTATCTCCGTTTGAGAGTACTTCCGGGCTGTATTTCGATTTCCTATTTCGAGCATATTCTATGGCTTCATTTTCAGCATCTATAGCTACCCATCTATGTTTAACTCTGATTTCTTGTAATGCGTCTGAAGCTAGTTTTTGCACATGAAAACGATCTATAACTAGAGATGCATTTGGGAATGATTTTTTTACAATAAGCCCCATATTTCCTGCCATATCTAAAGTAACCTCTTTGACTCTTTTTCTTTGTTTTAAAGGGGTTTTCGAAAGGATTTTTATAACTGCTTCAGCTCTAGTTCCTTTAATCATAGCTACAATTGCTCCTTTTTTACCTTGCGCATTTTTATTGGTTACAATGGTGTATAAATCGCCATTTGAAAAAGCAGTTTCGTCAAGAGATAAGTACAAACCCAGATTTTTAGCAAATAAAAGCCAATCTTCTGCATGTGATTTTTGATCCCAAGAATTAAAATCACTTAAAGAATCTTTGTACTGTCTTTGTAAATTTCTTGAACTAACACCATAAAAATCAGCAATAATACTTGTACTTGTAGCATGATTATTGACTGATCTGTTTTAAAAAATTAGCAAAATCACTAGTAATTCTAGTTCCTTTTGCTACTAAAGTCCAATCTCTGGTAACTACTTTACTAGTAGATTCATCAATCCACCTTCGCCTTATAATATGGAGATAAACATTCTTACCGCGAATGGGAAAATCTTGAACAGTAGCCTCTGTAAAAAAACCTTTAGAGTGAAGTTTCTGACCTTTAAATTCATCAGAAATAAGATGTCTTTCTTTAAAATAAAAATGAATTTCTTCGGCTTTAACATCATATTTGGTCAATTCAAAATAAGTAGTCAAAACTTCTGGAAGTAATAATTTAGCAATGGACAATAAACTATCTGAAGGCATAAAACTTTTAATGCAAAGTTCAAGTATTTTTATTTACTCCACAACTTTTGGTGTTGATCCGTAAAAACCCTGTTTTATTTCTTGTAACCTAGAGCATTTATAATAATTATTTATACCTTAACTCCCTTAAAAAAAGCTTAATATTATTGAAGCAATGAGCATAAAAAAATTAATTTTATTAATCATTAATAGTTTAGTAATATTAGTTGTAATTATCCTTTCTTTAATATTTTACTTCGAATTTTCAAAGGTTTTAGATGAACGTATTCTGTATCATTTAAACTCCATTAAAACACTTAAAAAAATTCAAATAGAAAACCTTGTTCAAAAAGAATGGAAAACGTTTAAGGATTCGAAAGAAGTTTTTATTGATAGTAGTAAAATTAAATTACCAAATAACAACTATTTAAATGCAGGTATATACGATTTAACACATTTACATCCCACAAAACAAACTTCAATTGGTTTAATTAAGATTAAAGATGATAAACGCGAATTAAAAGTTATCTCATATCATAAAATAACGGAAATCTTATTAGAAAGAACAGGTATGGGAGAGAGTGGCGAATCTTATATTGTTGGCAGCGACTATAGACTTCGCTCTCAATCTCGATTTTTTCCAGAAAAAGCACCTTATTTAATCGAAGCAAAAACCATTGGTGTTTTCGATGGCATTACAGATAAAAATGGAGAGGGTATTTTTTTTGATTATAGAAAAATTGATGTATACAGTGCTTATAGTTCATTGAAAATAGACAATTTACATTGGGTTTTATTATCTGAAATTGATGTAGATGAAGTTACGATTCCCTTAAAAGAAATGCGTTTAAAACTGCTTTTTTTTACACTAATCATCCTTACTTTATCTGTTATTATCTCATTATTTTTAACTAAAATCATTACAAATCCTATCAAAAAAATACAAAAAAGCCTACTTATAATGGCTAAAGGTAATTATAATGAAAAATTAGTTTTACAGAAAAGTCCCACAGAAATAACAGCAATGTTTAAAGCATTAGAAAATTTAAGAATTGCTATTGTTGGTGCTGTAGATTTTTCAGTTGACATAGGTAAAATGAACCTTTCATCATCTTACAAACCAAAAAGCAACCATGATTTACTTGGCAGAAGTTTGATAAAAATGCGCGATAAATTAGAGGAATTTAGAGCCACTGAGAACAAGATAAACATTACAAACAAACGTTTATTAGTAAAAAGTTTAGAAGATGAAAGAAGAAGACTTGCAAGAGAATTACATGATGGCATTGGCCCTTTATTAACCACTATAAAATTGTACATTCAAAACCGAGTAGAAGCGAACGAGCATAAAGAGAGTTTAAAGGAAATGATTGATACAACCATTAACGAAATTAGACAAATGACCAACGTTTTAATGCCTACAAGTATCGATAAATTTGGAATTGGTGCTACTTTAATAAATTATGTAGAAAACATTCAAAAATCCTCTGAAGCTTCTATTCGTTTTGAAGATTTAACAAAAAAAGAGGCTTCTTTAATTACCAAGGAGCAAGAAATAAATATTTTTAGAATTGTTCAAGAACTAATTAATAATTCTATAAAACACTCAAAAGCAACTAAAATAAGAATTTCGTTAACCGAGTTCGACAATGTATTGTCTTTGTATTATTTTGATAATGGTATTGGCTTTAATGTACATGAAGTAAAACTGGGTTCAGGAATTAAAAATATTAAAGAACGTGTAGAAATTTTTGATGGCACTTTAGAAATTGAATCTATAGAGAACACGATTTTTGAAATTGAAATGCCCATAAAATTATAAATGATGATTAAAATTGTAATAACTGACGACCATGAACTTTTTAGAATTGGACTCTCTGAATTGATAAAAAAACAAGATGATATTGAGGTTGTTGCAGAATTATCTAATGGAAAAGAGTTTTTAGATTTTATTGAAAACAATCCATCAATAGATATTGTTTTATTAGATATTACGATGCCATTAGTAGATGGTTTTGAAGTTTTAGATTCGTTAACCAAAAACAAAAGCACCATAAAACCAATTATGGTTTCTATGTTTGATGATGGAAACTATATTGCAAAAAGCGCAAAAAATGGCGCTTATAGTTACCTACTAAAAAACACAGACGAATTCGAATTATTAAAAGCCATAAGAATTGTAGCTCAAGGGAAAAAATATTTTAACCAAGTAATTTCCGAAAAAATGATAAACTTTATGTCTACACAACATACTAGCATAAAAAAACTATCTAATAAAGAATCTGAAATATTAACTTTAATTAGCAAAGGGCTTACTACAAAAGATATTGCCGCTAAATTATTTATAAGCACAAGAACTGTAGAAACACATCGTGCAAATATTCTAAAAAAGCTAGAGGTTAAAAATACGGCTTCACTAATTAAAAAAGCTACTGAAAATAATCTTCTGTAAGCTTATATCCGTATAAATACGGATGCAAAATACCAAATTTCTTATAAGCACAAAACCTTCTTTTAGGTGGTAAATTTGTTGTAGCTAATTAATAATAATCAGCTAAATCTAAAAACCATCTATCATGAAAAATATATTATTAGTATTCGGGTTTATTTTTATAGCTACTTCTGCCTTTGCTCAAAAAAAGAAAGATTTAAAAAGTTATGAGGTTAAAAACGCTAAGGTTGGCATGTATGCTTTGCAAAACACTATTTTTACAATAAATGGTACAAAAAACAAACTAAGAAGTTATCAGTTTAAAAACCATAAAATTTGGGAAAATAAAAAAGAAGATTCTGAAGTAATAACTATAAAAACTTCTAAAAGAACTAAGTTAAAGGGACCAAGATACAAGAACTATAAACATTAATTAAAGTTCCTTTTTAAAATTAAAAACTCCGAAATATAAATTTTCGGAGTTTTTAATTTTATACTTTTTTGTAATTATTTCTTGTCATTTCCTGGAGGAAATCTAGATATAATTTCTTTCACAAAAAGATTTATTCTTTCTTCTTTCTTCTCTCTATTTTCCATTTTTAAAGCACCAGTTCCTATTCCTTGCCAAACTAATTGTTTCTTTTCCTTATCGATAAAATCGATAAATAAAGTACCTTCTGTAAATTGAGAGACGTTAATATTATTATTCATTCCATTCATCATCCATGGATTCCAGCCCCAACCCCAGCCCCAACCAAAACCAGTATTATTTTGATTTACATTTACACGCTCTCTAGATTTTGTAAAAAAACTAACCAACATTGCAGGATTTTCAGATTTTGTAAAACCTTGTGCTAATAGTTCTCTTTCAATTGCTCTTAAAACACGTTTTTTATCCAAATCAGAAATATCGGCTTTGTCAATTCCAGGCTTGTAAAATGCAAATGTTTTTAGTCTGCTAAAATCTGCTTGCGTGTCGTAATCTGAAGTTACTTTTATAGCACTACAAGAGGATAACACTACTACAAACACTACAATTATTAATTTAGAATATTTCATAAAGTTATATTTAAAAAGTTGTTGTAAAGTATCATTTTCAATAAAAATTCAATTTAAAAAATCACTACAATTATTAAGAAAAGTAATTTATTCTTAATTTGATGACCTAAAATTTTACTTGAAATCATATTAAAAAAAAATGACATTAAAAAATATATAGCAATAAACATGCCAAATTCTATTAAATATTTGTTCGTAAAAACATCACTTGTAGCAGCAATTTTGTTTTGACAACACAACAAATATATTCATTTTAGACTTCTTTATAATAATTGATATTTATTTCGAAATATATTGTTACAAAAGGCTTTTCAGGAATTACGCTGTTTCTTTTTATATTTTTAATACATAAAAATTTAAAATACAATAAAGCTTTAATACATGATGAAAAAATTCATTTACAACAACAAAAAGAAATGTTCATCTTCTTCTTTTATATTTTTTATGGTTTGGAATGGTGTCTCAAACTTTTAAAACACCAAAATAAAAACAGTGCTTATCTTAGCGCAAGTTTTGAACGAGAAGCGTATCAAAATGAAAACAATGTAAACTATTTAAAAATAAGAAAACCTTGGGCATTTTTAAATTACCTATAACACAATCAACAAATTACATATAAAGATATAAACGATTTTGAAGGTGCCGAATTTGCTCAATAAATTGACATCGTTAAGAATTATGTAAATGGAATAAATGTAGAATTAACAAAATAAATATTAAGAATTTGTTAATCTTCATTCATAATTTTTAAGATTATCGTAAATTGCAACTCTAAAATATAACAATTATTACGAATGGAACAAAGCACACCTTATAAACCGAAACATAAAGTAAGAATCGTAACTGCTGCAGCCCTTTTTGATGGGCATGATGCTGCCATAAATATTATGCGTAGAATTATACAATCTACAGGAGTTGAAGTCATTCATTTAGGCCATGACAGATCTGTAGAAGAAGTAGTTAACTGTGCCATTCAAGAAGATGTAAACGCTATTGCAATTACGTCTTATCAAGGCGGGCACAATGAGTATTTTAAGTATATGTATGATTTGTTGCAAGAAAAAGGAGCAGGTCATATAAAGATTTTTGGTGGCGGTGGCGGTGTAATTCTTCCTGAAGAGATTAAAGATTTAATGGATTATGGAATTACAAGAATTTATGCTCCTGATGATGGAAGAGCCATGGGTTTACAAGGAATGATTAATGATTTGGTAAAAACTTCTGACTTTGCACTTGGAGATAAATTAGATGTTTCTTTAGATGATTTAGCCCATAAAAAAATTGGAAGTATCGCAAACTTAATTTCTTCCGCAGAAAACTACCCAGAAGTTGCTAAAGAAACTTTAAATAAAATTCATATTAAAAATAAAGATTCTAAAACTCCTGTTTTAGGAATTACTGGAACTGGCGGTTCTGGGAAATCTTCTTTAGTTGATGAATTAGTAAGACGTTTTTTAATTGATTTCCCTGAAAAAACAATTGGTTTAATTTCTGTTGATCCTTCTAAAAGAAAAACGGGTGGCGCACTTTTAGGGGATAGAATTAGAATGAATGCTATTAATAATGAACGTGTTTATATGCGTTCTTTAGCAACTCGTCAATCTAATTTAGCTTTGTCAAAATATGTAAACGAAGCTGTACAAGTTTTAAAAGCTGCTGAATTCGATTTAATTATTTTAGAAACTTCTGGAATTGGGCAATCTGATACCGAAATTATAGAACATTCTGATACTTCTTTATATGTAATGACTCCTGAATTTGGCGCTGCTACACAATTAGAGAAGATTGATATGCTTGATTTTGCTGATTTAGTAGCCATTAATAAGTTTGATAAAAGAGGCGCTTTAGACGCAGTAAGAGATGTGAAAAAGCAATACATGCGTAACAATAATTTGTGGCATATTCACATGGATGACATGCCAGTTTATGGTACAATTGCATCACAATTTAATGACCCAGGAATGAATACTTTATATAAAAGTATTATGAATAAATTGGTTGAAAAAACTGGAGTCGATTTAAAATCGACGATAGAAATTACCAGAGAAATGTCTGAAAAAATCTTTGTGATTCCGCCAGCAAGAGTTCGTTATTTATCAGAAATTGCAGAAAGTAATAGAGCTTATGATAAGAAAACAGATGAGCAAGTGGAAGTTGCTCAAAAATTGTATGGAATTTATAAAACAATAACATCTATTACAAATTTACCTATAGAGATTATCAAAACGGGGCTTAATGAAGAAGAGATTCTAAAGCAAGTTAAAAATAACAAAATACATTTCAGTGAAGTTCAAGAAAAAGATGAAAAGGAATCTCAAATATTTTTTATAAAACTTTTAATTGCTCAATTTGAAAAAGTAAAATTAAACTTTGATCCATTAAATTGGGAAATTATTTTAAACTGGGCAGATAAAGTGCAGAAATATAAAGATCCAATTTATAAGTTTAAAGTTCGTGATAAAGAAATAAAGATAGAAACACATTCTGAATCGTTATCTCATTCTCAAATCCCAAAAATTGCATTACCAAAATACCAAGCTTGGGGAGATTTATTACGTTGGAATCTACAAGAAAATGTTCCAGGAGAATTCCCATTTACAGCGGGCTTGTACCCTTTTAAAAGAACTGGCGAAGACCCAACCAGAATGTTTGCTGGTGAAGGTGGGCCAGAAAGAACCAATAGACGTTTTCATTATGTGAGTTTAGGAATGGATGCAAAAAGACTTTCTACCGCTTTTGATTCTGTTACTTTGTATGGAAATGATCCTGGACACAGACCAGATGTTTATGGCAAAATTGGAAATGCCGGTGTTTCTATTTGTTGTTTAGATGATGCCAAAAAATTGTACTCTGGTTTTGATTTAAGTCATCATATGACCTCTGTTTCTATGACCATCAATGGACCTGCACCAATGTTGTTAGGCTTTTTTATGAATGCTGCCATTGATCAGAATTGTGAAAAATATATCAAAGAAAACAGACTTGAAAAAAATATTGAAGCAAAATTCAATGAAATTTATGAATCTAAAGGCCTAGAAAGACCCGTTTATCAAGGGAAATTACCTGAAGGAAATAATGGTTTAGGTTTGATGCTTTTAGGAATCACTGGAGATTTGGTTTTACCTCAAGAAGTTTATCAACAAATAAAAAAAGACACGTTAGCGCAAGTTAGAGGAACTGTACAAGCAGATATTTTAAAAGAAGACCAAGCACAAAATACGTGTATTTTTTCTACGGAATTTGCGTTAAGATTGATGGGCGATGTGCAAGAATACTTTATCGAAAAACAGGTAAGAAACTTTTATTCGGTTTCTATTTCTGGGTATCATATTGCAGAAGCTGGTGCAAACCCAATTACACAATTGGCACTGACTTTATCAAACGGATTTACGTATGTTGAATATTATTTAAGCAGAGGAATGGACATTAATCAATTTGGTCCAAACTTATCTTTTTTCTTTTCAAACGGAATTGACGCTGAATATTCTGTAATTGGAAGAGTTGCTCGTAAAATTTGGGCAAAAGCCATGAAAAATAAATACGGAGCCAATGCTAGAGCTCAGATGTTAAAGTATCATATTCAGACTTCTGGTCGTTCCTTGCACGCTCAAGAAATCGATTTTAATGATATCCGAACTACGTTACAAGCTCTTTATGCCATTAATGATAATTGCAATTCTTTGCACACTAATGCCTATGATGAAGCAATTACCACTCCAACAGAAGAATCAGTAAGAAGAGCGATGGCAATTCAATTAATTATCAACAAAGAATTAGGTTTAACAAAAAATGAAAATCCGATTCAAGGTGCTTTTATTATTGAAGAATTAACGGATTTAGTTGAAGAAGCAGTGTTATTAGAATTTGATAGAATTACAGAAAGAGGTGGTGTTTTAGGCGCGATGGAAACCATGTATCAACGCTCTAAAATACAGGAAGAAAGCATGTATTATGAGACCTTGAAACACAATGGAGAATTCCCGATTATTGGTGTGAATACATTTTTGAGTTCTAAAGGATCGCCAACCGTGCAGCCAGAAGAAGTAATTCGTGCAACTGAAGAAGAAAAACAATATCAAATTAAAACAAAAGAATTATTGAATAAGGCAAATCCTAATAAAGTTGTGGAGCAAATTGAAATTTTACAGGAAGCAGCCATTCAAAATGATAATTTATTTGATAAATTAATGGAAGCAACTAAGGTTTGTTCTTTAGGACAAATTACTGAAGCGTTGTTTAAAGTTGGTGGGCAGTATCGAAGAAATATGTAGGCAGAGAAGCAGAAATTCAAAGAAATTCTTTGTGAATCGCTTATCCCGCTTTTTTGCGGGATCTGTTGGTTGAAATATTACCTAAATTAAAGAGCCATTATCTTTTTAAGTTTTGACCACATAGGAACATAGGGAACATAGCTATCCTTTGTGTGATTTTTTTTGCGGGATTTGGTAGTTGAAATTTAATGTAAATTAAATAAAAATTATTTGGTGTAATTTTTGACCACTTGGAAACATAGAGAACATAGCGCTGTTTTGCGTGAATCGCTTGTTACACTTTTTTTCCAGACCTAAAATTATTTCAGACCTCACAGGTTTTTAAAACCTGTGAGGTCTTTTAGTCTTTAGATAAGTAATTTATTCAAAAAAAAACAATTAGTTCTTAAACTAGTTTAGCCCAGATTGAGCGGTCTGTTTGAGTTCTTTTTTGCGTTTTTCAACAAAAAAAGCGAGTAGCAAAAGCTGGAAATAGCTTCAAAAAATAAAATATATCAAAATTCTTGTAATACTTTTAGAAATCGGAATACTAATTAAGAAAACAATATTGTGAGTAACGATTTTTATAAAACATCCATTATTCCACATTCAGGAATTATTATTAAAATTTGTAGCGCTTATACAGATTCTCAAGAAGATTTTGAAGATTATTATCAAGAAGTGTGTTTGCAAATCTGGAAAAGTAGAAACGCTTTTCAAGAAAAATCTAAATGGTCTACTTGGATTTATCGAATCACTTTAAATGTTTGTTTAACGTTAACCAAAAAGAGCAAGAAAAAAGGTTTTTCCAAAGAATTTACATCCGAAGAAATAACCAAAAATAAAGCTTTTGAAAATGAGGATTTGAACTTATTATATGATGCCATTAAGAAATTATCTGAATTAGACAAAGGAATTATTTTATTGCATTTAGAAGAGAATTCGCATAAAGAAATTGCTTCGATTACAGGTTTAACGCCTAACAATATTGCTGTAAAAATTAACAGAATTAAAAAACAACTTAAAACCTTATTAGATGGAAAAATCAATAAATGACATTTGGAAGAAAGGCTTTGAAAATTCAAACGAATTAACATCACCTAAAACAGTAAATCTTTACAATCAGAAATCGAAAATTTTGCTGGAAAAGATTAAAAAAACATACCAAACTGATAATAAAAGTTTACTCCCGATTGCTATTTTATTTGCGATTGCGTTTAGTATTGCTGGGCATATTTTATTAGGTATTTATGGAATGATTATAATGATAGGTTTATTTTTCTTTAATAGAAATCTATTAATCAATTTAGAAAATATCAGGATAACATCTAGTAACTACGATTATTTAATTGCTTATAAGAGAGCTATTGAAAAAGTTGTTTCCGCAACTTATAAATTAGTAGGTTTTGGTTTGCCTATAATTCTTTTAATAGGGTTTTGGATTTATTTTAAAGATACAAATAGGTATCTAGATATTATAAAAGAAACCTCTACCTTAAAAATATCATTAATCGTTTTAAGTTTAGCAGGTTTTATTTCTTTAGTAGGAATATCAATTTATAAAATAACCAACAATCTTCTTTACAAAAAACATTTAAATGATTTAGATGCTATAATTTCTGATTTGGAAAGTCAAAAATAATTAAAACCAAATCCGCATAAATTATATGCGGATTTTTAAAATCAAGAACTTTTTGAAATTATGCTATTTTCCTATTAATGCTCATATTGTATTCTTTACTTGCTTTTCGTCCTTTCAAAAAGAATAAGATAAATAGAATCATTACAATTCCTAAGTAAATAGAGAAACCTCCAATTTTTCCGCTTAAAACTTCAACCATATCCTTGTAACCAATTAAGTCGTAAATTTTTATGATTCTTAAAGCGAAACCTATATTTAATAAATAAAATCCTATTTTAAATAATTTATTTGTTGACATCGCAATTTCTGTTTTTTGGTTAAAAATATCCAACATAAAAATTATACTATTTTTAAATAAATGTTGAGAAACAAATGTTG
>JBNMNV010000089.1:0-11239 GCA_051278125.1 Polaribacter sp. | reverse complement strand
AGTTTTGGGTTTGAAAAAATAAAAAAGAAATCTACCTAAAGGTGTCAGTCAGGTTTCAATGATTTCATGGGTGTTTTTGCCTTCATGATTACGTTTAAATTAAAAAATACGATTACTACATAAATAGCTTTATCAGATAGAAACTACAAAAGTAATTTGTTAATTCAATTTTTTTGATAAAAACAGATATCTAAAAAATAATAACATTAAAAGTGGAATTATTGATATTGGGAATAATTGAATTTCTAAAATCCAAAGAATTGGAATTATTATCAAAAGAACCCCTAAAAATTTAAAGTAGGTTTGCATCCATTTTTTTGGATGCTCTTTTAATATTGAAAATGCGATGATTATGTTTGGGGCAAATGCCCATAAAAAATTAAAGTTGTTTGGCGTTGTAGAGTGATTTGTGAAAAACCACAGAAAGGTGATTAAAATGCCAATAATTCCTGTTGTAAAAAGTAGTGCGAAATCAATCCATTTTGTTCTCTTTTTCTTTTTGAAATCCCTGAAAGTAAAAAAAATACCAATAAGAGAAATAGTGCTAAAAATTAAAAGCGGATTGAATAGTGCAATTTCTTGCTCTAATTCTTTATAATCTAACAAGATATCTTCCCTTTTGACGAGTTTTTTTGGTTTATTTTTTACATAGACGGTACTGTTTTTAAAAATAGTATACACATAATCAGGTAAATACATGTATTGTTTAAAGTTAGCTTTTGCATCTAATTTACTTCCTAAAGCCAAGTTAATACCAAAACTTCCCCAAGTATTCCACGGAATTTCTTTATCCATTAATTGTCTAAAAGATTGGTTTTTATCAATATGATGATCACTAAACTTTACTTTATTCTCTAAAATATTTGTGGTGATATCTCTTAATTTTGTGGCGCAATTATTAAAATAGGGGTCATATAAATAGGTAGCATTTTCTGGCAATGCATTGTTTTCTAAATACACAAAAAACGCTTGCTTTTGCTGCTGATCTAAGTTTAAAACTTGTTGTTTTACCCAGCGTTTGTCTTTCTTGTAACTGGCTAAAAAGTACTTAAAATCATACCTAGCAAGCAGGTAAAGTAATTTTCCTTTTGTGAAATTTGAGTAAAAATTAGGAGCGTTAAAATCGAACATTCCATAATTATAAATTAAATCTAAACGCAAAACAGGATCTTTAATTCTGATGGCACTATGACCAAAAGCTTCATATAACTCTGTTCCTGGCCCTGCGGTTACCATACTAATTTCTGAATACACAGAGAGTTGTACTTGTGACTGTAGCATGGGTATGAACAGTAAAAAAAAGAGGGTAATTGAGTATTTTTTTTGCATATTAATTAAGGTCTAAAGAAACTATAATCGAAGGTGATAGAAAAAATATTAGAAAATAGAGCGTTACCAACACTGCCAATATTTGTTAATGCATAATCGATTCGAATGCCATTATAATTAAAGCCAAGGCCAAAATTTGGTTGTGTTGAGAGCGATTTAGCATCATTAAATTCTGTGATATATTGAAAATTACCAACTCCTAAACGTAGATAAACTAATTGATCGTAATCTAATTGA
Source organism: Polaribacter sp. (assembly GCA_051278125.1). Taxonomy (GTDB): domain Bacteria; phylum Bacteroidota; class Bacteroidia; order Flavobacteriales; family Flavobacteriaceae; genus Polaribacter. The sequence goes on along the minus strand of JBNMNV010000089.1, from coordinate 9,673 downwards.
AAACCAACAGCAGGATCTATACTACCTGCTTCGGATGAAAAAATATCATTGGATTGTTCAAAACGAACGTTTAAATCTACTTCTGTTTGCAAATTGAAAAGTCTTCCTATTCTAAAATTTTTGGCAACACCTAACTGCAATTTTGGTTTGGTAAGCTCCGTAGTTTCAGGTAATTCTTGATTTTGACCAGGAATGGCGTCTCTAATTTTATTAAATTCATCTTCGTTAATGGACCAGCTATTAAAAGTTGTGGTAATGTCTCTAGCCATCAAGCCAAACTTCCAGTTATTTCTTTCAAATTGTAGTCCGGCATCAAATCCAAAACCCCATGAAGATGCAAAATCGCCAATAATTCTTCTCACAACTTTTGCATTGACGCCAAACTTAAGATCTTTAAAAATTAAATTTCTGGCATAGGCAATATTAAAGGCATAATCGGCTGCAGAGAAAAGGCTAATTCTATTAAAATTGATGTTTCCATCATTATCAATAAGTTCTGTTGTGTTTAGAATATCATCAACTCCAAAACGAATTATAGAAATGCCAATAGCGCTTTCTCTATCAATGGGCATGGCAAAGGCAGCATGATTATAATTCGCTATTCCTGCAAAATAAGAAGCATGCATTAAAGAACCTTGATAATCTTCAATACCTACTAAACCAGCTGGATTCCAGTAAATTGCATTCACGTTATTGGTAGTGGCTACCACAGCTTTACTCATCCCTAAGGCGGCAGCATCAACCCCAATATTTAAAAATTCATTTGAGTAATTCCTGAATGCTTGTGCATTTAAAAATAGTGGAAAAATGAATAAAAGGAGTATAATTTTATATTTCAACAGTCGTAAAGTTTATGAGTAACAAATATCTTAAATCATACTAAAATAACTATTGTTTTTTATAGATATTGTTTAGGCAATATCAATCCCTATATTTTCTTTTATAAAACGAGTAACTCTGTGTTCTAGCCATCTATTCTCTTGTGGTTTAAAAGAGGTCATAAAGCCAACATGCCCGCCAAATTTTGTTTCTTCGAAAAAGAAGAATTCAGAATTTTCTGCTTCTTCGTACGGAAAACATTGCCGAGATAAAAAAGTATCATCTTTAGCATTAATGAGTAAAGTAGGGCGTATAATTTTTGATAAATACGGTTTGGAACTTGCTTTTTTCCAATAATCTTCTGGACTATCAAAACCAAAAACAGGTACGCTATACAAATGTTCTAAATGTCTAAATTTAGTAGCTTTGAATAATTTGTCTTTATCTAATTGATATTCTGGAAATTTATGCGCTTTCTCTAAAATTTTGTTTTTCATGGTTTTAAAGAACATTTCCATGTATAACTTATTTTTTAATTTATCCATTTCTAATTCGGCGCTCGCAATATCTATAGGAACGGAAGTTGCAATTCCTCCTTTTATGATTGGAGATAAAGCGCCTCCTTGCTCACCCAAATACTTTAGCGTTAAGTTTCCGCCTAGACTAAAACCGACAATTATGATGTTTTTATAGCTGTAATTTTTTAAAAGATATTTTACAACAAAATCTACATCTTCCGTTTTTCCGCTATGATAAGTAGTAAGTAGTAAATTATCTTCACCGCTGCAGCCCCTTAAATTAAAACAAACGGTATCGATTCCTTTCGAGTTTAAATAATTTGTGTGAGATACCATGTATTTGGACTCAGAACTGCCCTCTAAACCATGAATTAGCAACACCAAAGTTTCTGAACCTACACAAGAAAAATCTAAATCAAAAAAATCATGATCCCAAGTTTTAATTCTTTTTCTCTGGTACACAGCTTTGTCTTTCATAAAAAGCGGTCTGTACATAGTATTAAAATGACCATTTCTAAAAGGAATGGAGGGCAAAAAATTAGATTCGAAAACAGGCATACCGTTAATATTTCTACAAATATGATAAATATTTAATCAATTTAGAAAATTAAGAAATTTCCTTTTGTTATTTTAGCCCTAAATTCATTTTTATGAACATAAAAAAACACATTCCGAATTTATTAACATTGGGCAATCTTTTTTGTGGAACAATAGCAACAGTGTTTGCTGTTGAAGGCGATTTTATAATGGCTGGTTTGTTTGTGGTGATCGGAATTTTATTTGATTTTTTAGATGGGTTTGTAGCGCGTTTGTTAAAAGTTTCTGGAGAATTAGGTAAGCAATTAGATTCTTTGGCAGATATGGTTACCAGTGGTGTGGTTCCTGGGGTTATCATGTTTAATTTATTATCAGAAAGAGGTAGCTTTAGAGTTTTGTTAGAGCGTACAGAAACGATGAATTGGATAGGAGTTAAATTTGCGCCAATTCAATTTATAGGTTTATTTTTAACTTTAGGAGCTTGTTATAGATTGGCTAAATTTAATTTAGACACCAGACAATCTGACTCTTTTATAGGTTTGCCAACACCAGCAATGAGCTTATTTGTAATTTCTCTGCCGCTAATTCATGAATATTCGGACATAGAATTTGTTAGGAATTTAATGAGTAATCATTATTTTTTAATCATTGTTACTTTGGTTTTAACCTATTTAATGAATGCAGAAATTCCACTTTTTTCCTTAAAATTTAAAGACTATTCTCTTCAAAAAAATTGGATTATTTATTTGTTTTTAATTTCTTCATTACTGTTAATATTTATATTTAGTTATGTATCAATTCCCATAATTATTATTTCATATGTAGTTTTGTCGGTATTCAAAAACGCGACTTCCAAAGATTAAAATTCATGAAGAAAGCCATCATTCCTAAAAACGAAGCAGAAAGGCTAAGTGTTTTAGATAATTATAACATTTTAGATTCTTTACCAGAAGAAGATTATGATGCTATTGCTAAAATTGCATCAGGTATTTGCAATTCTCCAATTGCACTGATTACATTAATAGATAAAGACAGACAGTGGTTTAAATCCAATCATGGATTGGATACAAGAGAAACTTCAAGAGATTTTGCTTTTTGTGCACATAGCATTTTAAATCCTGAAGAGTTGTTTATTGTAAAAGATGCTACAAAAGACGAACGTTTTTTTGATAACCCTTTAACAACAGGAAAACCAAATGTAATTTTTTATGCAGGAGCACCTTTAAATACTCCAGAAGGATTTCCTTTAGGCACATTGTGTGTTATTGATAGTAAACCGAGAGAGTTGAATTTAACGCAAAAAAATTCTTTAAAATTACTTGCAAAGCAAGTCGTTAGTTTACTAGAATTAAGAAAGAAGAATTATGAGCTTCATGAATTAAATAAAAAAGTAACAAACCTAAACGAACAATTAAATAATTTCGCTTATCGATTAACACATGATTTAAAATCTCCTATAAGTGGTGTTAGTTATATGATTGATCTTTTAAAAGAAGACCATATCAACCTATTTAAAAATACACAGGCAGAAGAATATTTAAACCTCATAGATGGAAGAATGGTTTATATGGGGGCTTTGATTGATGATATTTTAGAATACACAAAGGTAAATACTGAAAATATTGTTTATGAGGAGTTTAACATAAAAACACTTTTAGAAAGTATTGTTAGTCATACCGATTTTGAAAATAAGATGATTTTAAGCGCTACTAATATTAATATTAAAAGCTCTAAAATAGGATTTGTTCAAATTTTCCAGAATTTAATCTCAAATTCCAGGAAATTCTGTGATGAAGATAAGGTTGAAATTGATGTAACATGCATTAAAGAAGGGGAATATTATCATCTTACCTATAAAGACAATGGTCCAGGGGTTGATGAAAAATATTGGGAAAAAGTTTTTGGGATGTTGGAAACCTTAGAAAACACGAATAATGAAAACACAGGAATAGGCTTGGCAACCGTTAAATCTATTGTTGAAAGATTAGAGGGTGAAATTTATTTAAAAGATCGAGCAGATGGTTTTAAAGGTGTTTCTTTTCATTTTTCAATAAAAGAACATCTGTAGAAGAAAATTAATCTAAGACTTTTCGTTTTTATTAAAAAACTCTTTTCTTTTTTAATTCAAAATCTTTTCCTAGATATACTTTTCGCACCATTTCATCAGCTGCTAGTTCTTCTGGCGTGCCCTCTTTTAGGATACTACCATTGTACATCAAGTACGTTTTATCTGTAATAGCCAAAGTAGCTTGCACATCATGATCTGTAATTAAAATACCGATATTTTTAGTTTTTAATTGTGCAACAATACTTTGTATATCTTCTACAGCGATAGGGTCTACTCCTGCAAAAGGTTCGTCTAATAAAATAAAACTTGGATCTGAAGCTAAGCAACGAGCAATTTCTGTTCTACGTCTTTCCCCTCCAGAAAGTAAATCTCCTCTGTTTTTGCGAACATGACCAATATTAAACTCTTCAATTAAAGACTCTAATTTTATTTTTTGTTCCTTTTTTGATAAATCTGTAAATTGTAAAACAGACAAAATATTATCTTCTACAGATAATTTTCTAAAAACAGATGCTTCTTGCGCTAAATACCCAATTCCTTTCTGCGCGCGTTTGTACATCGCATCATTGGTTATTTCTTCATCATTTAAATAAATATGACCATCATTTGGTTTAATCATTCCAACAATCATATAAAAAGATGTTGTTTTTCCAGCGCCATTGGGGCCTAAAAGCCCGATAATTTCACCTTGCTTTACTTCTAAAGAAATGCTTTTTACAACTTTTCTTGAACCGTAAATTTTTTGAATATTTTCTGCTCTTAAAATCATGTTTTTCTGATGTATCACTATAGAATTATTTAATCTTGTAAATGTATTTAATATAACGCTATGAAATTCTTAAAACATTCTTAAACAATTACAAGTTTTTAGCTTCGTTTTCTAGCGCTTCCCAAAACTCAACAGCTTTTCTTAAATGTGGAATTACAATAGTACCCCCTACTAAAGTAGCAATAGACATCGTTTCCATCATTTCTTCTTTAGTAACATTATTTTTCATGGCAGACTCTAAATGATATTTTATACAATCGTCACATCTTAAAACTGCAGAAGCTACTAAGCCTAGCAACTCTTTTGTTTTTACAGGCAAATGACCTTCTTTAAATGTATTCGTGTCTAAATTAAAAATTCGCTTGATGACTTTATTATCATCCGCTAAAATTTTATCGTTCATTTTCTGACGATACTCATTAAACTCTTGAACTTTATTTGGCATTTTTTTCTTGATTTTTTATGACTCTTCGTGAAACGATAATACTTACTTCATATAAAATAAGTACTGGTATCGCAACTATAACTTGACTTGCTACATCTGGAGGCGTAATAATTGCGGCAACAATTAGTACTACCACCAAAGCATGTTTTCTGTATCTCTTTAAAAATTCGGGTGTAATGAGTCCGATTTTTGTTAAGAAATAAATTAACACGGGTAACTCAAATAATATAGAAACTCCTAGTAACATGTTTGTAACCAGTCCTATATGAGATTCTAATGTAAAACTATTTTCAATAGCATCTGTAATTTGATAATTGTATAAGAAGTTAATTGATATGGGCGCTATTACATAGAAACTAAATAAAACCCCGATAAAAAATAGTAAAGAAGCGATAAAAATAAAACCTCTTGATCTTTTAATTTCGTTTGGGGTTAGTCCTGGGGAAACAAAACGCCAAATTTCCCATAGTAAATAAGGAAAGGAAACAATTACACCCAATATAAATGAAGACCAAATAGAGTTCATTAATTGAGAAGTAACTTTTATACTTTGTAGTTTTTTTTCAGCGAAATTAACACTGCAAAAATCACTCTCCATTCCAAATAAATTAAAGAAGTCACAAAATAGTTGATAGGTGAAAAAGTCCGATTTTAAATGCGCTAACAAAAAGTGATCGTAAACTTGCTCAGAAAAAATAAAAAAGACAATAGCGAAAATGAAAATTGCTGAAGCACTGCGCACTAAATGCCATCTTAATTCTTCTAAATGTCCTAAAAAAGACATTTCTTTTTGTTGTGTAGCCATTAAAAAATACCTTCTTTAATTAAATCATGTAAATGTACAACTCCTGCATAATTATTATCATCATCTACAGCTATAATTTGAGTGATACTATTATTTTCTAGGGCATCTAAAGCTTCAATTGCCATAGCATCTTTATGAATCGTTTTCGGATTTTTGCCCATAATATCTTTTGCTACAAAATCATCAATTTTTGTTGTTCTGCTTAACATTCTTCTAATATCTCCGTCCGTAATAATACCAATAACTTTGTGGTCTTTTATAACGGCTGTAACCCCCAAACGTTTCTCTGATATTTCTATAATTACTTTTACAATAGAATCATTTTCAGCAACCTGAGGTAATTCATTGTTTTCTATTAAATCAGAAACTCTTAAGTAAAGTCGCTTTCCTAAAGCACCTCCAGGATGATATTTTGCAAAATCTTTACTTGTAAAACCTTTTAATTCTAACAAGCAAACAGCTAAAGCATCACCCATCACTAATTGGGCAGTAGTACTTGTTGTGGGGGCTAAATTATTAGGACAAGCTTCTTTTTCTACAAAAGTATTTAAAGTAAAGTCAGCATTTTTTCCTAGAAATGAGTCAATATTACCAGTAATGGCAATAATTTTATTTCCATAACTTTTAATTAAAGGCACTAATACTTTTATTTCTGGTGTATTTCCGCTTTTAGAAATGCAAATCACTATATCATCTTCTAAAACATTACCTAGATCTCCATGTATGGCGTCTGCGGCATGCATAAAAACGGCTGGTGTTCCTGTAGAATTAAAAGTAGCTACAATTTTTGTGGCAATATTGGCACTTTTTCCGATTCCTGTAACAATTATTCTACCTTTAAAATTATAAATATATTTAATGGCATTTTCAAAATCTACATTAATTAAATTTGCTAAATTAGCAATGGCTTTACTTTCTGCTAAAATTGTTTTTTTTGCGTTCGTAATAATGGAAGATTGATTTTTCAAGTGTTGAGTATTTTATCAGAATAAAAAAAAGTTATATCTTTAGATGTATTAACAAGACAAATTTACTACAAAAATAAGTTTAGACAAATAATATCATTACAAGGTTTGTCTTTTTAATTTAACAAAATGTATATTGAATGGATTTACATAGTCCTCTTAAAAAATTTTTTGGATTTAACAAGTTTAAAGGATTACAAGAAGAAGTAATAAAAAGTATCGTAAGCAATCACAATACTTTTGTGATAATGCCAACAGGCGGAGGTAAATCTCTATGCTATCAATTGCCAGCTTTAATGGCAGAAGGCACGGCTATAGTGGTCTCGCCTTTAATAGCCTTGATGAAAAATCAGGTGGATGCCATCAGAGGGATTTCTGAACAACACGGTGTAGCGCATGTTTTAAATTCGTCCTTAAATAAAACGGATATCGCGCTCGTTAAAGCAGATATAGCAAGTGGTATTACAAAACTATTGTATGTTGCGCCAGAATCTTTGATTAAGGAAGAATATGTTACATTTTTAAGAACACAAAAAATATCTTTTGTGGCTATTGATGAAGCGCATTGTATTTCTGAATGGGGTCATGACTTTAGGCCGGAATACAGGAATTTAAAACACATTATTAGTGCTATAGATAAAGTTCCTGTTATTTGTTTAACAGCTACAGCCACTGAAAAAGTACAAGAAGATATTTTAAAAACTTTAGGAATTATAGATGCCAATAGATTTAAAGCTTCTTTTAATAGAGCTAATTTATTTTATGAAGTAAGACCTAAAACAAAAGAAGTTGAGAAAGATATTATTCGTTTCGTAAAACAAAGAGAAGGTAAATCTGGTATTATTTATTGTTTAAGCCGTAAAAAGGTAGAGGAAGTTGCACAGGTTTTACAGGTAAACGGTCTCAAAGCAGTTCCTTATCATGCGGGCTTAGATGCTAAAACTAGAGTAAAACATCAAGATATGTTCTTAATGGAAGATTGTGATGTTGTTGTGGCAACAATTGCTTTTGGAATGGGAATTGACAAACCTGATGTGCGTTTTGTAATTCATCATGATATTCCTAAAAGTTTAGAAAGTTATTACCAAGAAACGGGTAGGGCAGGTCGTGACGACGGTGAAGGCTATTGTTTGGCTTTTTATGCTTATAAAGATATTGAAAAGTTAGAGAAGTTTATGGCGAGTAAGCCGATTGCAGAGCAAGAAATAGGGCATGCATTATTGCAAGAAGTTGTTGGTTATGCAGAAACATCTATGAATCGACGTAAATATTTGTTGCATTATTTTGGTGAAGATTTTGACGAGATAAACGGTGCTGGAGCAGATATGGATGATAACTCAAGAAATCCTAAGAAAAAACATGAAGCGAAAGGTGATGTTGTTACACTTTTAAAAGTTGTAAAAGAAACACTGCAGAAATACAAATCTAAAGAAATAGTAAATACAATAACAGGGAAAGAAAACGCATTATTAACCTCTCATAAAACACATTTACAACCTTATTTTGGTATAGGTAAAGATAAGCCTGCCTCTTATTGGATGGCGTTGATTCGCCAAGTTTTAGTGGTTCATTTTATTAAAAAAGAAATAGAGCAATACGGTGTTGTCAAATTAACAGAAGAAGGGAATAATTATATTCAAAACCCTACTTCTTTTATGATGACGGAAGATCATTCTTATAATGCAGAAAATGACAATGCTATCATTACAAATGCTAAATCTTCAGGAGGTGTAGCGGATGAAAATTTAGTATTGTTGCTTAAAAGTTTACGAAAAAAAGTAGCGATTAAACAAGGCGTTCCTCCATTTGCTGTTTTTCAAGATCCGTCTTTGCAAGATATGGCTTTAAAATACCCAATTACCTTGTCTGAACTTGCTACGGTTCACGGAGTAGGAGAGGGTAAGGCAAGGAAATTTGGTAAAGATTTTGTGAAATTAATTTCCGATTATGTAGATGAAAATGATATTTTAAGACCAGATGATTTAATTGTAAAAAGTACGGGTTTAAATTCAGGTTTAAAGTTGTTTATCATTCAAAATACAGATAAAAAATTACCATTAGAAGATATTTCTAAATCCAAAGGTTTAGAAATGAATGAATTAATCAAAGAGATGGAGGTAATTATTTTTTCAGGCACAAAATTAAATATTGATTATGCTTTGGACGAATTGTTAGATGAAGAGCAGCAAGAAGAGATCTATGAGTACTTTATGGAGGCAGAAACCGATGATATTGAGGAAGCGCTGAATGAATTTGATGGCGATTATGACGAAGAAGAACTGCGTTTAATGCGAATTAAGTTTTTTAATGAAGTAGGGAATTAAAACTTATATTTCGTTTCGATTGCAAATTTAACGAATTCATTTCCAGAGGATAAATTTAATTTTAGAATCATGTTTTTTGGGTGAGTATCTACTGTTGTTTTGGCAATAAAAAGGTTTTCAATAATTTCTTTAGAAGTTTTTCCGTTTGCAGTTAGTTGTAAAATTTCTTTTTCTATGTTTGATACTATGATATTTTGAGATTGTAATATGATCATCAATCTAATCATTCATAAAGTTAAAAGCCACATTTACATCAAAAAAAGTATCTCCTTTGGCAACTGTAAATATTGCTTTTGAAAGCATTTTTATTCCAGAATTCTTCAAAATATAACCTGTTGCGCCAGCGTATAACATTTGTTTGATGCCTTCTGGTTGATCAAACATGGTCATGGCCAAAATATAAATATGAGGAATTTTTTTTTT
>JBNMNV010000088.1:0-11380 GCA_051278125.1 Polaribacter sp. | reverse complement strand
AAATGTTGAGAAACAAATGTTGTTAAACCTATTGCAATTGGTAAATAAATGAGATACGCAATTAACTCTAAAGAAGTGTTCATAATTATTGATTTTTAAAATGTTTGTAAATTAAATAAACTGTGTAAATATTGATAAAATGAAGTGAACCAATAATTAATAAAATATAGCTTAATCTTCCTGTAATTTCTAAAATCATCGTTGTGGATGTGTGTATGTCTCTCATAGAATGTAAACTCCAAACTGCCAAACCTATATTTAATAAATAGTAAGCGATTCTTAATAATTTATTGATTCCGTTTCCAAAATTTATATCGTTTGGAAAATAATTTAAGATGTATATTTTCCCATTTTGATAACAAAAATTGCCAACATAAATAACGATTAAACTAGATAAAAGAATGTAAAATATGTAGGTGATTTGATTCATAATTCTTTATTTATTGATTCTAAAATAAATGTCCAAAAAAGTGAAAGAGAAACTGGAATTATATAAATAGAATAAATTATAATTGAAAAACGATTATTAAAATTATTGCTTGCAATTAAAAAACAAATTAAAAAAAAGAATAATACCGATAATAAGTATATAATTAAGGTTTTTTTTCTTTGATTAGTGATTTTACTAAAACATAATAATGTCACTAAAAAAGATAAAAGTTGGTATATTCCTAAAACAAATGCTATATATGCTGCATAAAATAAAAGTTGAGAGTCTACAATTCCTAACAGCAGGTAAATAGTAAAAGGAATCATGAATATTCTATTAATCCAAGTCAATATTTTAATTGTATTTTTCATAGTTTCAGAAATTATTGAAAGTTTATATTCAAATTTTTTTACTTTTTTACCATTTTTGTAAAGTTACTTAATAGCCAATGTTCATCTGCTTTAATGGCTTTATCTAAAATATTATTTACAGTTGTGGTTACTTTTGATAAATCTGCTAGAACCTTTTTAAACTCATGCCCTTCTTCAGAATTGTCATTTACATCTTGTAATTCTTTTAAAACTTTTATTACAGGTTCAATTTCTCTTTTCTTACGCTCTTTTGCAATTTGTTTAAACAATTCCCAAATATCTTTAATCGCGATAAAAAACTCTTTTCGCTCGCCAACTACGAATTCTTTTTGTACAATTCCCCAATCAATTAAAGCTCTTACATTCATGTTTACATTTCCTCTAGAAATTTGTAAAGCCTCCATAATATCTTCAGCAGACAAAGGTTTTGTAGAAACTAATAATAAAGCGTGTACTTGTGCCATTGTTTTATTTACACCCCAATTTGTGGCTAAACTTCCCCAAGTATTAATGTATTTTAATTTTGCTTCTTGTAATTCCATATAACAAATATACAATATATTTCTAAACTTTCAATAATTATTGAAATTAAAATAAACTAAATTTTCCTTTTATAAATTACGAAAGAAATATTCAGTTAAATTATCTTTGTAAAAACACTTATATTCATGAAAAAAATACTTTTACTATTCGTTTTAGCCGTTAGCTTTTCTTGTTCCGATGATGAAATGGATTATACCGACCAAAACGAAATTGATATTTTAGCGTATTTAGAAGATAACAATGTAAACGCTCAAAAAACGAGTTCAGGATTATACTATATCATAAAATCCTCTGGAGTAGGAGCTTTCCCAAATGCCAACTCTAATGTTACGCTAGGTTACAAAGGATACTTTTTAAATGGAGAAGTATTTGATCAATCTACCAATGCAACTTTTAATGTTAGGGGGGTAGTTTCTGGCTTTGGTGAAGCGGCTCAATTGCTTAAACCTGGCGGTTCTGGTACTTTTATTTTACCCTCTAAATTAGGATATGGAAACAGCGGTTCTGGAAGCATATCGGGGGGCGAGGTAATTATTTTTGACATTAATTTAATCAGTATCAATTAAGGATTTTTGTTTACCTAATTTTTATTTCAAGACGACCTAAAGTATCTTTAGCTAAAAAAATACATACAAATGAAATTATTAGGAATTGGCTCTAGAATAGAGCATTCAGATTTTGGCTTGGGAGTTGTAACCAACGTAACTAGTAAACATTATTGGGTAACTTTTATCAAAGACGGATTAGAAACCATTGAAATTGACAGCGATTTTAAAGTGATAGAAGCTGTTGAAGATGCTGTGGATACGGTTAGTTTTTACGAGGTAGAAAAATCCTTAAAAACTATTTTACAAAAATGGTCTGACGTGACAGAGATCTCTCCTATTGCTGATAAATGGAAAAAGGGAACACTTATTTTAAGACCCGAAAATTCTAATTTATCAGAGAAAGAAATTCCGATTGATACTTTTTTTCATAAGATAGTAATGGTTAGAGATCGAATTCGAGTGATGGAACAAAAAATAAATTCAAGCAAAACTTTAGACAATCAAGATAAAATTGATCTACAACAATACATTACAAGAATTTATGGAAGTTTAACAACCTTTAATGTGCTTTTTAAGTTGAAAAATGATCATTTTATAGGAGACAGATTAAAATAAAAAATAGTTGCAGCCTTTACTTAAAGCTTTCAGAATACAACATTTCATTTTTTTTATAATCTTAATATAAATTAGGGGAAAAGATTTTTAGTAAATCTTTTCCCCTAATTATTTTGTATAATTTAAGACTTTGATCCTGATAAAAAAACACCCTGCTTTAATAAAGTGAATCCCATTGCTAATAACCACAATACTTTAATATGAAAGATAGGTTTATAAATTTCATAATTATCTGGAATTGATAAAATAATTCCCATCGCCAAAAAACCTAGCAACATGGTAAACCAACCTAACCAAGTACTTACTATTTTCCATTTAATAAAGGCAACTCCTAATAATACCAAACCTACACCAGAGAAAATGCGTCCAAAACGAATAAAACAGGTAACATATTGATTGGTGGATAAAATACTATCCATAAATACGGTCATTTCTTCTGGGGACATTCCAGCTGTCTTCCCAACACCCCAAGCTCCAAAATTATAAAAGAACGCATTTGCAATCGCTAACGTAAAAGTACCTACAATCACCATTCCTATTCCGGGAAGCACAACTACTCGATATGGTCTAGCCGTTAACAAAGATGTCAATGCAAACATCGAAATCCCCATGGTAACCCAACCAAAAATATGAATTCGATACATCCAAATCCAAAACCAAACACTTTCCCCTACTTTGCTAAAATCTGAGGCAACAATGTACTCACCAATATGATGCGGAGACATAGCCCAACCTAACCAAAGCAGTACCGCTGCTAAAACAAATGCCCAACCTGTAAAATTGGTTTCAAAATTTCTTTCCATTATTCTCATAAATTATATAGTTATTTTAATAATTGTGTAATATTAAAAATATTTATTTTATTTTTATGTAACAAAAGTTACATATAAGAAAAAGCCAACTTCTTACATTGTAACGATTTTTATGAACATTTAAAAGCCATCATTTTGGAAAGAAGAACTTTTGTTAAAAAAGCTGTATTGAGCTCATTTGCGGCATTAATAGGTGCAGAACTTGTTTTTGGATCTAAACTACCTAATGGCTACAAGCCGCTTGCGTTGCAAGAACCTAATCCTTTTAAAATGTTCCGTAAAAATAAAGACATGGTCATTTTAAATGACAAACCTTGGAATATAGAAACGCTGGCGCACTTATTAGATGACAAAATCACACCAAACGCTTCCATGTTTATTAGAAATAATGGAAAAACGCCAGAAGAAATTAATGTTAAAACTTGGACACTTACTATAGATGGAGAATCTGTTAAAAGTAAAAAAACATACACACTTGCCGAATTAAAATCAAAATTCAAACAACATACCTATCAATTAACATTGGAATGCGGTGGTAATGGTCGAAGTGAATTTACCCCAGCAGCAAAAGGAAATCAATGGACTATTGGCGCGGTTCATTGTGCTTCTTGGACAGGTGTTCGTTTACGAGATGTACTAGAAGATGCTGGCATTAAAAGTGATGCCGTATATATTGGCTACCATGCCACAGATACGCATTTAAGTGGTGACACTGCAAAAGAGCCTATCTCTAGAGGATGTCCGATGCCTAAAGCGCTGCAAGATGAAACACTTTTAGCTTTTGAAATGAACGGTAAAAATATTCCTCTAATTCATGGATATCCACTGCGTTTAGTTGCAGGTGGTTGGCCAGCCTCTGTATCTGGTAAATGGGTGAACAGAATTAGCATTCGAGACCAAGTACATGATGGCACAAAAATGACAGGAACAGCATATAGAGTGCCTTGTAATACGGTTGCGCCAGGCGAGAAAGTGAAAGATGAAGATATGTGCATTATAGAATCGATGCCCGTTAAATCGTTAATTACCTATCCAAAAACAGGTGCTACCCTAAAAGAAGGGAACGCTTTAAACATTAGAGGGCATGCGTGGGCAGGTGAGCTAGAAGTTGCAAAAATAGAATATTCAATAGATTTTGGATCTACATGGACTTCATGTTCCATTGAAAAACCTGCAAACCGTTTAGCTTGGCAACATTTTTCGGCTGCTATAAATTTTCCAAAAAAAGGATATTATGAAGTTTGGGCAAAAGCAACCGATACTAATAATTTTTCGCAACCTATGGTATTACCTGGATGGAATCCAAAAGGATATTTAAACAATGCTTGCCATAGAATTGCCGTAAAAGTTGTGCAATAATGAAGGATAAAGAATTTCAAAAAAAAATTAAAAAAGCAGAAAGAACAGCCTATATCGCTATATTTTTCTCCTTTGTAGCTTCTGTTTTACTACTTATTGTAGTTTATAATCCTACATTATCAATTTTTGAAAATAAAAGCACGACACCTGTATACACTGATATTATTGAAAATGAAGATAAAATTGAAAATGGTATTCATTTAAGGACGGGGTTATTACAAGCAGAGGGTCTAATGATCGTTGTGAACAATTGTACCAATTGCCATTCCGCAAAATTAGTAACTCAAAACAGAATGTCTGCTGAGCGCTGGAACAACACAATTAAATGGATGCAAGAAACACAAAACCTATGGGATTTAGGAGCTAATCAAGAAATTATAGTTAATTATTTAGTAAAAAATTACCCTCCAATAGCAAAAGGAAGACGGATGACTTTAACAGATATAGATTGGTATGAACTTAAGAATTAGCGCATTGCTTCTCGTTATGCTTTCGTTCGCTTGTCAAAAAGATAAGAGAACCGCACTTAATGCTATAAAGCCTAATTATTTAATTGAAGCGAAAGAATTAAAATTAATACAGACTGATAGCTCCATTAAAATAATAGATTTCAGAAAAAAGGAATTTTATAACAAAGAACATATCGAGGGTGCTTTACAGATGTGGAGAACAGATATTGAAGATACGACATACCCTTATTCAGGTATGATGGCTAGTACAAAGCAAATTGAAATTTTGTTTGGAAATTTAGGAATAAACAGTAAAGATACAATTATCATATATGATAATAACGGGCTATGTGAAGCTTCTAGATTATGGTGGATTTTACAAAACTATAATTTTAAGAGTGTAAAAATGCTTCATGGCGGCATTGAATCTTGGAAAAAAATTGAAGGAGAAGTAACTAAAAAAACGTATAAAATTAAGAAAAGTATTTTTAAACTTTTTGGCGAGCCTAAAATGCAGTACTATATTTCAAAAGAGGAAATGCTAAAAGCTTTAGAAAACAATGTGGTTCTATTAGATACAAGAACTTTTGATGAATTTTATGGTATTCAACAAAAAAAAGGGGCTGCAAAATCAGGCAGAATTCCTAATAGTATTCATGTTGATTGGGCAGAAGCCATTAATTTTGATGGAGATCACCGCTTAAAACAAATAGAAATTTTAGAGAATTTTTATCATAAAAAATTAAATATAAACAAGAATGATTCAATAATTTTGTACTGTCATAGTGGAGTGCGTTCAGCACACACCACTTTTGTACTGACTCAATTATTAGGATATAAAAATGTAAGAAATTATGATGGCTCTTGGACAGAATGGAGTCATTATAATAATCTCCCTTTTATAAATAATAGTTTAACAAATTTTAAATAATTAAAGATGAAAAAATATTTAGATGCATTTATAAATGCTTTTATGGGAACCGTAGATTGGACGTGGAAATCTATAATTTTTGAAGTGCCTTGGTACACCAATTATTTTTGGGGTCTTATTGCCATTTCTCTTATAGTTTGGGGCTTAGAAATTGCTTTTCCTTGGAGAAAACAACAAGCAATTTTTAGAAAAGATTTTTGGTTAGATGCCTTTTATATGTTTTTTAATTTCTTTATTTTCTCTATTATCATTAGTGGAGTTTATAAAATTTTAGGATTATTCTTTGGCGAATTTAATATTACCACAAAAAGTTTAGCACTCATCAACATTTCTGATTGGGCACCTTGGTCTCAACTGCTTTTTTTCTTTATAATTCTAGATTTTGTGCAATGGTTTACACACGTACTACTGCATAAATACCCGTTTTTATGGAGATTTCACAAAGTACATCATAGTGTAAAAGAAATGGGCTTTGCTGCTCACTTGAGATATCATTGGATGGAAAACATCTTTTATAAACCTCTTAAAACATTTGGAGTCATGATTCTTGGTGGTTTTGAGCCAGAACAAGCTTATATTGTTCACTTTATCACCATCGGTATCGGTCATTTAAATCACGCTAACATAAAATTAACCTGGGGGATCTTCAAATATGTTTTAAACAACCCAGTGATGCATTTATACCACCATGCCTATATTGTACCTGAAGGAAGAAATGGCATGAATTACGGAATTAGCTTAAGCTTGTGGGATTATATTTTTAAAACAGATTATGTTCCAGAAGATAGTGGAACCATTGAAATTGGTTTTGAGGGCGATGATAAATTCCCAACAAATTTTATTGATCAAAATTTGTATGGATTTAGAAAAAACCAGGATTAATTACAAAAACAACACCTTTTTACAATTGTGTTGCATCTTGTAAGTGAACACAAATTCTCTTGAACTTTACAACGAATTGCTTCATTAGTTGTAAAGTTCAAAAGAATAATGATGATAATACCTTGTAATGAATCATTTAACACTTATATCTACCTTTTTTTTTATAGTTTTGCATTTAATCGAATTAAAAATTATTTTCCATGAAAAATAGTCTTTCAAATATGATGTGTTTAGATTTGTTTTTATCTTCACAAACTGAAGAAAATTACAAAGCCTTAGAGCAACATGTTTCTCCTTCAGAGGCCATAAAATACCCTTTAAAAAGTTTCTGTCTGTATGCTGATTATTTTTCAACAGAAATGAATCATTTAGAAAGAGAAAACGACATAAACGCCGTAAAAACCTTTGCTTCTAAATATCAATGGAATGAAAATTTAGACGCTATTTTTAAAGATGAAGATTTTGAAGCAATCGTTCTTACCAATAAAATGCAAGAAATTATATGGGTAAATGACGGTTTCAAGGAAATGACGGGGTTTAATAAAAGTTATGCTCTTAAAAAAAGACCCTCTTTTCTTCAAGGTGAAAAAACCTGTAAAAAAACAAAAGAACTAATCAGAGATAAAATACAAAGAAACGAGCCATTTATGGGTACCGTAACTAATTATAGAAAAAATAAAATGCCCTATAAATGCGAGATAAAAATTTTTCCATTATTTAGTAAAGACACAACCCACTATATCGCTTTGGAAAAAGCGGTTTAAAATCTAATATTTTATTATGCTATTATTTTATTATCTTAGTTGGAAATATTTAAATTTCAACTAAGATGAAAGCACTTAAAAAAGAGGATATTAGCCAAGAAGTATTTGATTTATATGACGACTACGCACACAATAAAATAGACAGAAAAGCATTTCTTAAAAAACTGTCTTTATATGCCGTGGGTGCAATTACGTTGCCTGCTTTATTGAGTTTCATATCTCCTAATTATTTGGATAGCATTGTAGTTCAGCCAAATGATCCCCGATTAACATCTGAAACAATTCATTATGAATCTCCCAAGGGAGGAAAAAAAATATCAGGTTTATTTTCAATCTTAAAAGATACAGAAGAAAAATTACCAGGAATTATTGTAGTTCATGAAAATCGAGGTCTGAATCCGTATATAAAAGATGTTGGAAGAAGAGCTGCTTTAGAGGGTTTCGTTACTGTGGCTCCAGATGCACTCTCTCCTTTAGGAGGCTATCCTGGAAATGATGATGATGGTAGAGAAATGCAAAGAAAAAGAGATAGAAATGAAATGTTAGAAGATTTTATTGCAGCCTATCATTATTTAAAATCACATAAAAATTGTAATGGAAAAGTAGGCGTCGTTGGTTTTTGCTTTGGTGGCTGGATTTCCAATATGATGGCCGTTAAATTACCAGATTTAGCAGCGGCTGTGCCTTATTATGGCAGGCAACCCTCTGCAGAAGAGGCTGTAAATATTCAGTCGCCTTTATTATTACAATATGCTGGTTTAGACAAAAGAGTCAATGAAGGTTGGCCCGCCTTTGAAACTGTTTTAAAAGCGAATAATATTGAACATCAAGCGCATTTTTATCCTGATGTAAATCATGGTTTTCATAATAATACCACACCTCGGTATGATGAAGAAGCTGCCAATTTATCTTGGGATAAAACGATTGCTTTTTTTGAAAAACATTTAAAATCATAGGAAATTACTTCAAATAAAGAATAAAGAGCGTTCATGTAAGAACGCTCTTTATTCTTTATTTAGGAACATTAATCTCACTTCCTAGAAATAAGGCATTTAAAAATAATTTATTGGTTCCATACCATGCACCTCGAAAGTTTGGATTGTCTGCAAATAAAACAACTCGCCCCTTACCTATGCTACTTACTAATAAAGATGCTGATGGCTTGATGAAATTTTCTAAATTGTTTTTAGAAATGAATCCGTCGATATGAGGGTTTTCCGTGTATTTTGCTACTGTTGCATAAGCATTTTTACTTGGCGCTAAAAACACTCTATTATTTTTATATATAGGTAATTTTGAGGAACGATATCCAAACCCTAAAGGATGTGTTACATCTAAATCTACTTCAAAAATAGCACCTCCTACCCGCTCTCTTCCTAAGTGTTCTGAAGCTTCGACATAAGGCAATCTCTTTGTTACTTTTTTATCTTTTTTGTCTTTTTCTTCTTTTGATGTTGGCTTTTTTGTCAGACCTTCTTTGACCATTTTTTGATCAATCACCCATTTAGAAGCTCCTGCAATTGTAATAAGTGTATTCCCTTTTGCTGTCCAAGTTTTTAGCTTTTGTCTTTGAATTGAATCTAATTGACCATAATTCCCTGAAACCATCACCAATGTATTGTAGGTATCTAAATTGGCGCTACCATAATTGGTCATTCTTATTTTTGTGATGGGCATATGAACACGGGTATCCAACAAATGCCAAACCTCTCCAGCTTCATAAGAATTGACACCTTCTCCAATCAACATGGCAACTTTTGGCTTCTCTAGCACTCTAAAATTATTACTTCCTAAATCAATTCCTTTAATACTATATCCGCTATCGGTTGCAAAAACAGGAATCTCAAATTTCTCTTGTGCATCAGCAATAATCTTGTAAACCTCTTCACTTGTTTTTTTTTGTTTGCTAACAGGAATTAATAAGCTTCCGTAATTAAAATCAATTTTTCCTTCAACCGTAGCAATTGAAAAGAGCTTAAACGCAGATGCTATTTTTAAGCCTTTAGATTGCATATAATATAAGGCGGCAGGTGCATTATAATCGTCCCAATTAACGAGGTACGCATATTCCGATTTTTTAAATTTTGCGTTCTCAACGATTCCTTTTACAGTAGTAACTTCTACTCCTAATCGAACAGACTTTACACCTTTGTATTTTATGTTGTAAAAATTGGCAACACTCCAAGCTGATGCATCATAAAAAACACTATCTCTATACTTGTCATAGGTTTCAAACATGGTTTGTACCATTCTGTGTTGAGGCTGTTTTAAAGGAACCGTATAGCTATCTCCTTTTTTATATACTTTAATTTTGTGTGTTAATAATTGTTCTATGAAAGCTTTCTTTCTATTTTGATCGTATTTTTCTTCAAACTCATATCCCGAAAAACCTGATGCTGCTTTTTTTGTCAAGGACGATTTAAAAAATTCTTGTTGGTATTTTCTCAAATATTCTTTGTTCTCCACAGAAGCTTTTATGGTTGCAAACGTAGAAGTGTATTGGTTTCTGATAGTAAAAGGAAACGTAATTTTTCCATAATCAGTATCTTGCACATGTCCGCGAGAACTTGCTTGTTCAAATAACAACGCCAATCCTCCTTGTAAATCAGGATAGGAAGATCCATACCCCGGGTAGGTACCATCAAAGGATTCTTTGGTATAATATAAAGAACCAATTTTATCTAATGCGTTGGCAAAATAAGGCGCAAATAAATTATTTAAATCCTCATAATTTTCTTTGGGCATAATAGGATCAAAAGAACCTATAGGTTTCATCGGCTCAAAAAAGTGATGACTATTGGTTCCCATTTCATGGAAATCTGTAACAACATTAGGATACCAAGAATGCATCCATTTTAATTTTCCTTGACTTTCCGGATGCACTGCCAATAACCAATCTCTATTTAAATCAAACCAATAATGGTTGGTTCTTCCTCGCGGCCAAGCTTCCGTATGTTCTGCATCCATATTATCTGAAACCAACGTTTTTGCTTGATATTGATTTGCCCATTGTGTATGTCTATCTCTCCCGTCAGGATTAATAGTTGGGTCAATAAAAATGACCGATTTTTCGATATAATTTAGAACTTCTGCACTATTAGACGCCACCAAAGTATAGGCAGTTAATAAAGCGGCTTCAGCACTAGAAGGTTCATTTCCATGAACATTATACCCTAACTGGATGATTACAGGTACTTCATCATAATTTTCAAGACTTTTTGCTGGATTTACAAATTGTAAATGTTGTGATTTTATCGTTTCTAAATTCTTTAAATTCCCGGGTGATGTTACTGTGAACATCAACAATTTACGTTTTTCATGGGTTTTTCCATAAATTTCGATGCTTGCTCTATCAGAAATTTCTGCCAACTTTGTTAAATACGCAACAATTAAATCATGTCTTGTATGATGTTCTCCAATTTCATACCCTAAAAATTCTTCAGGAGTTGGAATATCAGCATTAAAAGGTGCTTTGTCTTTAAAATAATAATCTTGCGCCATGGTCGTTTGACATATCATTAAAGCCAAGAAAAATTTGTAAAAGTGTTTATTGAATTTCATTTTAATGCTATTGGTTAGTTCCACTAAAATAATAATTATATACCAATGATTGATTTTATTTAACATTCAAATTAATAAATTACTTTTGAACATATTTTTGAACATATTTTTGAAC
>JBNMNV010000087.1:0-11408 GCA_051278125.1 Polaribacter sp. | reverse complement strand
TTTTCAGGTCTTTTATTAAAGCTACTAATTCATTTGGATCAATTGCTTTTAACTCATCTATTTGCATAATGTCTCTTAATGGAGAATCTTCACCATATTTACCATAATTCATTAATCCATTTCTTAGAATATTTCCTTTTTGTGTTTTTCCATCTTCACGTCCTTTATAAATGCTTTCTACATATTTATTATAGGTAATCTGATCTGCTTTTGCGTTGTCCCAAAGTTGTTCAAACAACTCTAACCCTTTAGATAAATTTTCTTTTAAACCATTTAACCTTATGATAGTTCTATCATTACTTGTACTTACAAAATATGAAACGCCTAATTTGTAAAACTCTTGTTTTAACTCTTCAGCAGAATATTTATCAGTTCCTATATACTCTAAATAACCAACTGCTAAGGTTAATTTTTTATCGTTATCACTTCCTAAATCAAAAATAATATCCAAATCAAACAAATCATTATTTTCATTAACTACATAAGAAACTTTAATATTATTATATGTTTTGGTTTCCTTAATAGCTGATTTATAATCTACAAATTGTGGTTTTAATTCATTAGATTCTAATTTATTAAATGCTTTTAAGAAATCGGATTCTTTATCCCTATTAAGCTCTATTGGTGTAATTCCTGGATTTTTAACTTTAGCAATAGATTTGTCTTCTCCTTTAATTTTGTGAACTTCTACATAATTGTCATTATATATATTATTTGCAAAATCCATTACCTCTTGTTTGGTTATTTTTCTCATATCATCCAACATTCTTAAACGACTTTCCCAATCTTGAAACCCTACAAAAGCATCTAAATATGCAAATGCAGTTCCAGCTGAATTTTCATATTGATAAATTTTTGATAAGCTTAAATCGTTTACAACAGCTTCTATTAACCATTCATCAAATTCTCCATTTTTAATATTTTCTAACTGACCAAGTAATAATTCTTTTACTTCATCTAAAGTTTGATCTTCCTTTGGCATACCATATAATACGTGAAAACCATAATCATTATCAAAATTAGCATAAGAAGATGCTCTTTGTAACAATTGTTTTTGATTTAAATTTAAGTCTATTAAACCTGCCTGAAAATTTGCTAACATATAATCTATTAAAGTTGTTATAACTTCATGTTTTGATCCTTTTCCTTCTGTTCTAAATGCAATGTGAACAGATTCTGATGTAGGCCCATAAACTTTCTTTTTTAAAGGTTTTGTCAACGGAATAACATCTGGAAATTCTGGATGAGTAACTTCTTTATTTTTATAATCACCAAAAGCATTATTTACTTTATTAATTGTTTCCTCAAAGTCTATATCTCCTACTAAAATTATTGCCATATTATTAGGTACATAATATTTATTAAAATAATTATGTATTGCTTCCATTGAAGGGTTTTTTAAATGCTCTGATTTACCAATTGTAGATTGTGTTCCATAAGGATGATTTGGAAATAGCCCTTCTAATACTGCAAAATTTACTTTTCTATTATCACTATCCTGACCTCTATTAAATTCTTCAAAAACAGCCTCTAATTCTGTGTGAAATAGACGTAAAACAAGTTTACTGAAACGTTCACTTTCTACCTTTAACCATTTATCTAACTCGTTTGTAGGAATTTTGTTAACATAGGCAGTTTGTTCATTTGATGTAAATGCATTAGTTCCTTCAGATCCCAAAGAACTAACCATTTTATCATATTCATTGGCTATAGAAAATTTAGATGCTTCTAAAGAAACTTTATCTATTTCTTTATAAATAGTAATTTTCTTTTCAGGATCATTTTCTGCTTTATGAGCTTCAAATAAGTCAGATATCCTTTTTAAATATATTTCCTCCTTTTCATAGTCTTGAGTACCAATATTATCAGTTCCTTTAAAAACCATATGCTCTAAATAATGAGCTAACCCAGTATTATCAGATGGATCATATTTAGAACCTGCTCTAACACCAATAAATGTTTGAATTTTTGGTTCATCAGTATTTTTACTTAAATATACTTTTAAGCCATTCTCTAAAGTGTACAAACGTAATCCTGTTGGATCATTTTCTACAGTTTCGTAACTAAATCCATTCGAGTCTTTCTGGGAAGAAACTAGATAACTTTGTTCTTTTTCTGTTTTACAGCTTACCAATGTAATTAGTAAAATACTGCATATTAGCAACTTAATTTGTCTCATAATAATACTTGTTTTTTTGGTTAAAAAATGAAAATCCATCTAATTCCTAAATTAGATGGATTTAACAATATTATTTAACAAAAATTTAACAGTATTTTCTTTAAATAAATCTAAGAATTTATTTTAAAACACTAGCAACCATTTCACCAATTTTTGCAGGAGAACTTACCACATGAATACCATTTTCTGCTAAAATTTTCATTTTTGCTTGTGCAGTATCATCTGCTCCACCAACAATAGCGCCGGCATGTCCCATGGTTCTTCCTGCAGGTGCAGTTTGACCAGCGATAAAACCAACAACTGGCTTTCTATTTCCATCCGCTTTAATCCATTGCGCAGCTTCTGCTTCTAAATTACCACCAATTTCACCAATCATTACAATTGCTTCTGTTTCTGGGTCATTCATTAACATTTCTACGGCTTCTTTTGTGGTTGTTCCAATAATTGGGTCTCCACCAATACCAATAGCTGTTGTAATTCCGAATCCTTGTTTCACTACTTGATCAGCAGCTTCATAGGTTAACGTTCCTGATTTAGAAACAATACCTACTTTTCCTTTTTTAAAGATAAAACCTGGCATAATACCCACTTTTGCTTCCCCTGGTGTAATAACACCCGGGCAGTTAGGCCCTACTAATCTTGTATCTTTATTCGCAATATATGCTTTTACTTTAACCATGTCTGCCGTAGGAATTCCTTCAGTAATACAAATTATTACTTTAATACCTGCATCTGCAGATTCCATAATTGCATCTGCCGCAAAAGCTGGCGGTACAAATATAATAGAAGTGTCTGCTCCTACTTTTTCTACAGATTCTGCAACTGTATTAAAAACTGGTTTACCTAAATGTTCTTGACCACCTTTTCCTGGAGTTACACCTCCAACAACGTTTGTTCCATAATCAATCATTTGACCAGCGTGAAAAGTACCTTCACTACCTGTAAAACCTTGTACAATAATTTTTGAATTCTTATTTACTAAAACACTCATGGTTTGTCTTTTTTATTTGTGATGCAAAAATAGTTCTTTGTTCGTTTTTAAAAAAAGAAAATAAATATTTTCTTTTATGAGTTTTTTCTCTCTTTTAAAAAACGTTTAATTTCTGCCATTTCTTTTAATTTTTCTCTAGATTCCGAAACTGGTGTTCCGAAATAACTTTTACCTCCTAAAACTGATTTTGTGACTCCTGTTTGTCCCAAAATCACAGCGCCCTTGCCAATAGTAATTCCACTATTTGTGCCCACTTGTCCCCAAATAGTAACCTCGTCTTCAATAATTACACAGCCTGCAATTCCGGTTTGAGATGCTATCAAACACTTTTTACCAATAACGGTATCATGACCAACATGAACTTGGTTATCTATTTTTGTTCCTTCTTTAATCCTGGTATCACCCGTAACTCCTTTATCGATAGTACAAGATGCCCCTAAATCTACATGATCTTCTATAACAACTCTTCCTCCTGAAAGGAGTTTATCAAATCCTGTTGTTCTATTTTTATAATAAAAAGCATCTGCTCCTAAAACTGTGTTTGCATGAATGGTTACATTATTTCCAATAACTGAGTTATCATAAATTGTTACATTTGGGTGAATTACACAATCCTTACCAATGATAACATGATTGCCTATAAACACGTTTGGCTGAATAATTGTTCCCTCACCAATAACTGCGCTTTCAGCAATACTTTCTTTCGATGCTAAAAAAGGATTAAAATGTTTCGTTAATTTATTGAAATCCCTAAAAGGATCATCAGAAATCAACAAAGCTTTACCTTCTGGGCAATCTACTTTTTTATTAATTAAAATGGTAGTTGCGGCAGATTTTAGTGCCTTATCATAATATTTAGGATGATCTACAAAAACAATATCTCCTTGCTCAACAACATGGATTTCATTTATACCAGAAATCTGAAAATTTTTATCACCAATAAAATCTACTTGTAATAGTGATGCTATTTGTTGAAGTGTCTGTATTTTTTTGAATTTCATATTCAATAGGCGCTATTAGCTTAAGATCATTCCCAAGAGGCTAATACTAAAAGCAACATTGCTTTTAGTCTTTAATACGTTCTTGGTAAGTTCCTTTTGTCGTTTCTATTTTTATTTTATCCCCTTCATTAATAAATAAAGGCACGTTTACACTAGCTCCAGTTTCTACAGTTGCTGGTTTTGTTGCATTTGTAGCTGTATTCCCTTTTACACCTGGCTCTGCATGAGTAACTTCTAAAATAACACTTTGAGGCATTTCTACTGAAAGTGGCATGTTATCTTCAGAGTTTATAATAATAGTTACGATCTCTCCTTCTTTCATTAATTCTGGAGTATCTAAAGCCGCTTCTAATAATCTTATTTGTGTATAATCAACTTCATTCATAAAGTGATAAAATTCTCCATCATGATATAAAAATTGAAATTTGTGTGTTTCTACTCTCACATCATCAATTTTTCTCCCTGCAGGAAATGTGTTATCTACAACTTTACCATTAGTAACACTTTTTAATTTTGTTCTTACAAAAGCTGGACCTTTACCTGGTTTTACATGTAAAAATTCAATAATTTTATAAATGTCATTATTATATCTAATACATAAACCGTTTCTAATATCCGATGTTGTTGCCATTAATTTTTTTGTTTTATTAAATTTAAAAAATAAAGCCTAGTTAGCTTTAAAATATCCTTTCATTATTCCTCTATGAGAATCTTTTATAAATTGAATGATTTCATCACGCTCTGGAGTAGCTTCCATTTCTGCTTCTATAATATCAATTGCTTGAGAATTGTTATAGTTTCTTTGAAAAAGGATTCTAAATATATCTTGAATTTCTCTAATTTTTTCTGTAGAATAACCTCTTCGTCTTAACCCTACAGAGTTAATCCCTACATAAGATAAAGGCTCTCTGGCTGCTTTTACATAAGGTGGTACATCTTTTCTAACCAAAGAGCCACCTGTTACAAAAGCATGTTTACCAACAGAAGCAAATTGATGCACCGCAACCATTCCCGCTAAAACAACATTATCGCCGATAGTAACATGACCCGCCAAAGTTGTATTATTTGAAAAAACACAATTCTCTCCTACAAAACAATCATGCGCAATATGACAATAAGCCATAATTAAACAATTATCACCAATCGTTGTTTTCATTCTGTCTGATGTTCCTCTATTTATGGTAACACACTCCCTAATGGTAACATTATCACCAATTTCTACAATAGTTTCTTCGTCATTAAACTTTAAATCTTGAGGAATTGCAGAAATCACTGATCCGGGAAAAATTCTACAATTTTTACCAATTCTTGCTCCTTCCATAATGGTTACATTAGAACCAATCCAAGTTCCAGAACCTATAATAACATTATTATGTATGGTTGTAAAAGGCTCTATTACGACGTTTCTCGCTATTTTCGCTTGAGGATGCACATAGGCTAAAGGTTGATTCATATTTTATTTTTTTCTAGCTATTTGTGCCATTAATTCTGCTTCTGCAACCAATTTACCGTTTGCATACGCATAGGCTTGCATGTGACAAATTCCCCTTCTTATTGGTGTAATTAATTCGCATTTAAAAATTAATGTATCTCCAGGCAATACCTTTTGCTTGAACTTAACATTGTCCATTTTCATAAAATATGTTAAGTAATTTTCTGGATCTGGAACCGTACTTAAAACCAAAATACCTCCGCATTGCGCCATTGCCTCTACCTGTAAAACACCTGGCATTACAGGAGCCCCTGGAAAATGCCCAACAAAAAAACCTTCGTTCATTGTGACGTTTTTCATACCAACAACATGTTTATCTGAGAGCTCTAAAACTCTATCCACCAATAAAAAAGGTGGTCTATGAGGTAAAATATCCATTATTTGATGAATATCTAATAAAGGGGGCAGATTTAAATCGTATTGAGGAACGTAGTTTCTCTTTTCTACTTTTATAATTTTTGCTAATTTTTTTGCAAACTGTGTATTGACTAAATGACCCGGTTTGTTAGCAATTACTTTTCCTCTAATTCTAGTACCCACTAATGCTAAATCACCAATAACATCTAGTAATTTATGACGAGCAGCTTCATTTGCCCAACGCAACGTAAGGTTGTCTAAAATTCCGTTAGGTTTTACAGAAATATTATCTTTTTTAAATGCTGCTTTTAATTTTTGCATTGTACTCTCTGACAATTCCTTATCAACATAAACAATTGCATTGTTTAGATCTCCTCCTTTTATCAAATCATTTTCTAATAACATTTCAATTTCATGCAAAAAGCTGAAAGTTCTAGCATTTGCTATTTCTTCTTTAAAATCAGCCATTTTACACAAGGTAGCGTTTTGGGTTCCTAAAATTTTAGTTCCAAAATCTACCATTGTTGTTATTTGATATTCATCTGATGGCATTAAAATAATTTCGCTTCCCGTAATCTCATCTTTATAAGAAATAATTTCTTTAACAACATACTCTTCAATATAAGCGTCTTGTTCTTTTATGCCAGCTTTCTCTAAAGCTTCTATAAAATACTTTGAAGAACCATCCATAATAGGTGGTTCAGAAGCATCAACTTCTATCAATAAATTATCGATATCCAAACCAACTGCTGCGGCTAAAACGTGCTCTGAAGTTTGTATTTTAACACCATTTTTCTCTAGGTTTGTACCTCTCTGAGTTGTTACCACATATTCCGCTTTCGCTTCAATTGTTGGCGAACCCTCTAAGTCTACTCTGCTAAAAGCAAAACCATGATTTATGGGCGCTGGCTTTAATGTCATAGAAACTTTATTACCCGTATGCAAACCTACACCTGTTAACGTAATTTCTGTTTTTATTGTTTTTTGTTTCTTACTCATTGTAATTTATTTTGAGTCTTCAACTCTTTTTCTAATTGATTTATTTTTGCTACTATACTGGGTAAATTTTTAAAAAGCGCATAACTTTTATTAAAATCTTGCACTTTAAAAGCAGGGGTACCATTTACAATGGTATTCTCTTTTATATTTTTTGAAATTCCAGCCTGTGCTAAAATTTTAACGTTGTTGCCTATTTTAATATGACCTGCGATACCAACTTGACCACCAATCATGCAATTTTCACCAATTTTTGAAGAGCCTGCAATCCCTGTTTGAGCAGCAATTACAGTGTTTTTGCCAATTTCTACATTATGCGCAATTTGTATTTGATTATCGAGTTTTACACCTCTTCTTATAATTGTTGCTCCTAAAGTAGCTCTATCTATGGTTGATGCAGACCCTATATCTACATAATCTTCTATGATTACAATTCCTATTTGAGGAATGGCTGTAAACTCTCCTTTGTCGTTGGGTGCAAAACCAAATCCGTCAGCGCCAATAATACTGCCCGCATGTATGTTACAATGTTTCCCTATTTGGGTTTCTGAATAAATCTTTACCCCAGAAAAAATAGTAGTATTGTCACCAATTACCGCATTATCACCGATGTAAACGTGAGGATATATTTTAACATTATGCCCAATAACAACATTGTCTCCTATATAACAAAAAGCTCCTAAATATTCATCATTACCAATCTTTGCAGACTTTGATATAAAGTGAGGTGTTTCTCGGCCTATTTTATTGTTTTTTACTTTGTTGTAAAATTCTAGTAATTTTGAAAAAGATTGATAGGCATCTTCTACTTTTACAAGCGTTGCATCAATTTCTTTTTCTGGCTTAAAACTCTTATTAACAATGACAATTGAAGCATTTGTTGAATATAAGAATGAATTATATTTAGGGTTTGATAAAAAGCTTAGTGAACCTTTTTCCCCTTCTTCTATTTTAGATAACTTAGAAACTTCTTGATCAGGATTCCCTTGAACCTCTCCTTCTAAAATATCGGCTATTTGTTGTGCTGTAAATTTCATTAAAGGCAAAAGTATAAAAATTAAAGGTATTTGGCTAATATCATTTTACTTTGGGTAACAAATAACGTATTTTACCACAGGTTTTGTGAGTGCCTGTAAATTTAATTGATCAGAAGCCTTCGCAATATCCTTTATTTTTCCTTTTTTATTTAAGATAAAAATAGGTTCGTTTAAATTGTAGGCTTGGTTTGTAATTTCTTGAGTAAACACAAAATAATTTATTTCATCTTTAGAAATCCCCAATCTTTTAGCAAACTTATCTCGTTTTTTACGAATCTGTAAGTCATCAAAAAAATCTTTCTGAATTTCTACGCGTAATAACTTTCTATCTACAATCATTTTAGATAATAAAGAAAGTACTTTATCACTATGATTGGTCCATTCTTTTATTGCAGATAAAATATCATAATCATCTAAATTAGAAAACATTTCTAAAGTTTCATTTGTAAAATTCTCTTTATTTATTTGATTGTATAAAAAATATTTTAAAGAAGTGCTTGCAAACAAATCGCTTCCTGTTTCGGCAAGTTCTTTAGCTCGCTTTAATACATTTACCAAGATATTTTCTGCAACTAAACCTGTTTTATGCAAATATACTTGCCAATACATTAACCTTCTAGCCACTAAAAATTTCTCTACAGAATAAATACCTTTTTGCTCAATAACCAATGCATCGTCTTTTACATTCATCATCACAATTAATCTATCTGATGAAATATTCCCTTCAGCAACACCCGTATAAAAACTATCTCTTTTTAAATAATCTAATCGATCTATATCTAACTGACTAGAAATTAATTGACATAAAAATTTACGCGGATATTTTCCTTCAAATATTTCGATAGCCAGTGTTAATTTTCCATCAAATTCGTTATTTAAGCTGTTCATAAATTTAAGTGATATTTCTTCATGAGAGATACCACTAACAATACTGTGCTCTAACGCATGAGAAAAAGCACCGTGACCTATATCATGCAATAAAATAGCAATACACAAAGCATTTTCTTCTTCTTTAGAAATACTAATTTGTTTAAATCGTAAAACCCTAACTGCTTTTTGCATTAAATGAATACAACCTAAAGCATGATTAAAACGAGTATGATTTGCTCCTGGATATACTAAGTTAGAAAAACCCATTTGTGCAATTCTTCTTAAGCGCTGAAAATAAGGATGTTCTATAATATCAAAAATTAAAGAATTCGGAATTTGAATAAATCCATAAATCGGATCATTTAAAACTTTTAATTTATTTGGTTTTTTTTTGTTCAAAAGACTTGTTTTATCAATCTACCGCAAAGTACGAACAATATTTTTTTTGGCAATATTTTATCATTTTAATACACCTCAAAATAGAACAAAACTGTACATTTAGAGTTAAATAGAAAATCTAAAATTGAATTATGGGCGGTATACAAATTTTATGGGTAGATGATGAAATAGAGTTATTAAAACCCCATATCCTTTTTTTAGAACGCAAAAATTATAAAGTTACGACCTGCACAAACGGTGCTGATGCTATTGATTTAGTAGCTGAAGAAAATTTTGATATCGTTTTTTTAGATGAAAACATGCCAGGATTAACAGGTTTAGAAACACTTGCTGAAATTAAACAAAAACAAGCAAATTTGCCTGTTGTAATGATCACAAAAAGTGAGGAAGAATATATTATGGAAGAAGCCATTGGTTCTAAAATTGCAGATTATTTGATAAAACCTGTAAATCCTAGTCAGATTTTATTGAGTTTGAAAAAGAATTTAGATCATTCTAGGTTAATTTCAGAAAAAACCACTTCAAATTATCAGCAAGAGTTTAGAAAAATATCGATGGATTTGGCCATGACAAACTCTTATGAAGATTGGATTGAGCTTTACAAAAAATTGATTCATTGGGAATTAGAATTAGAAAACATTAGTGACCCAGGTATGTTGGGTATTTTAGAAAGTCAGAAACAAGAGGCCAATAATCAATTCTTTAAATTTATAAAAAGGAATTATGAAGACTTTTTAACCGCTCATGATAAACCTACTTTTTCTCATACATTATTTAAAGACTATGTAGTTCCAGAATTAGGCAAAGAGCAAAGTGTTTTATGGGTGGTAATTGATAATTTACGCTATGATCAATATCGTATTTTAGAACCTTTAATTAATAATCATTACAAGAAAGATCGAGAACATTCTTATTTTTCTATTTTACCTACCGCAACTCAATATGCTAGAAATGCTATATTTTCTGGATTGATGCCCTCTGAAATGGAAAAAAGACATCCTAATTTTTGGAAAAATGATACCGATGAAGGTGGCATGAATTTGTATGAAAATGATTTTTTATCCGCTCAAATAAAGCGTTTGGGATTGGATATAAAACATGAATATTATAAAATAACATCACTTAAAAGTGGTAAAGAATTAGCTGATAATTTTAACGGCACGAAACAAAACGATCTAACCGCATTGGTGTATAATTTTGTAGATACACTCTCTCATTCTAAAACAGAAATGGAAGTTATTAAAGAATTAGCCGGTGATGACAAAGCCTACAGAAGTCTTACTTTAAGTTGGTTTAAGAACTCTCCCCTATTTGAAATCATTCAAAAAGCACAACAATTAGGTCAGAAATTAATTATTACCACAGATCATGGAACGATTAACTGCAAGCACCCAACGAAAGTAATTGGCGATAAAAACATCAGCTCTAACCTACGTTATAAAACAGGTAGAAGCTTGAGCTATGAAGAGAAGGATGTCTATGCTGTTAGGAATCCTAAAGATATTTTTTTACCTACAGTTGCTATGAACAGTCCCTTTATTTTTGCCAAAGAAGATTTGTTTTTCGCCTACCCAAATAACTTTAATCATTTTGTAAAATATTACAAAAACACTTATCAACATGGCGGGGTTTCTTTAGAAGAAATGATTATTCCATGTGCTGTTTATAGTCCTAAATAAAAAAGAAAAAGTCCCTATTAATTTTCACAGAAGGAAGGTTTTATGAAAACAATCACCTAAAACCTGAAAAATTACATTCCAAGAGATATTGTTTGCTGGAATTTAGGTGGTGCAATTACACATACCAGAATTATAGTAAATAAAAAATCTAAAGATGGTAAACGTTTTCTGATTGTACATAATATTGGTAATGGACAAGTTTTAGAAGATTGTTTGTTCGATTATAAAATAATTAGGTATTATTGATAATAGGAATTTGTACTTCATACAAAACCTCACAAATTTTTACAATCTGTGAGGTTTTTAAAAGCAATGTAGCTTTTTGTTTAAAAAGAAGTTCTTTAATCAAAACCTCCGCCTACTGGATCCGGACTAGATGCTTGTGCTTTTTTCGGGTTTAAAATTAT
>JBNMNV010000086.1:0-11708 GCA_051278125.1 Polaribacter sp. | reverse complement strand
ATTTTTCTTCAAAAGCAGTACTTTCTATCAAAAATACTTTAAAAGCTGGTGAAATATTTGAACAGATTAATGACATAGAAAACTTTGCAAACACATACATTAATTTAGGTTGGCAACTAAAAAACAGGGATTTAGAAAGAGCTATTTTCTACATGAATAAA
Source organism: Polaribacter sp. (assembly GCA_051278125.1). Lineage (GTDB taxonomy): Bacteria > Bacteroidota > Bacteroidia > Flavobacteriales > Flavobacteriaceae > Polaribacter. The sequence continues at coordinate 11,547 of JBNMNV010000086.1, read as the reverse complement.
GGCATTAAAGCTTTAGAAAAGGATTTACCTAAATCATTAAAGTTATCTGGAGCCTACAATAATTATGGTGTTTTAAAACACAGAGAAAATCAGTTAGATAGTGCATTAATTTACCATAAAAAATCTTTAAATATTTGCTTAAAAAATAAAGATAGTATTGGTATTCCTTTTGCACTAACTCATATTGCAGAAGTGTATTTAAAACAACAACAATTTACGCAAGCTGAAAAGATTTTAAAAAAAGCATTATTTATAAGGCAAAAACGAAATGATACATATGGAATTACAGATAGTTATCTGTATTTGGGTGATTTATATTTTGCTAAAAATGAATTTAAAACTGCAATTGATTATTTTAGTAAAGCGGAAAAATTAGCAATTAAAAACTCTTATTATCCTCTAAGAAAATACGCCACAGAATATGTATATAAAAGCTATGAACAAAAATCTGATTATGAAAATGCTTTTAAATATTATAAAAAATTTACAAAATTAAAAGACAGTACTTTAAACAAAGATACAAACTCTAAAATTGCAGAATTAGAAATTAAATTTGAAACTACAGAAAAAGAAAAGGAAATTGCACAGCAAAAATTAGTTATAAAAAATAGAAGTCTATTTGCAATACTTTTAGCATCTGCTTTAATACTTTTAGCAATTATTTTCTTTAGCATCTACAAAAGAAATCAACTTAAAAGAGAACAATTACTTAAAGAAATTGATTTAAAAGATGCGCTATCAATTATAAAAACACAAAATAGATTACAAGAACAACGTCTAAGGATATCTAGAGATTTACATGATAATATTGGCTCTCAACTAACTTTTATCATTTCTTCAATAGATAATTTAAAGTATCTTTCGAAAAATGTAAACACTAAATTAAAAGACAAACTATCTAGCATTAGTTCATTTACATCAGAAACCATTTATCAATTGAGAGATACAATTTGGGCAATGAATAAGAGCGAAATTTCTATTGAAGATCTGCATGTAAGAGTTTTATCATTTATAGAAAAAGCAAAATCTGCTGCAGAAAATATTGAATTTGATATTCAGCAAGAAATCACTAGTAAAACCTCTATTTCTTCTTTAAAAGGAATGAATGTTTTTAGAATAATTCAAGAAGCAATTAACAATGCTATAAAATATGCAGATGCTAACAAAATTGTAATTAAACTATCAGAAAAGAATCAAAATCTTTTGGTTTCAATTTTTGATAACGGAAAAGGTTTTGATATAAAAACTGTTGATTTAGGTAATGGTTTAAATAATATGGGAAAAAGAATTAGTGAAATTAAAGGCTCAATAAACATCAACTCAAAAAAAGAAAAAGGAACACAAATTACTTTAAGTGTTTCATTAAAAAATACGACAAATGACGTATAACAAGCTTTCAAAATATTTGTTATTTTTAAGAAATAAACCAACCCGATTATGAGTATAAAAATTTGTATTGCAGAAGATAATCACTTTTTACTAAAAGCTATTCAAGAAAAACTATCCTTTTTTGATGATATTTCTATAAAGTTTCACGCAAATAATGGTGCAGAATTAATTGGTAAACTAGAAGAAAATCATCAAGTAGATATTATTTTAATGGATATACAAATGCCGGTAATGGATGGTATAAAAGCCACTGAACTCATAAAAAACAGGTATCCTCAAATAAAAGTAATTATGCTCACAGTTTTAGATGATGACGATTATATTTTTAATGCCATAAAAGCAGGTGCAAATGGCTATTTATTAAAAGAAATTGATGCCCAAAAATTACATAAAAGTATTTTAGAAGTAACAGAAGGTGGTGCACCAATGACACCAAGTATCGCCCTTAAAACCTTAAATTTATTAAGAAATCCGATTGCTTTAGAGGAAAATTTCACAAAAAAAAATGAATTTAAACTTACCAAAAGGGAAACAGAAATTCTACTTCAATTAAGCAAAGGTTTAAACTATAATAAAATAGCAGACAATTTAATTATATCTCCTTTTACTGTAAGAAAGCATATTGAAAATATCTACAAAAAATTACAAGTTCACAGCAAAATGGAAGCTGTAATGAAAGCTAAAAAAAGAAACTTAATTTGACTTATTATAAATGTTGATCCACATTTTGCCAAGGACCACCATTAATTACATCGATACCATTTTGCTTTAAGAACTGCGTTGCTTGTCCGCTTCTACCTCCACTTTTACAAACCGCGATAATTGGTTTATCCCAAGACTTTATCTTGTCAATCTCTAAAGGAATTAAATTTAAAACGATGTGTTTAGCCCCTTTTATATGACCATCATTCCACTCCATTAGGGTTCTAACATCTAAAACAACGGCACCTTTTTCTAAATACTCTTTAATTTCAATACTCATATCTTTTCTTTTAAACATGTCAAATAACCCCATGTGATTTTTTTTTAATTTTGATGCAAATTTAAGCCATTTTCTATAAGTGCTGTGTAACTTTTATTACTTTTTAAATCTTTTAAGATGTTTAATAGATTACTTTTAATCGAAAAATTATGATTTAAAGCTAATTCATACAATTCTAAAAGCAACAACCAATCATTCGAAAATTTTAGTTTTAAATGATTTAATATTACTATGATTTTTGCTTCAGTTACAGAATTTTGTACTCTCATTTCTCTTACTTTACTATATAAAACATAGCGTTCTTTCTCTGATTCAGAATAGGATATTTTATGTGTTTTTATTTCAGAAACTTTGCTGTAATCATCAAAAGAAGCTACATCTGCGGCACCGGAGTATGCTGAAATTACTTCTTTACCAATTGCCATATCATATAAACCCCATTCAGGTTTAAAAAGAATTTGGTCTTTATAACTTACTGTGCAATCATCTAAAGTAATAATGAGTATTTTACCTCTTAAATCTCTTGTTCCAGTAATTGCTTTTCCTTTTACAATAACACCACTTTCGAACTCCAATGTCATGAATTCACCTTCGTAGATTCCGTATGCTTTTAAATCTCTAGGACTCATATCTTCAATAGGTAAATTAATTCCTTTTAATTTACCAACCGGACTCCCAAAACCAGCTGGATGCCTTGAGATACCGTGACCAATTAACTCCTTATCTCTATTCGCCAAAGCAGTTTTTCCTGTTGTTTGAAAATACGCAACTTTGTTATTTTTATATTGAATAACGTTTGTAAAGACCCCCGATATTTGAATACCTGTGGTTAATTCTATAGTGCCTAAATTTTCAGAATTTATGAGTTTCTGAACTCCTTTTAAACCACCCGTTCTTAATGCCATTGTATTTGCAAATTCATCTAAAACCAGGCTTAAGTAGGCAAAATCTGACGTTACAAACAATTGAGGTTGTGGCTTTGTAATATCAAAATTAATGGTTGCTGCATTGATCGAATACGGAACTTTTTTTACTTGAGACTGCATGCACCAAGCACTTTCTCCTATCGAAGAAAGCAAACCTGCTCCATATATTTTAGGATGCTCCAAACTTCCAATTAACCCATACTCTACAGTCCACCAATGTAAGTTTCTTATTTGCGCCATTTCAGATAATTCTCCCATATTCTCTTGTAGCCATTCTACTTTTTCTTGGGCATCATCAATTTCTTTTTGAGTAGCATTCGGGTTCTCTTTTAAGATAGATAATAGTCGAATTGCTTCATACATCTCATAATCTTTGGCAGACGAAATTGCCTTGCTTCCAATTTCACCAAAACGTCTTAAATACTCGGCGTATTCAGGATTTGCAATTATTGGTGCATGCCCTGCAGCTTCATGAATAATATCTGGTGCAGGGGTATATTCTATATGATTTATAGTTCTCATATCGGAAGCAATCACCAAAACATTATACGCTTGAAATTCCATAAAAGCATTCGGCGGAATAAAACCATCTACCGACACTGCAGCCCACCCAATTTCTTTTAAAATCCTATTCATACCCTCCATATGAGGAATGTTTTCTGGAGAAATCCCTGTTTTTTCCAGTCCAGGAATATACGATTTGTGTGCAACTTTGCTCAAATAATCAACATTCATTCTCATTACATACCGCCACACCGCTTGATTTTGAGAAGTGTATTCTTGATAAGGCTGCTTTACAACAAATTTATGCAGGTGTTTAGGCAACTTGGCAGTAACGTTATTAATTTCAAAATGAGTTTCCATTAAAAAGATGATAAATTTTGAGTGTAAATTTACGAATTTTGCAATGGATTTATACTTTCATTCCAGTTAAAAATTAATTTGAGAATAATAATAACTTTTTATTAATGAAAACACAATTGTAATATTTAAAGATGTACCTTGTTTTATCGATAAGAAATATTGCTAAACGACTCATATCGTAAATAGTTGCAAGTTTCATAAATAGAACATAAATCTATATTCAAGAAAATAAAATCATTTAAACAAGAGAAAGAAATTCTTGTTTCTTTTTAAAATAATAAGCCAAAAAAAATAGAAAAAGACTTCAAAAGAAAGTGAAATTCAATTTGTTAAAAATGTTGTATTTATTACAAATAGACTATATTTTTCAATGTACTTTTTAAAATTTTGAGCATAAAAAAACTGCCTTTTCAAGCAGTTTTCTAATTAATTCAAAAATAATTATAACTAAAGTGCTTCTTTGATAACTTTTACAGCATCAAAAGCTTTAGATCTTTCTGCCATTTCTAGAGCAGTCATTCTAGCTCCATTAGTGGCTTTTATTTTTAATTTTGCACCATTATCAATTAATAATTTTGCGATTTTTGATTTGTTATGTCTTGCTGCAAACATCAAAGGTGTTAAACCATTCGATTTTTTATTTACATCTTCACCTTTTTCAATTAAAGTTTTTACAGCTTCGTAATTTCCCATTTGTATCAGCTTACAAAAAGCATTTACGTCGTAATACGTTTTTTCAATTGGCTTAATTTTTACTTCTGATTTTTTTGTAATTGCATTTGTAGAAGTTGATGTCATCAATAAGCAGATAATGGCAGAAAGAATGATTTTTTTCATGATAGATTGATTTTTTACAGTTTTAAACTGTGTTTGTTTATATTTAATAGACCAAGAAAAACAACTTATGTTTCAAGAAAAGAAGATCTTTAACAGTGTTTTAACTTTTACCGATTAATTCTCTAAAAGAACTCTTAACACCATTTTTGACATATAAAACCACAATAAATCGTTTCTTTTTCGCCTACTTTTTATTTAAAAAAAGTACCCTAACAAAGCCATGCTAATTATTTTTTAATTTCAATGAATCAAAAAATAATTCAATTTACTTACACGGCATTATAAACCTCAATTTGTAAGCTTATGTTAACAAATTATAATAGCAATAATATAGAAATGGTTACTTTATCGCTTTCGTAAAAAAATAAGCATACCTTCAAAATCTTTCTTACTTTTACTAATTAATATAGACAAATGAACAAGAAAGTTATCTTAATGATTTTAGACGGATGGGGAATTACACAAGACCCCAAAGTATCCGCAATTTATAATGCTAAAACACCTTTCATCAATTCGTTATATGATAAATACCCTAATGCACAATTGAGAACTGATGGAGAACATGTAGGGTTACCTGAAGGTCAAATGGGCAATTCTGAAGTTGGCCACATGAATTTAGGTGCTGGTAGAATTGTGTATCAAAATTTGGCTAGAATTAATAAAGCGGTTAAAGAAAAAACGCTAGGACAGGAAAAAGTACTTTTAGACACTTTTAAATATGCCAAAGAAAATAATAAAAACATTCATTTATTAGGCTTAGTTTCTAATGGTGGAATTCATGCTCACATAGACCATTTAAAAGGATTGTTAGATGTAGCAAAAGAACAAAATGCTGATAATGTCTATTTACACGCTTTTACGGACGGTAGAGATTGTGACCCAAAATCAGGAGCGTTTTTTCTCAACGAAATCCAAGAATACATGAAAAAAAGTACCGGTGAATTAGCGACAGTTACAGGGCGTTACTATGCCATGGATCGAGATAATAGGTGGGAACGTGTTCATGAAGCTTATGATGGAATTGTAAATGCCGTCGGGACAAAAACTACGGATATTATTACAACCATCAAACAAAACTATAAAAAAGGTTTAACAGATGAATTTCATAAACCTATTATTATTACGAATGAAGATGGGTCTCCAAAAGCACAAATAATAGAAGGTGATGCCGTAATTTTCTTCAATTATAGAACGGATCGTGGAAGGGAATTAACAAATGCTTTGTGTCAGAACGATTTTCCTGAATTTAAAATGAAAAAATTAGATTTATATTTTACAACCATGACTTTATATGATGCTTCTTTTAAAGGCATTAATGTAATTTATAATACCGATAATATTAAAAATACGTTAGGTGAAGTTTTATCAAAAGCTGGTAAAAAACAAATTAGAATCGCCGAAACAGAGAAATATCCTCATGTAACATTTTTCTTTTCAGGCGGACAAGAAGCACCTTTTGAAGGAGAATCTCGTATTTTAAGAAACTCTCCTAAAGTAGCAACCTATGATCTTAAACCAGAAATGTCTGCATATGAACTAAAAGATGCTTTGTGTAATGATTTAGAAAAGGGTTTAGCTGATTTTGTTTGCTTAAATTTTGCAAACGGAGATATGGTTGGGCATACAGGAATGATGGATGCGGCAATCAAAGCTTGTGAAGCTGTTGATATTTGTGCAAAAGAAGTGATAGAAACTGGTTTAACAAATGGCTATTCTACGTTACTAATTGCAGATCATGGTAACTGTGAAACGATGATGAATCCTGATGGTTCTCCTCATACAGCTCACACCACAAATCCTGTTCCTTTTATTTTAATTGATGATGAAATAAAATCAATAAAAAGTGGAGTTTTGGGAGATATTGCTCCAACAATATTAGATCTTATGGGGGTTGCACAACCAAAAGAAATGACACAAAAATCACTGTTATAATGATAAAAAATACGTTCCTACTTTTATTAATCATGATATGCTTGTCTTGTAATTCAAGTAAAACAACTACAGAAAAGAAGATTGTAATTGAAAACAAAACTGTAATCGAAAACAAAATTAAAGAAATTGTAAGGGAAAAAGCAAAACCTGTTAATGCTCAAAAAAATGACAGAGGGTATTTAATTGGGGTGGCTAATAAATCATCTTTTGAAGACGCTTCTTTCAAGCCTTGGTTTGACAGCAGATATAACGAATACACAACAGATCAAAAAGTAATTGAACAGCTCAAAAAAGAAGTAAATAAATTTACAATTAAAGGATTTTTGGGCACTTGGTGCGGGGATAGCAGAAGAGAAACTCCTCGTTTTTATAAGATTTTAGAAGAAACTGGTTTTGATCAGACTTATTTTGAACTCATTTCGGTGGGTAGAAACAAGAAAACACCAGATAATTTGCAAGCAGGATTCGATATCATTAGAGTGCCTACTTTTATCTTCTTAAAAGATGGAAAAGAAGTTGGACGCTTCGTGGAATATCCTAGAGAAACTCTTGAAAAAGATATTTTAAAAATTGTTATGGGACAGCCTTATAAGCACTCTTACGATAAAAGCCAATAAATTTTCATGCATGCTGCACTTCTTTTTTAAAATTAGATATGCGGATGCATACCGATAAAAATGTCTTTCAATAAATTTAATTTCTGTCTTATCTGTATTTGATAGCTTCCTTTAGCTTTATACAACCTCAAAGAACTAAATCCTAATAAATATAGTAACTTTGTAGCTCAATTTTTGAAAATGATTAAAATTAAAACCAAAGAAGAAATAGAAATAATGCGCGAAAGTGCACTTGTCGTTTCTAAAACATTAGGAATGCTTGCCAAAGAAGTAAAACCTGGTGTAACCACTTTGTATTTAGACAAACTTGCAGAAGATTTTATTAGAGAACAGGGTGCAATACCCGGTTTTTTAGGTTTGTACGATTTTCCGAATACGCTTTGTATGAGTCCGAATTCTCAAGTTGTTCATGGATTTCCTACCAAAGAACCTTTAAAAGAAGGTGATATTATCTCTATAGATTGTGGTGCTTTAAAAAATGGTTTTTATGGTGATCATGCATATACTTTTGCCGTTGGCGAAATTGATGCAGCAACTAAAAGATTATTAGAAGTTACCAAAGAAAGTTTATACGTCGGTATCCGAGAATTTAAAGCAGGCAATAGAGTTGGCGATGTTGGTTTTGCTATTCAGAATTTCTCAGAAAACCATGGTTATGGTGTTGTAAGAGAGTTAGTAGGGCATGGTTTAGGGCGTACCATGCACGAAGACCCTGAAATGCCAAATTACGGAAAAAGGGGAAGAGGGAAAAAGTTTGTAGAAGGGATGGTTGTGGCCATTGAACCCATGATCAATATGGGAACTCAAAAAATAAGACAGCATTCTGATGGTTGGACAATTACTACGTTAGACAACAAACCGTCAGCACATTTTGAGCACGACGTTGCTATTGTAAACGGCAAACCAGAACTACTTTCTACCTTTAAATACGTAAATGAGGCTTTAGGGATTGTTACGGATGAGGAAGATGAGTTTAGACAGTAGAATTGTTAGGTGATATTCTATAAAATTTGATACCGATTTCACGGATCTTCATAGATTTAAAAATGGCGAACAATATATGCGTAATTTACTTTATAAAGAAAATCGTTAAAAATATAAAAGAGTAATTTTATAACAGTATTATCAGTGTAAATCTGTGAAATCCGTGTCAAACAAAATCTTCAAATCCATATTAAATACAATTCCGAGACCTTTATTAATCAAAGCAAGCTATTTAGTGCGTCCAATATTAGCTTTGGCGCTAAAAGGCGATAAATTTACAGATCCTATAGACGGAAAGTCTTTTCGTAAATTTTTACCTTATGGATACGGAAAACAGCGAGAAAACGCCCTTTCTCCATCAACTTTATCATTAGAAAGACATCGATTAATGTGGCTTTTTTTAAAAGATGAAACTGATTTTTTTACATCTACAAAAAAACTAAAAACACTTCATATTGCGCCAGAACAATGTTTTTTAGATATCTTTAGAAAACAGAAGAATCTAGCATATATCACTTCTGATTTAGAATCTCCAATTGCCGATGTAAAAGCTGATATTTGCGATTTACCTTTTGAAGATAATTCGTTTGACGTTGTTTTTTGCAACCATGTTTTAGAACATATTACAGAGGATACAAAAGCCATGCAAGAGTTATTTAGAGTCCTAAAAAAAGGTGGGTTTGGTATCTTTCAAATTCCGCAAGACATCACTAGAGAAACAACTTTTGAAGATGATTCTATTACAGACAGAAAAGAACGCTCAAAAATATTCGGACAATATGACCATGTAAGAGTCTATGGTTTAGATTATTTTGATAAGCTACGTTCAGTGGGTTTTAAAGTTGATGAAATCGATTATACAAAAAAAATCGCCCCAGAAAAACTAGCACGATTTTGTTTGATGAAAGGAGAATTACTTCCGGTTTGTTACAAAAACTAAGCACTACTTATTTTGAGAAATTCCTTAAGAAAATAGACATTTTCTCTAATTTTTCTTCGCCTAAAACAATCATACCATCTCTAGTGATTTGATAATATCCGTTTTCTAGTTTTGTGATCCTAGATTTTCCTGTGTAATTATCAGCTATATCAACTGCTTTTCCAACTTGTCTTCCGTTTCTATTAATCCAATAAGTCTTACCATCTTTAATGGCTTCAAATTTATCATTATAAAATATACCCAAAAACTGATATTCTGTATTTGTCTTTAAAAAACTACCATCTATCGAGCATAAAAAACCTTTTAGTATAGAATTCTCTTCACTGTACATTGGGTGCATGCCACCTCCTAGGTGTCCTCCAAAATTATACCAAACTTTATGAATTTTAGCTTTTCCTTTTTTGTTATATCTCTCAATAATATCTGCTTTGCTTAATTTTCTTAAAAGTTCAATTTCATTAGCAACCTTAACATATTTTCTTGCGTTTAAATCATATACTAGCGGCATACTGGCATTATTAGGATAAGTTACCAATCGTCCGTTACCTCTTGGCAACATTACGTTTCCAAAATGAGTAGAAAGCAGATTGAAATCTGATACTTTAGGGAGTTGAAAACCTATTTTATTTTTTGAATTATACGTATAAACTTTTGAAGGATTTACTTTTTCGTTTTTAAGAATTATAAAACCATCAAAACTTAAAAAATCTTTATACTCAGAGGCTTCTATAACCACTTCTCCCACATCTGTCATAATTCCGAAAAAACCATTATTTTCGTAAACAGCAATTCCATTTTTATTAAATTTATAAAGGTTATCTGCCTTTATAGCTAACGTAAGAGATTTATTTTTCCAGATAGTTTTTAAAGAATCTATTCTTCTTAATTCCTTCTCTCTAATAATTTTATTTTTTAAAATTTCAATATTCTTTAATACTAAAGATAGAATCTCTTCATTATTCTTATATATGTTAGAATATTTATTACTAGATAAATCAAAATATTTCAGAGAATAAAATTTTGCCTTTTCTAAAAACTCTAATTGCTCTTTTAAAGTTGCTCTTTTATGATGCACTTCAAAGTAAATCGATGCACCCAGAGCTGCCATTTCTCTACTTAGCAGAACATTTTTGTACTGAATTGCTTGCTCAAAGTAAAGGAGGGCCTCCTGATAGTCAATACTATTTTCTATTGTTTTGTAGGCTTTTGCTATACTGCGATTTACGAGGGTTCTATTAGATTGTGCTTGAACTATTGAATAAGTCAGTATAAGTATAATTGTGATTAAAAATTTCCTCATATCTTTATTTAATACCATTTAAATTTCGGTACAAATGTAATAAAAATTAAGACTTAAGGACTTGGAAAAAAAACCACATTCAGGTAAAATTTGCTTCGTTAAATACTTATTGTATGGCTAATAAGTATTCAACCTCTAAAAACCTGAGTTAATATCTTCTATGGGAAGTAATTATTGTTTTTTTGGGAATTTTTGTAAAAAAAGTGACATTTTCTCTAATTTTTCCTCTCCTAAAATAATGATTCCTTCTTTCATAATATGAAAACCACCGGCAACTAGTTTCGTAATCTCAGAATTACCTGAATAGTCTTTGGCTTCTTCTTTTACCTGGTTTAATTTAGTTCCGTTTTGGTTTATCCAAAAAGATTCAGTGTCACTTATTGCTTGAAAATTATTATTGTAAAAGGTTCCAATAGCTTTATAATCTGAACTTGCTCGCAACAAACTGCCATCTAAAGAACACAGAAAACCAAATAATTTAGGGTTTTCAGTTTCATACAAAGGATAAACACCTCCTCCTAAATGACCTCCAAAATTATACCAATTTTTACCAATCTTTATTTGATCATCTTTGTTGTATTTATCAATTTTATCAGCCTTTTTGAGATCTTTAAATAAATCTTGAAGATCTTTTGTAAATTTAATCCCTTTTTTAGCATTTAAATCATAAACAAATGGCTCATAAGAGTTGTTAGGATAGGTCACTAATACTCCATTTCCTCTTGGTAACATAACCGTTCCGTAATGTGTAGAAAGTGCATTAAAATCGGATATCC